>JACUUQ010000010.1 GCA_014859175.1 Lutibacter sp. | reverse complement strand
AACTTTTAAGTATTCAAACTTTTAAATTTCAAATTCACCTTTTTTTAACAAATTATCCATAAAGGGCAAAATGATAAAAAATAAACCGTTATTTTTGTGCTGCACATGAAAATTGTAGAACAAATAAAACAACCCATATTGGAAGAAATGGAACTCTTTGAAAGCAAGTTCAAAGAGTCCATGGCTACAAAAGTGCCTTTATTAAACCGCATTACCCAATACATCGTAAGGCGAAAAGGAAAACAAATGCGTCCGATGTTTGTTTTTTTGGTGGCTAAAATGGTTTCAGGCGGCAGGTTTGAAGAACGCACGTACCGCGGCGCCTCCGTAATAGAACTGATTCATACGGCAACCTTGGTGCACGATGATGTGGTGGATGAAAGCAACAAACGCCGGGGATTTTTCTCCGTAAACGCGCTTTGGAAAAACAAAATAGCGGTGCTTGTTGGCGATTTTTTGTTGTCCAAAGGCCTTTTGCTCTCCATTGACAACAATGATTTCGACATCTTAAAACTGATTTCGGTGGCTGTTCGGGAAATGAGCGAAGGGGAACTGCTGCAAATTGAAAAAGCACGCCGTCTAGATATTACCGAAGAAGTTTATTTTGAAATCATACGCCAGAAAACAGCCACTTTAATCGCGGCCTGTTGCGGCATTGGCGCGGCTTCTGTAGGCAGTTCAGCGGAAGAAATAGAGAAAATGCGCTTGTTTGGCGAACGCATTGGCATCGCTTTTCAAATTAAGGACGACTTATTTGATTATACCGATGAAAAAATAGGGAAACCTACCGGCATCGACATAAAAGAACAAAAAATGACCTTGCCGCTTATTTATGTGCTGAATACCTGCACAAAAGAGGAACGCAACTGGCTGATAAAATCGGTTAAAAAGTACCACAACGACAAGAAACGCGTGAAAGAAATTATTGCTTTTGTAAAAGCAAAAGGAGGCATTGAATACGCTACAGAAAAAATGAATGAATACCAGTCCAAAGCCTTGGAATTGCTGGAAACCTATCCGCAATCACCCTACAAAGATTCCCTGTTGACTATGGTCAATTACGTTATTGAACGCAAAATTTAAACGGCTTCTGCCAGTTTTAAAAGCGCTTCCAAATGTTTTCTTGAATTGGACAAACGGGGTACTTTATGCTGTCCGCCCAATTTTCCTTGTTGTTTCAGCCAATCATAAAACAATCCTTTTCTGGCACAATTTACAATCGGCATATTCAAGGTCATATTGTGGTAGCGCTTTGCTTCATAATCTGAATTGGCCGATTTTAGTGCATTGTCCAGCAATTTCGTAAAATAGTTCAGGTTTTCCGGCGGCGTCCTAAATTCGATCAGCCATTCGTGTCCGCCGCTTTTTTCATCAACCATAAAAATAGGGGCAACAGTAAATTCACAAACTTCGGCGCCGGTTTTTAAGCAGGCTTGTTTTAAAGCAGTTTCTGCATTTTCAATAATCAGTTCTTCGCCAAAAACATTGATAAAATGTTTGGTCCTGCCTGTAATCCTGATTCTGAAAGGTTTCAGCGACGTAAATTTTATGGTGTCACCAATCAGATAACGCCACAAGCCGCCGTTGGTGGTAATCACCATCGCATAATTGGTGTTGAGTTTTACTTCGGATAACGGAATGGCAATGGAATTCTCGCCTTCATAATTGTCCATCGGAATAAACTCATAAAAAATGCCGTAATCAAGCATCAGCAGCATATTAAAAGAATTGTTGACATCCTGGATGGCGAAAAATCCTTCAGAAGCATTGTAGGTTTCGTAATATTTAAAATCGGCTTTCGGAATCAATTTTTTAAACTGTTCCCGGTACGGATTGAAATTTACCCCGCCGTGAAAATAGACTTCCAGGTTTGGCCAAACTTCCAAGATGTTTGTTTTTCCTGTCCTTTCCAACACATAGTTTAACAGCACCAGCATCCATGATGGAACGCCAACCAAACTGGTAATGTCTTCATTGATGGTTTCGTCAACAATGGCCTTCATTTTGCTTTCCCATTCGCCCATCAGGGCGGTTTGCTGTTTTGGCGCACTGCTGTAATCGGCCCAAAAGGGTAAGTTTTCTATAATGATGGCCGATAAATCGCCAAAATAGGAGTTGTTGTCTTCATAAACGGCGCTGCTTCCGCCCAAACGCAGGCTTTTTCCAGTGAATAACTGGGCATCCTCATTGTTGTTGAAATACAAACACAACATATCTTTCCCGGCTTTAAAATGGCAATCTTCCAAAGCTTCCTCGCTCACGGGAATAAACTTGCTTTTTGAATTGGTGGTTCCGCTCGATTTTGCAAACCATTTGATGGGCGTGGGCCAAAACACGTTCTGTTCCCCTTTTCGAGTGCGTTCAACCAGGTGTTCAATGGATTCATATTGCTGAATTGGCACATTTCCGGCAAATTCGGCATAGGTGGTAATTTCAGAGAAATGATATTTTTTTCCGATTTCTGTATCTTGGGCTTTCTCCATCAATTTACGCAACAATTCTTCCTGAACATCAATGGGATACTTTAAAAACAATTCCATTTGGTGCTTCCGCTTTTTTAAAAACCAGGAAATTATTGAATTAACTATTGGATATGGCATATTTTATTAAGTATCTTTAGGCTTTAAATTTACTAAAAAATTACGATGCAATACCATACTGTTTTAAAAAAGATGATGACGGAATTAAATGAACCCGTGAACTATTATTTGGAAGTGGAAAATGATTTTCTGAATTTGAACCAGCTGCTGGGACGCAATATTGAAATACAATTTGAAGGTTATCAGTGTTTGAATTGCGGCCAGGAAAAGAAGATTTTCAGACAGGGATTTTGTTATGATTGTTTTTATGAAAGTGCCCAGGTGGGCGACTGGATTATGAAACCAGAATTGAGTACGGCACATTTGGGCATCAGCGACCGGGATTTGGACTACGAAGAGAAAGTGCAATTGCAGCCGCACATTGTGTATTTGGCCTTGTCCAGCAACGTAAAAGTGGGCGTTACCCGCAAAACCCAGGTGCCAACAAGGTGGATAGACCAAGGTGCCTCAAAAGCAATTGAAATTGTGGAGGTTCCCAACCGTTATTTGGCCGGAATTACAGAAGTTGCCCTAAAAGATCATGTGGCCGATAAAACCAGCTGGCAAAAAATGTTAAAAAATGAAATAACCGAAATTGATTTAATAGAAGAACGCGAAAAATTAAAACAATACATTCCTGCCGAAGCCTGGCCTTATTTTTTGCCCAATAACGGAAAAATCACCGACATCGAGTATCCTGTAATCAAATATCCCACAAAAATAAAAACCTTGAATTTGGATAACACACAAGTTTTTACAGGAAAACTGATGGGCATCAAAGGCCAGTATTTACTGTTTGAAGACGGCACGGTGTTCAATATCAGAAACAGCGAAGGATACAAGGTGCAGTTGACGATTAAATAGGCCCCCTAACCCCCAAAGGGCAATGTCATTAAGTTAAGGATATTTGTCATTCCGACATAGGAGGAATCACATCAAACTGGCTAACCATTATGAGATTCCTCGTACCTACGGAAGGACAAAAAAGGAGCGTCAAAGTCTTAACTTAATGACATTGGGGCGAGGGGTGTGTAAAAACATGAGAAGAAATAAAAAATAATAAAAACCAGACAACATAAATCAGTGAGTTTTGAATGATGAATTTTAGATTTGAAAAGTCAAAATATGAATTTACATAGCATCATAAAATCCTTTATCGTAAGTATAATATTTTAAAAGCGTTAAAAATTTTTGAAGCCTTGGAGAAAATTTAGCTTTTTAAATATGGTTTTTAAAGAGTGATTATTTCAATCGGTCTTTAAAAAATACCTGACGAGAAAGTGCCTTTTCTTTTGGTTCGTTTTCTTTGGGCAAGACAAATCGACGAAGGAGATTCACGAATACCTATAAAAAACAATATAGATGGTGAGTAAAGAAAATGAACAGAAACATGAATAAAGTTTAGAATACTGTTTTAATTTTCAATATGATTGAACAAACAAATCCGATTTATTTTACAGAAAATCATTCAATTATGACATAAAGGTTATTGAAGATAGTTGAATTTTGAAAGTTTGATCCTAACTTACCAGAATACAAATAAAAATATAGCAAATTATGTTTATTTTTGTTCCACAAATTAAATCACGACACAAAATATGAAAGCATATATTTTCCCGGGTCAGGGAGCCCAATTTACAGGAATGGGACTCGACTTATACAACAACGCTAAGTTGGCAAAAGAAATGTTTGAACAGGCCAATGAAATTTTAGGATTTCGCATAACAGATATTATGTTTGAAGGCACTGCCGAAGCATTGCAGCAAACGAAAGTAACGCAACCGGCCATATTCCTGCATTCCGTAATTTTGGCTAAAACCTTGGGAAAGGATTTTAAGCCTAAAATGGTGGCCGGTCATTCTTTAGGCGAATTTTCGGCCTTGGTGGCCAATGGGGTTTTGTCTTTTGAGGACGGACTTAAATTGGTGTCAAAAAGGGCTTTGGCGATGCAAAAAGCTTGTGAAATCCAAGCATCTACCATGGCAGCAGTTTTGGGATTGGAGGATGCCATTGTTGAAGAAGTTTGCGAAAATATTGAAGGTATTGTAGTTGCCGCAAACTACAATTGTCCCGGACAATTGGTTATTTCCGGAGAAATTGAGGCAATCGACAAAGCTTGTGCGGCAATGATAGAAAAAGGGGCGAAGCGCGCTATAAAATTGCCTGTTGGCGGCGCATTTCATTCTCCTTTAATGGAGCCGGCAAGGGGAGAACTGGCTGAAGCTATTGAAAACACCATATTTCATAAGCCTATTTGTCCGGTGTATCAGAATGTGGTTGCCGAAGCAGTAAAAGATTCCGTAGAAATTAAAGAAAATTTAATTCTGCAATTAACGGCCCCCGTGCGCTGGACACAAACCATACAGCAAATGATTGCCGATGGCGCCACAGAATTTATAGAAGTTGGTCCGGGAAAAGTGTTGCAGGGCTTGGTTCGTAAAATTGACAGAACCGTTACTGCCTGCGGCGCGGAATAAGCCCCCTAGTCGGCCCCCTAACCCCCGAAGGGGACAGAGCGTTAAAAAAATGTCCGGTGGACATTTTTAGCGATAGGGCCAGGCGGCGCGTCGGATTTTAAAGGTTGAAGTATAAAAAGCATAAATCTCATTTTGAACAAGTTCAAGATGAGATTTATAATAATCAAAAACTTTTAACTTTTAACGCTGTCAAGCGAGTTTAACAAAGTTGTCTTCAAGTTTTACGTTAAAATTTATCTCTGCTTTTAATGCCTTAAACACTTTTAAAATTGTGTCAATTGTCGCACTATTGGCACTGCTTTCAAGTTTAGAAATTTGAGCTTTCTGCACGCCAACAAGTTTTCCAAGTTCTTCTTGTGTTAAGTGTCGTTCTTGTCTTGCAGACTTTATCATTTTGCCCAAAACGTCCATACGAAGTTCATATTCGTAGTCGTCTCGGTCTGTCGTTCCAACTTTACCGATATACTTGTCCTTCATTTCGGCAAGCGAATAACTTTTGATTTCTTTAGTTGCCATAATATTATTTTTTCAGTTTGTTATTGAAATAATTGTCTTTTAGTCTTACTGCACGGTCAATTTCATTTTTTGGAACTTTGTCAACCTTTTTTATGAAACCGTGTGTTGCAAACACTAATGTTTCTTTACTATCTGTCTTATCCCAAAATGCAAGAAGTCTGATTTGAAGTCCTGCGTATTTTGTCCGAAACTCCCAAATATCATTCTGAAGTTTCTTTAATAGTTTTGGGTCATTCGTTTGTTCAGCAAGGTCAATATTGTAAAAGATTTTTTTGATGGTCTTTGAGTCAAGTCCAGCAATAAATTTGTCAGCATCTTCTAAAAATCGTGTCTCAAAATATTTCACCCAATATTGTCTTGTTAAACGTCACAAAGATAATAAAAAGTTTCTAAATATGGAAACTAAAATTTGAATTTTTTTGTCGGTTCGGTTTGTCAGCTTTCAACTTTCAACTTTCAACTTTGAGCTTTTAACTTTCAGCTTTTAAGCGTTAACTGCCATTTCCATGCTGAAAGCAAGGCCTCGTCCAACGTAAGTTCGGCTTTCCAGCCCAGTTCTTTGTTGGCGATTGTGGTGTCTGCATAGGCGGCAGTGATGTCGCCTTCGCGTCTGTCAACAAATTTGTAGTTCAGTTTTTTGCCGGTTACTTTTTCAAAAGTATGGATCACTTCCAAAACCGAATTTCCTTTTCCTGTTCCTAAATTAAATACTTCAAAAGCCGATTTATTTTTATTGTCCAGGAGTCTTTTCAAGGCAATGATATGCGCTTTCGCCAAATCCACCACATGTATATAATCCCTAACGGCGGTGCCGTCTGGAGTCGGATAGTTATTTCCGTAAACGGACAATTCTTCCCGAATTCCCGCTGCGGTTTGGGTGACAAACGGTATTAAATTTTGGGGAACGCCTATAGGCAATTCTCCAATTTTTGCCGATTCATGAGCGCCTATCGGATTGAAATAACGCAGGGCAATGGCTTTTAAATCGGAAACTTTCGTAGTGTCTTTTATGATTTCCTCCCCAATTTGTTTTGTGTTTCCATAAGGAGATTCCGCAGGTTTTATGGGTGCATTTTCGGTAATTGGAAGTTCATCTGCCTGTCCGTAAACCGTGCAAGAAGAGCTGAAAATAAAATTGTTAATCTTGTTGGCGGTCATTTCCTGCAGCAAATACACCAGAGAACTGATATTATTTTCATAATATTCCAGAGGCATTTGCACGCTTTCGCCCACCGCTTTTGAAGCTGCAAAATGAATGACCCCATCAATGGCATTGTTGGCAAAAAAGGCTTTAACCGCAGTTTTATCACGCAAATCGATGTTGTGATATTCCGGTTTCACGTTGGTGATGGAAGTTATTTTATCCAGTACATCAATGGTGGAATTCGATAAATTATCGATAATGACCACTTCAAATCCTTCCTGCTGCAATTCAACAACGGTGTGAGACCCTATAAAACCCAATCCGCCGGTAACGAGTACTTTCATGTTTTTTTATTTGTTTATGAATTCAATTACTTTGGATGTGATAAATTCAATTTGGTGATCATCCAGTTCGGTGTGCATCGGCAACGAAATCACTTCTTTCACCAATTGATTTGTAACTGGAAAATCGGCTTCATCATATCTTGTGTCGGCATAGGCTTTTTGTGAGTGCAACGGAATCGGATAATAAACCCCGCAAGGAATGCCATTTTCATTTAAGAAAGTTGCCAAGGCGTCTCTGTCTGTATGTAAAACCCTTAAGGTATATTGATGAAATACATGGCAATCACAATTTTCGCAAATTACCGGCGTGATAATGTTTTTTTCATTGGTGAAAGCCAAATTGTATTTTCTGGCAGCTGCTTGCCGCGCTTTGTTGTAAGCGTCCAAATGAGGAAGTTTCACATTTAAAACGGCTGCCTGGATACTGTCTAAACGAGAATTTACGCCAACCACATCGTGGTGGTAACGCACATACATTCCGTGATTTACAATACCCCTGATGTTATGGGCCAAGTCATCATCATTGGTGAAAATTGCCCCGCCGTCGCCATAACAGCCTAAATTTTTTGAAGGGAAAAACGAGGTTGAAGCCACGTGGCCAATAGTTCCCGCTTTCTTTTTACTGCCGTCTTTAAAGGTATAAGTGGCGCCAATTGCCTGGGCATTGTCTTCAATCACAAACAAATTGTGTTCTTTGGCAATTTCCATAATGGCTTCCATATTGGCCACTTTTCCGAACAAATGGACTGGTACAATGGCTTTTGTTTTTGGGGTGATGGCTTTTTTGATGGCTTCTGTGGAAATGTTGAAATCCACTGGATCAACATCAACCAAAACCGGCGTTAATTGCAACAAAGCAATCACTTCCACGGTGGCGGCAAAGGTGAAATCGGCAGTAATGACTTCATCACCGGGTTTTAATCCCAATCCCATCATCGCGATTTGAAGGGCATCGGTGCCGTTGGCACAAGGAATCACATTTTTAACGCCCAGGTAATTTTCCAGTCCTTTTTGAAAGGAATGCACTTCGGGTCCGTTGATATAAGCTGCGGATTTTAAAACTTCCGCTATTTTTGAATCTATTTGATCTTGAATATTTGCGTACTGACTTTGTAAGTCAACCATTTGAATTTTTTTCATGCGTAGAAATTAAGGTTTTCTGAGGTGCAAAAATACAATAAAAGGCACTTACAAACAATCATAAAAAGTAATAAATACCGCGGTTATTCAAATAAATCCGAAGATAAATAACGGTCTCCGCGATCGCAAATAATAGCCACAATAACACCTTTTTCAAGGGTTTCTGCCAATTTTAGCGCTGCGATTACCGATCCGCCGCTGCTCATTCCCGCAAACACGCCTTCTTCTTTTGCCAGTCTTTTGGTCATGAGTCGGGCTTCTGCCTCAGTGACTTCTATCACCTGATCCACTTTTTTGGCATCAAATATTTTCGGAAGAAATGCCGGTGACCATTTTCTGATGCCTGGAATTTTTGAATTGTCATCGGGTTGCGCACCCACAATTTGAATGGCTGCATTTTTTTCTTTTAAAAAGGTGGATGTGCCCATAATGGTGCCGGTTGTTCCCATAGCCGACACAAAATGGGTGATTTCTCCTTCTGTATCTCGCCAAATTTCAGGTCCTGTAGTTTTATAATGCGCCTTCCAATTGTCGGCATTCGCAAACTGGTCCAGCATATAATACCCTTTTTCGGCAACCTGTTTTTCGGCATAAATTCTGGATCCTTCAATACCGTCTGCGGCTGGTGTTAAGGTTACTTTTGCGCCAAAAGCTTCCATGGTTTGCACGCGTTCTTTGGTCGAGTTTTCGGGCATCACCAATTCAATGGCTATTTCAAATTGCTGGGCAATCATAGCCAAGGCAATTCCGGTGTTTCCGCTGGTGGCTTCAATTAAATAATCCCCTTTTTTGATGTCGTTTCGCTCAAAAGCCGAACGGATCATATTAAAAGCCGGACGGTCTTTTACGCTTCCGCCCGGATTGTTTCCTTCCAATTTAAGGTACAAAGAAACACCTTCTTTTGTTACTATTTTATTCGCTTTTATGAGCGGTGTATTTCCTATAAAATCTAACAGACTTTGATTTTTCATTATTTTCTTTTTGGTTTTAGCCTCGTTTCATGTGTTTCGTAAACAATGGAATCTTTCGGAACAGATTCCGTAATCCATACGTTACCGCCAATGGTGCAGTTTTCGCCAATCACGGTGTTGCCTCCCAATATGGTGGCGTTGGCATAAATAGTGACATTATTCTCAACAGTTGGATGCCGTTTTGTGTTTTTCATATTTTTATTGACTTGCAAAGCGCCCAAAGTAACGCCTTGGTAAATTTTTACATGGTTTTTAATAATGCTTGTTTCGCCAATTACGGTGCCTGTTGCGTGATCAAGAAAAAATGAGTTGCCAATGGTGGCGCCAGGATGTATGTCGGTTCCCGTTTTGCTGTGGGCATATTCACTCATCAACCTTGGTATTAAAGGCGTATTAAGTAAAAATAGTTCATGGCTAAATCGATAAATGGCTATGGCGTAAAAACCTGGATAAGCCAGATAAATTTCTTCAACGGAATTTGCGGCGGGGTCGTTGTCGAAGATTTCTTGCGCGTCTAAATTTAAATTTTCCAGAATGGTTGGCAATTTAGCCAAAAAAGTGTCCCAAATTTTTTTACATGATCCGTCCCTAATTAAACAGGCCAACCTGTAAACTTCCCTAAAATCAGTTTCAAGATGCTCAATATTTGTTGAAACACATGCTTCTGCATCAAACAAGGTATAAAACAGGTTATCCGTAAATTTTTCGGTTTTCAGTTTTAGGCTGAAATTTAAAAGAGGCCTGTTTTTGTTTGAGATAATTTGTTGAATAATTTCTGCTGTTGTCATAAGCTGGTTTGACGGTTAATTATAGGCATACTTACCAATGTTTGTAAACTTCTTCAAAAGGAATCCGGAATCGCTCCCCGTAAACGCCTTCAGGTTTTCTGATACCGCAGGAAATTACCATATTAATTTCGCTGCTTAAAGGCAATTTCAATATTTTTTTGATGCGAAGGGTGTCTGATCCTTCCATTGGGCAGGTGTCATAACCTTCCGCCGCCATACTTAACATAAAGGTTTGTGCTGCCAATGCCGCACTTTTATGGGCCACAATACGCATATCTGAATTACGAAGCTGGCGATAGGTTGGCCTAAAAAATCCCGTTATCCAAGAAAACAGAAATTTAAAATAGCCAAACAATCCCAAAAATTCCCCATACACAAAAGGCATCAGTTTACCGTAATAATTGCGTGCGAATTTTTCCCGGGAACTTTGTTTTTCCTTTGGTTTGTCTCCGAATATTTGCTGAATATTGTGGAGGTTGCTTTTGGCACGCTGCTTCCACAAATCCTTGCGAACCACCACCACCACTAGTTGTTTTGCGGTAGTTGCCGCCGGTTGTCCCAAACAGGCAAAGGCCAATTTTTTTATTAAATCTTCTGAAGTCACATGATGAAATTCCCACAACTGCATATTGCTGCTGTTGGGCGCCAAAGTGCCTTGCTGAATGCATTTTTTCACGGTGTCATCGTCAATTTCCTTAGCATCGTCATAAACCCTGACAGATCTGCGGTAGTTGAGTGCATCAATAAAACGTTCATGTTTTTCCATAGCGCAAAATTAAACAAATGCCCCCTAACCCCCGAAGGGGGAATTAAAGAAATAAAGGTAAAAAATTTATTAGATTTACGATTAGTCAATTTAATTATTTAACTTTTAATGCCACCGCGCCGGCTGGCCCTATCGCTAAAAATGTTCACTGAACATTTTTTTAACGCTCTGTCCCCCTTTGGGGGCTAGGGGGCCAGGGGGCTTAAATGATGGTCGATTGCCCCAAATCTATATTGTGTTTGTTGTAAAACGTATTTTCGTCATCCAAAATAAAATCGCTGATAAAATTGCCGACACTGGTGGTCGAAAAATGGTTTGTGATGTTTAAATCGGGTGTGGAAATGTTGAGTTCAACCGATTTTTCAACGGCGACCCGAATATTTTCTGCTTCATCATACAGCTTAAAATGATCCAGCAACATAGCTGCCGATAAAATAGAAGCCAGCGGATTGGCGATATTTTTACCTTTCAATTCAGGATAATAGCTGTGAACCGGCTCAAACAACGCATGATATTCGCCAACCGAGGCGGAAGCCAACAAGCCGACAGAACCCGAAATAACACTGGCCTCATCGGTTAAAATGTCGCCAAACATATTTTCGGTTAAGATAACGTCGAATTGTCTCGGATTTAAAATAAGTTCCGTTGCGGCGCGGTCAACAAACAAAAATTCCAATTTTACATCAGGATAATTTTTTGAAATCTCCAGGATTCTTTTGCGCCAAAGACGCGATGTTTCCAACACATTGGCCTTGTCAACCAAGGTCAGTTTTTTTCTTCTGATACGTGCCGCTTTAAAGGCCAAATGGGCAATTCTGTCAATTTCTTCGGAATTATAGGTGCAGTTGTCGGATGCGGTTTTTCCGTCTTCGCTTAATTTTTTTTCTCCAAAATAAATGCCGCTGGTGACTTCCCGATAAATCACAAAGTCGGCTCCCTTAATAACGTCTTTCTTCAAATTTGATCGGTGAATTAAGGAATTATAGGTAATTAATGGGTGAATATTGGCGAACAATCCCAAGCTTTTTCTGAGTTTGATCAATCCTTGTTCCGGACGAATTTTCGCATTCGGATTGCTGTCGTATTTTGGGTCGCCAACGGTGCCGAACAAAATGGCGTCTGAATTTGCACAAATTTTCAGGGTTTCTTCCGGCAACGGATTGCCACATTCCTCAATGGCTTTGGCGCCAACAAGCGCTTTTTCAAAACCGAAATTGTGATCGTATTTTTCGGCAATCGCATTTAAAACTTTGATGGCTTGCTGGGTAACTTCTGGACCAATTCCATCACCCGAAAGCACGGCTATTTTTATTTTCATGGGTCGTATTTCATTTTTAAGGCCATTAGAAATTTAATTTCAAGACCTGGCATATCAGCCTGATAAAAATAATAATAATTTGTTACGGAAAGTTGCCGGCACACGTTTTATTTTGCCTTTTAACAAAAAATTAAATAGCGATACTTGTTTTATGAATGTGGTTCAATTCCATTAAATGATGAAGGTCGTTGTCGTTCACTTCTTTATGATGGTCCGCAAATTGCAGAAACTGCGGATAAATATCGTCCAGTTCAATTTTGGTAAGGTCGTAACCCACATTTTTTGCTCGGTAAGCCAATGCGGCCCTGCCGCTTCTGGCGGTCAATATGATCGAAGATTCGTTTACGCCAACATCGGCCGGATTGATAATTTCGTAGGTTTCCCTGTTTTTTATAACGCCGTCCTGATGAATTCCCGAACTGTGGGCAAACGCGTTTTCACCAATAATGGCCTTGTTTGGTTGCACCATCATTCCCATGCTTTGTTGCACCAACTGGCTGGTTTCGTACAACAATTTTGTGTTGATATTGGTGTCTAAATTTAAATACGGATGCTGTTTTAATATCATGACGACTTCTTCCAGAGCCGTGTTTCCGGCACGTTCACCAATACCGTTAATGGTGCATTCTATTTGTCTTGCGCCATTTTGAACGCCGGCAATGGCATTTGCTGTGGCCAAACCCAAATCGTTGTGGCAATGGCAGGAAATGGTGACATTGTGGATGCCTTTCACATTTTCTTTCAAAAATTTAATTTTGGCGCCATATTCACCGGGCAAACAATAGCCTGTGGTGTCGGGAATATTTAAAACGGTTGCACCGGCCTTAATCACCTGTTCGCAAACTTTTGCCAAGAATTCATTGCTTGTTCTTCCCGCATCTTCTGCATAAAACTCAACATCTTCCACGTACTTTTTAGCGTAAGAAACCGCCTGAATGGCGCGTTCAATTATTTTATCGGGCGTGGAGTTGAATTTATAAATAATATGGGAATCGGAAGTGCCGATTCCGGTGTGAATTCTCGGACGCTTGGCATACTTCAGGGCGGCGGCGGCCACATCAATATCTTTTTGGTTTGCGCGGGTAAGTCCGCAAACAGTGGCATTTTTAACTATTTTTGAAATTTCCAAGACCGAATTGTAATCGCCCGGACTCGAAACAGGGAATCCGGCCTCAATCACGTCAACGCCTAAAATATCAAGTCGGTTTGCAATAATCAGTTTTTGTTCAGTATTTAACTTACAGCCAGGCACTTGCTCCCCATCTCTTAAGGTTGTGTCAAAAATTTGAACGTTATTTATACTCATTTTCGATTTATTTTATCACATTATAGATTGTCAAAAATAGGGGTATGGATTTTTTATATACTTTTGTAAATAGGATGGTTTACTATATTCAACCCTAAAACTGAATAGTTAAAATACTGCTGTTCAATACAATAAAAATAATTTGGTTACAATGGCTATTGATCAAAAAGATGCGCTTTTTATGTTGGTGAAGTCCCTTTCTAAATCGGAAAAGCGGCAATTTAAGCTGTATGCAGGCAGATTGGGCGGAAATGCAGAGGCAAACTTTATGGCCTTGTTTAATTTATTGGACAAAGTAATTGTTTATGACGATGAATTGATTTTGAGCAAAACCAACATCAAAAAGCAACAAATATCAAACACCAAAGCACACTTGTACAAACAAATCTTGGTGAGTTTGCGTTTTAATCCGGTACATCAAAATGTACGCGCCCATATTCGGGAGCAATTCGATTTCGCTTCAATTTTATACAACAAAGGCTTGTACAAGCAGAGTTTGAAAATTTTGGATAAGGCAAAAGAGCTGTCGTTAACCACCGGTGAAAACAATTTGGCCTATGAAATTGTGGAGTTTGAAAAGGTGATCGAATCGCAATACATCACGCGAAGCATGAGCAACAGGGCCGATGAATTGGCCATTCAGGCAAAAGAATTGAGTTTAAAAAATGTGCGCATCAGCAAACTGTCGAACTTATCCCTTCAATTGTACAGCCTGTTTTTGAAAGAAGGCTATGTAAAAGACGATGCAGGATTAAAAAGAGTGACCGCCTATTTTGAAAAGAAGTTGCCAAAATACAAATTTTCAGAATTGGGTTTCAGGGAAAAACTGTTTTTGTACCAGGCCTATTTGTGGCACAGCTTTATTTTGCAGGATTTTGTGCTGAGTTACCGTTACTCCCAAAAATGGGTCGATTTATTTGAAGAAAATCCGGAAATGAAAATCCAAAATCCGGTATTTTATTTAAAAGGCGTCAATTATTTGTTGGAATCCCTTTATTTGATCAAGCACAAAACCAAATACAACAGTGTTCTTGAACATTTAACTTCTGATATTAAAAACGAAAATATAACGCTGAATGAAAACACCAAAACCTTGGCGTTTTTATACTTCAACCAAAATAAATTGAATTATTATTTTTTAGAGGGAAAATTTACGAAAGGCTTGGGCTTTGTGGCAACTTTACTGAAGGAAATCCCCAAATATGAAAGCAATATAGATGCGCATCATATCATGGTTTTTTATTATAAAATTGCCTGTATGTATTTTGGCGCCGGCAAAAACGAGGAATGCATTTTTTACCTCGAAAAAATTATCGACAACAAAGAGCTAAAAATGCGTGAGGACTTGCTGTGCTTTTCCCGTGTGTTGAATTTAGTGGCCCATTATGATGCCGGTTTGGATGACAATATTGATAAGCTGATTGTTTCCACCTATCAGTTTTTGATCAAAATGAACGATTTGCATCAGGTACAACGCAAAATGATCCAGTTCCTGAAAAACCTAAAAAACATTTATCCGCAGGAATTGCACAAGGCATTTGTTAATTTACACAGTGAATTGCTAAAATTCGAAGATCACCCTTATGAAAAACGCGCTTTTTTGTATCTGGACATATTGTCGTGGCTGGAAAGCAAAATTAAGCATGTTTCCATTGAAGAAATCATTCGCCAAAAAGCCGGAAAACTGGTAAAATAAAAAAATGGTTTAAGGCCAATAACTACAATAATTTATATTCAGAAGTTTTGGGCGTTACCCGCCAGCTGGCGGGTCGGGCTTTCCGTTACAATCTTTTTAACGGTAAAAACCATTAAAAAGGATTTTCACTTCACTCCCTAACGCGAATTAAGGGTTAGATTTAGTTAATAGCCGCCTGCTTTAGCTGGCGGGCAAATGTTGAATTTTAAATTGGCTTTAGACAAAATAATAAATATGTTTTGGCTAAAGCCTTTAATATGAACATATTTTAATCCGTTGGCTAAAGCCGACGGCTATTTAACCCTTAATTCACATTAATTATTAAAAAATATAAAATGATAATTTAAAATTCATCATTCATCATTAAAAATTCTTTTAGTCTTCTTTGCGGTTAAATGCAAATTTTAAATGTATTGGTTTTTATCATAAGAACCAAAAAAATCGAACATTTTATGCCAGATTTTTAATAATTATTTCCCATATTTGCCTCCAATGAACCAAGTAATTCTAAATATCGTCGCTATTCGTGCCGCTGTGATTATTTCACAAGGAGGTTAGGATGATGTTTTAGTTTGCGTAAAAAAACTTTAAAAACCTTCCTAATCAACATTGGGAAGGTTTTTTTTTTATGTTATAATCATTGTAAAAAAAATAGGGTTAACTAAATGAAAAACAGAAGTATAACGATAATTAACAGCAAGTGGATACTGTAAAATAAACAAATGCCAAAGGCGCATAACAAATGACAGGTTTAAATTTGCCGTTTATTTTAAGCGGCGATTAAAACCAAGGTTTTATCAATAAATTTTAACAGAAGTAAAAAATTACAAATATAAATGCAACTAAATAAATACAGCAAAAGAGTTACACAAGATGAAACGCAGCCTGCAGCCCAAGCCATGCTATACGGCGTTGGTCTGACGGATGAAGACATGAAAAAACCTCAGGTAGGCATTGCAAGCACCGGTTTCGACGGAAATCCCTGCAATATGCACCTGAACAATCTGGCCTATAAAATTAAAGCCGAAGTCAATAAAAAAAATCAGGTCGGACTCGTTTTTAACACCATTGGTGTTAGCGACGGGATTTCTATGGGAACCTCGGGAATGAATTATTCCCTGCCTTCGCGCGACATTATTGCCGATTCTATTGAAGTGGTGATGAATGCCCAAAGTTATGATGCTTTGGTGACTGTTGTTGGCTGCGATAAAAATATGCCCGGCGCCATTATGGCGATGTTGCGGTTGAACCGGCCATCGTTAATGGTGTATGGCGGAACAATTGCTTCTGGAAGATACCAAGGAAAAAAATTAAACATTGTTTCTGCTTTTGAAGCACTCGGACAAAAAATTGCCGGGGTGATTTCAGAAGAGGAATTTAGGGAAATTATAAAAAATGCCATTCCGGGCGCAGGTGCCTGTGGCGGTATGTACACAGCCAATACGATGTCTTCTTCCATAGAAGCCTTGGGCTTTGCATTGCCTTACAATTCCTCCATTCCTGCGGAAAACGAGGAAAAAGAGACGGAAACGGAAAGAGTCGCTTCCGCCATTAAAAATTTATTGGAACGCGATTTAAAACCTTTGGACATCATTACCAAAAAATCGTTGGAAAATGCGGTGGCGGTCGTAAATGCTTTGGGCGGATCAACCAATGCAGTGCTTCATTATTTGGCGATTGCACACGCAGCAGACATTGAATTTACATTGGAAGATTTTCAGCGCGTGAGCGACAGAACGCCGGTGATTGCCGATTTAAAACCGAGCGGTGAATACTTGATGGAAGATGTTCACGGCATCGGCGGAACGCCTGCGGTGATGAAATATTTATTGGAAAAAGGCTTGTTGCATGGGGATTGTATGACAGTTACCGGAAAAACGATGGCTGAAAATCTGGCAAATGTGACCCCTTTAAGTTTTGAAGAAGACCAGCACGTGATTCATACCACTGAAAAAGCATTGAAATCATCGGGGAACATTCAAATCTTATACGGAAATCTGGCTACGGAAGGATCTGTCGCTAAAATAAGCGGCAATGAAGGGGATTTGTTTGAAGGAAAAGCGGTGGTTTTTGATGGGGAACAGGAAGCCAATGACGGTATTGGTGCCGGAAAAGTGACCAAAGGCGATGTGGTGGTGATTCGCTATGTCGGACCGCGAGGCGGGCCGGGAATGCCGGAAATGTTGAAGCCTACCTCAATGATTATGGGCGCTGGATTGGGAAAATCGGTGGCGCTGGTAACGGACGGACGTTTTTCGGGTGGCACGCACGGATTTGTGGTTGGCCATATTACGCCTGAAGCACAATCTGGCGGTGTCATTGCGCTGGTAAAAGATGGCGATATCATTGTGATTGATGCCAAAAATAAAACCATCAATGTAAAATTATCTCAGGAGGAGATGGCTTTAAGAAAAGCACAATGGAAAGCGCCGGAGCCAAAACATAAAAAAGGAATATTGTACAAATATGCAAAAATCGTTTCAACAGCTTCGGAAGGTTGTGTAACGGATAAATTTTAAAGGATGGAAACATTAAAGAAAGAAGTTCAGGAAATAAAAGCGGTGAAATCGGTGAAAATCTCGGGTGCCGAAGCGGTCATCAGATGCTTGTTGGAAGAAGGTTCCACCTTGGCTTACGGCTATCCCGGAGGCGCCATTATGCCGGTTTACGATGAATTGTATAAATACAGAGCACAATTTCACCACGTTTTGTCGCGCCACGAACAAGGCGCCATACATTCGGCGCAAGGTTTTGCGCGCGTAACGGGAAATGTTGGGGTTGTTTTTGCAACTTCGGGTCCCGGTGCCACCAATTTGGTGACCGGAATTGCCGATGCACAAATAGATTCAACGCCGCTGATTTGCATTACCGGCCAGGTCGGTTCTCATCTATTGGGTTCCGATGCATTTCAGGAAACGGACATTATTGGCATTTCTACGCCGGTGACAAAATGGAATTATCAAATCACCAAAGCAAGTGAAATTCCGGAGGTTTTTGCGAAAGCATTTTACATCGCAAAATCGGGACGTCCGGGTCCGGTATTGATTGACATTACAAAAGATGCTCAATTTGGGGAACTCGACTTTTTATATAACAAATGCATAAAAGTCAGAAGCTACAAGGCAATTCCAACATTGAACATAGAGAAAGTAAAAGAAGCCGCCACTTTAATAAACCAAGCCAAAAAACCATTTATTGTTTTTGGGCAAGGCGTGATTTTGGGCAGTGCTGAAAATGAATTTAAAAACTTTATGGAAAAAACCGGCATTCCTTCAGCTTGCACGGGCTTGGGCTTATCGGCGCTGGAAACTGACCATCCTTTGCATGTGGGTATGGTTGGGATGCACGGAAATTACGCGCCAAATGTACTGACAAACCAATGCGATGTGTTGATCGCCATCGGAATGCGTTTCGATGACCGCGTAACAGGAAATTTAAACACGTATGCCAAACAGGCAAAAATTATCCATTTTGAAATTGACCCTGCAGAAGTGGACAAAAACGTAAAAACCGATGTGGCTGTTTTGGGAACCGTAAAAGAATCTTTGGTGGAAATTATGCAATTTGTGAACAAAGGAGATCATAGTGAATGGATGAAAGAATTTCATAAATTGTATGAAATTGAAAAGGAAACCGTGATTAACGACCAATTATATCCAACCAAAGAAGGCCTGACGATGAGTGAGGTTTTGGCAGAAATCAATAAAGAAACCAAAGGTGAAGCGGTGATCGTTTCTGATGTTGGCCAGCACCAGATGATTGCTTGGCGTTATGCAAAATTCACCAAAACCAGAAGCAATGTCACTTCGGGCGGATTGGGAACAATGGGATTTGCCTTGCCGGCGGCCATCGGCGCAAAAATGGGTGCACCAGAACGTGAAGTTATTGCCATTATTGGCGATGGCGGATATCAAATGACCATACAGGAATTGGGAACCATCCTTCAAACCAAAGCAGCCGTAAAAATTGTTGTCTTGAATAACAGTTTTTTAGGAATGGTAAGACAGTGGCAGGAATTGTTTTTCGACCGTCGTTATGCTTCAACGGTAATGACAAATCCCGATTTTGTGAAAATTGCCGAAGGATACAGCATTGAAGCCAACAGGGTTTCAAAACGAAAAGATTTGGCTGCGGCCATCAAAAAAATGACAGATTCAAAAGAAGCTTATTTTTTGGAAGTGGTGATTGAACCGGAAAGCAACGTGTTTCCAATGATACCAACAGGAGCAAGTGTTTCCGATATAAGATTGAGTTAGTTATGGAAGAAAAAAAGAATTATACAGTATCGGTTTATACCGAAAATAATATAGGAATATTGAACCGTTTGTCGGCCATATTTTTAAAACGACATATAAATATCGAAAGCATGACTGTTTCCGAATCGGAAATTGACCATGTGCACCGATTTACGTTTGTGGTGATTGTGCCGGAAACGCTCATCAGAAAAGTGGTTCTTCAACTAGAAAAGCAAATAGAAGTGATTGGCGCATTTTTCCATACCGAAGAGGAAATCATTTATCATGAAACGGCCTTGTTTAAAATTTCATCGGAACATTTATATGATGAAAATATTCAGAATAAATTGAAATTCAGAAGAGCCCATATCATTGCCATCACCGAACGTTATTTTGTGATTGAGGCTTCCGGATTAAAAGAAGATATCGACAATATGTACCAAAAATTGAAACCCTTTGGATTATTGCAATTTGTCCGTTCCGGGCGAATCGCGATTTCAAGGCCAAGAATGGCAATATCAGAAGTATTGAAAGAAATAACCCCGTAGGGAAAGGTCGCGACCTGTCCGTTCAAAAAGTTAAATTTCTTTATAAATTCATAACGAACTCCCTTTCCTTAGTAGGGCTGGGGATAGGAAAAAAGTACAACATTTAACAAATAAAAAATAACATATAACATATTAAAAATGGCAAATTATTTCAACACGCTTCCGTTGCGTTTACAATTACAACAATTGGGAATTTGTGAATTTATGGATTCCTCAGAATTTGAAGATGGCGTAAAAAAACTGGAAGGTAAAAAAATAGTGATCGTTGGTTGCGGCGCGCAAGGGCTTAACCAAGGATTAAATATGAGAGATTCCGGATTGGATGTTTCATACACCTTACGCCCGGAAGCAATCAAAGAACAACGTCAGTCCTATAAAAATACGGCAGATAACAAATTTAAGGTGGGAACTTATGAAGAAATGATTCCTACAGCAGATTTGGTGATCAACTTAACGCCTGACAAACAGCATACAAGCGTGGTTTCGGCCATTATGCCTTTAATGAAAAAAGGCGCGATCCTTTCTTATTCCCACGGATTCAATATTGTGGAAGAAGGGATGCAAATCCGCAAAGACATTACGGTAATTATGGTGGCGCCAAAATCGCCCGGCTCTGAAGTTCGAGAAGAATACAAACGCGGATTCGGCGTGCCGACATTGATTGCGGTGCATCCGGAAAACGACCCTAACGGAGACGGATTTGAGTATGCAAAAGCGTATTGCGCGGCTACGGGCGGACATAAAGCCGGGGTGTTGCATTCCTCTTTTGTGGCTGAGGTGAAATCGGATTTGATGGGCGAACAAACCATTTTATGCGGATTGTTGCAAACAGGTTCTATTTTGTCCTTCAATAAAATGACTGAAAAAGGAATTGACCCAGGTTATGCTTCAAAACTGATTCAATATGGTTGGGAAGTGATTACCGAAGCATTGAAATACGGCGGTATCACCAATATGATGGACCGTTTGTCGAATCCGGCAAAAGTGAAAGCATTTAAACTTTCATCAGCATTAAAAGAAATTATGCGTCCGCTGTTCCAAAAACATATGGACGACATTATGAGCGGTGAATTTTCCAAGACAATGATGGAAGATTGGGCGAATGACGATAAAAATTTATTGGCCTGGAGAGCGGCAACAGGCGAAACAGCTTTCGAAAAAACGCCTGCGGGAACGATGAAAATTACGGAGCAGGAATTTTTTGACAATGCCGTTTTAATGGTAGCATTCGTTAAATCGGGAGTGGAACTGGCTTTTGAAACGATGACAGAATCCGGCATCAAAGAGGAATCGGCTTATTATGAATCGCTTCACGAAACGCCGTTAATTGCCAATACCATTGCGCGCAAAAAATTGTTTGAAATGAACAGAATCATTTCAGACACTGCCGAATACGGTTGCTATTTATTTGACCATGCCTGCAAACCTTTATTGGCCGATTTTATGAAGAAAATTGATACCGACGTGATTGGCAAAAAATATGGCGAAGGAAAAGACAATGGCGTTGACAACAAGGAATTGATAGAAATCAATGAAGCCATCAGGTTTCACGCCATTGAATTGGTAGGTTATGATTTACGGGAATCTATGACCGCAATGACCAAGATTATTTAAGGAATTTGGCTGATAACAGCAAAAACTCAGTTTAACCGCAATGCTCGTAAAATGGGCGCTATATTCGCAAAATGTAAATAATTTTATTACAGCTTTGCGTTCCTAGCGAAAAAACCTTGCGGCCCCTGCGGTTAAATTGAATAAGTTAAATTTTTTTACCGTTGAACTCTGTGAATCTTTGTTTTTTTGCTTTGTGAATCTCTGTGTCATAGCTTATAATTACACTAAGTTTCACGGAGAGCCACCAAGTTGCACAAAGAAATATTAGCCATTTGTGAACTTTGTTTAAAACTTTGGCTTTGCGGTTAAAAAATGAGTGCTATAGCGCAAAATCATATTTTTTTAGATTGACATTAAAATCAAATAAACCCAATTGTTAAATTTGAACAGTTTAAACCAAAGTTTTGTTAATTATATAACAAGTTTCAATTCGCATTTATTTTTTAGTTAATTTCGCCCCGATGAAAATATACAATTCAAATATCACTGCAAGAATACCCAGTCGCCTTTCCGGCTTACGCCGCCGTATGCGCTAATTCTACCCAATAAAAAGCAGTTATTAATTTTCATTTTTTCTTTACATTTTGCAAAACTTTTTTAACATAACACCATTTTTTAAACTGATTTTATCAATTTCAGAAAGTATGCCTGTTCGTGTTATTTTGCGTATCCGCCCCTTGAGGGCATAAGACTTTTTGAAAATGATGCGTTCGTTTTCCCCTTTAGAAAACATAGAATTTCAATCCTAAATTTAACAATAAAGCCAATGAAAGTTGTCATCGCTAATCAATCGCATATTAAATATGCCGAATTAATTTGTGAAACCATAAAAGAATCAGCAAAGGTTCGAGGTACGGGTATTGCCGAAAGAACCCCGGAATATATTATCAAAAAAATAAGTACCGGCCATGCTGTAATTGCAACACATAATAATGAATTTGCCGGTTTTTGCTATATTGAGGTTTGGAGTGACAGCGAATTTGTGGTGAATTCCGGACTCATCGTACATCCCGATTTCAGAAATCAAGGTTTGGCGAAGGAAATTAAAAAGCGGATTTTGGAACATTCAAAAGAATTGTATCCGAAAGCAAAAATTTTTGGAATTACCACCGGACTTGCAGTGATGAAAATTAATTATGAATTGGGCTATCAGCCGGTTACTTTTTCTGAACTGACAACAGATGAAGATTTTTGGAATGGCTGCAGAACCTGCAAAAATTTCGATATTTTATCAAGAACAGAACGAAAAATGTGCTTGTGCACCGGGATGTTGTACGATCCAAATCATCAAAAGAACACCAAACAGCATAAGTATGATTCAAAAGTGTTATCACGATTGAAAAAAATTAAACAAGCATTATTTCTTAAAAAAAAGTAGGGACAGGTCGCGACCTGTCCGTTCAAAAGTTTTGTTATAGACATTAAAATTTAAAATCATGGAAAAAGTAGTATTGGCATACAGCGGAGGTTTAGACACTTCGTTTTGCGTAAAATATTTAAAAAATGAATTGCATTTAGAAGTGCACAGCGTACTAGTGAATACTGGCGGATTTTCAGAAAATGAGTTATCAGCTGTAGAAAAACGCGCTTACGAATTGGGTGTTTTTTCCCATACCAATAAAAATATTCTGGAGGAATTTTACGAAAAAGCCATCAAATATATGGTCTTTGGAAATATCTTAAAAAACAATACCTATCCGCTTTCCGTAAGTGCCGAAAGGGTTTTTCAGGCCATAGAAGTGGTTGAGTATGCCAAGCAAATTGGGGCAAAATATGTTGCCCACGGAAGTACGGGCGCAGGAAATGACCAGGTGCGATTTGATATGATTTTTCAGATTTTGGCGCCGGAAATTGAAATAATTACGCCCATAAGAGATTTAAAACTGTCGCGACAGGAAGAAATTGAATTCCTGAAACAACAAGGCGTTGACTATTCCTGGGAAAAGGCAAAATATTCCATCAATAAAGGAATTTGGGGAACCAGTGTTGGCGGTGTGGAAACCTTAACTTCCGATAAAACGTTGCCGGAAATCGCTTATCCGAGCCAATTGGAAAAAACAGAACCGGTTGAGGTAAAACTTCATTTTGAAAAAGGGGAATTGGTTGGATTTAACAATGATTTTGATTCACCGGTCAATAACATCCTAAAATTGGAAGCCATCGCTTCAAAATACGCCATTGGCAGGGATATTCATGTGGGCGACACCATTATTGGCATTAAAGGAAGGGTTGGTTTTGAAGCTGCCGCTGCTTTAATTACCATAAAAGCGCATCATACGTTAGAGAAACACGTGTTGTCTAAATGGCAGCAATATTGGAAAGAGCAATTGGGAAATTGGTACGGAATGTTGTTGCACGAAGGCCAATATTTTGATCCCGTAATGCGAAATATTGAAGTTTTTTTAACCGATTCACAAAAAACCGTTTCGGGAGAAGTTTTCGTAACTTTAAAACCTTATCATTTCAGTATCAATGGTGTTGAATCCAAACACGATTTAATGAAATCGAAATTTGGGGTGTACGGAGAAATCAATAAAGACTGGACAGCAGATGATGCCAAGGGCTTTATTAAAATAGTGGGAAATGCCACAAAAATTTATCACAGCGTAAATTCAGAATTATGATTAAAGCAGGAGTTGTAGGCGGCGCGGGTTATACCGCAGGGGAGTTGATCAGGTTGTTGGTGAACCATTCCGAAGTGGCACTGGATTTTGTGTTCAGCACTTCAAATGCCGGCAATGATATACATGCGGTTCATCAGGATTTATTGGGTTCGCTGGACATGAAATTTACGGATAAGGTAAATGAAAATGTGGATGTGTTGTTTTTATGTCTGGGCCACGGAAATTCCAAAAAGTTTTTGGAACAGCATCAGTTTTCCAAATACACCAAAATTATCGATTTAAGCAACGATTTTAGGCTAGAAAACGATGCCGTTTTTCAGGGAAATGAATATATTTACGGTTTACCCGAACTTCAAAAAGACAAAATTAAATCGGCCAAATACATTGCAAATCCGGGCTGTTTTGCAACGGCTATTCAATTGGCCTTATTGCCTTTGGCAAAACATCATTTACTGACCAACGCTGTGCACATCAACGCAACCACCGGTTCAACGGGGGCCGGAGTTTCGCAAAGTGAAACAACGCATTTCAGCTGGCGGGACAATAATTTTTCTGTTTACAAAGCCTTTACGCACCAGCATTTGGGCGAAATTGGAGAAAGCTTGCTGCAATTGCAGCCAAATTTTTCGGAGGAATTATTTTTTATTCCGAACAGGGGAAATTTCAGCAGGGGAATTTTTGCTTCTTTGTATTTAAAGTTTGAAGGAACTATCGAAACTGCTTTTGCGATGTATGAAGATTTCTATAAAGATACGCCGTTTACCCATATTTCAAAAGTGCCCATTCATTTAAAACAGGTGGTGAACACCAACAATTGTTTTATTCATTTGGAAAAACACAATAACACGCTGTTAATTACTTCGGTAATCGACAATTTATTGAAAGGCGCTTCGGGACAAGCCATTCAAAATATGAATTTAATGCTTGGGTTGCATGAAACCGAAGGGTTGAATTTAAAAGCATCAGCATTTTAAAAGATAAAAAACAAGTGGAAAGTTCTAATTATAACAGTATTTGCGTTAGGGATTACAGTGAAAATCCTTTTTTGATTCGCCTTTTCGGCGAATTAAAAAAGATTGTAACGGAAAGCCCGACCCGCCTTTTCGGCGGGAAACGCCCAAAATAACAATATGTGAATTGCTGTAATTATTAGAATTAAAGCAAGTAAATGAACAAATGAACCGAGCAAAGAAAAAATTTCTTTATAAGAAGAATCTCTATTTGCGAACATATTTGACCAGATAAAAAACAATAAAATTAATCAAATGAAAATAGCAATTATTGGCGCAGGAAATTTGGGTTATTCAATAGCCATCGGGATTTTAACGCAAAAAGATTTCAAAGTGAAGAATTTGTACTTGACCAAGCGTGATATTTCCTCGCTAAGTTCATGGGGAAAGCTGCCGAATGTTAAAATTTCTACGGACAATAAAAAAGCGGTTCGTTCCTCAAATGTGGTCATTATTGCGGTTCAGCCAAACCAACTAAAAAATGTTTTGGATGAAATAAAAGAAGTTGTGAATCCGAAAAAACACACCATTATTTCAACAGTAACCGGCAGGCGGATTGAGGAATTGGAAAGTTTTTTGGGTTCAGAAACCCCAATAATCAGGACGATGCCTAATACGGCAATTTCTGTTGGGAAATCTATGACTTGCATCAGCGCGAACATGAAAGGGATGGAAAATATAGAGCAAGCCAAAACCATTTTTAATTCCTTAGGAAAAACGCTTTGTATTGAAGAAAAACTCATGCAATCGGCCACAGTGATTTGCGCCAGCGGCATTGCTTTTTGGATGCGGTTGATTCGCGCAACGTCGCAAGGCGCCATTCAATTAGGTTTTGACGCCAAAGAAGCGCAGGAATTGGCAATGCATACCTGTTTGGGAGCGGCGAGTTTGTTGATACAATCGGGCAATCATCCCGAGCAGGAAATAGACAAAGTGACTACGCCAAGTGGCTGTACCATTGAAGGTCTGAACGAAATGGAGCATCAGGGATTGAGTTCGTCTTTAATAAAAGGATTGATCACCTCGTTTGAAAAAATAAGTCAGATTTAAAACATAAAAAATGGAATTATTTGATGTTTATCCGCTATACAACGTAACGCCCGTAAAGGCGGAAGGCGTTTATGTGTGGGATGAAAACGATACAAAATATCTGGACTTCTATGGAGGACACGGCGTTATTTCTATTGGACATTCACATCCAGATTACGTGAAATCCCTGAGCGAACAACTGACCAAGATTGGTTTTTATTCCAATTCAATAGTCAATCCGCTTCAACAGGAATTGGCCCATAAACTGGGAAAATTGTCGGGTTGTGAAAATTACAACTTGTTTTTGTGCAACTCTGGCGCCGAAGCGAATGAAAATGCGCTTAAAATGGCTTCATTTGAAACCGGGAAAAGCAGAATCATTTCCTTCAAAAACGCATTTCACGGAAGAACATCGGCAGCGGTGGCGGTAACCGACAATGCATCGATAAACGCTCCTTTAAATTTGCGGCAAGCGGTGACTTTTTTGCCGTTGAATGACATTGAATTGGTGATTCGCGAAATTGGAAAAGGTGATGTGGCCGCGGTAATTATTGAAGGAATTCAGGGTGTTGGCGGTTTGGATGAAGGAACTACGGAGTTTTTTCAGGAAGTCCAGAAAGAATGCAATGAAAATAACGTTTTGTTGATTTTGGATGAAGTTCAGTCGGGTTATGGCAGAAGCGGAAAATTTTTCGCTTTTCAGCACCACCATATTCAGCCGGATATGATTACGACGGCAAAAGGAATGGGGAACGGATTTCCTGTTGGAGGCGTGTTAATTGCCGATAAAATAAAAGCGAAATATGGCAGGCTGGGAACCACGTTTGGCGGAAATCACTTGGCTTGCGCGGCAGGAATTGCGGTGCTTGATGTGATGGAAAAAGAGAAATTGACGGAAAATGTAAATGAAGTTTATGGGTATTTTTTGCAGGAGACAAAAACAGTTCCGAAAATTAAAAAAGTAAAAGGAAAAGGATTGATGCTGGGTGTGGAATTCGATTTTGAAGTGGGCGATTTACGAAAAAAACTCATTTTCGACCAACATATTTTTACGGGCGGCTCAAACAATAAAAATCTGTTGCGGATTTTACCTCCTTTAAATACCAAAAAAGAACACGTCGATATATTTATAAACGCATTGAAAGAAATTTTAGGATGAACATTTCACTGACTTCACAACAAAAAAATGCGGTTTTGCTTTCTATGGCAAAATTGATTGCAGCTGAAAAATCGGCATTGCTGCAAGCCAATAAAAAGGATGTTGCGCAATTTCATGGCGACGATTTGGCGATGCAAGAGCGTTTAAAAGTTGATGATGATAAAATTAAGGAAATGATTTTGTCCTTGGAGCAATTGGTGGCGGATGTAGATCCTGTAGGGATGGAATTGTATCATTTTACGCACGAAAACGGATTAAAAATTACCAATAAAACAGCGCCTTTCGGCACGGTTTTAATCATTTATGAATCAAGGCCTGATGTTACGGTTGAAGCGGCCGGAATCGCTTTTAAATCGGGAAACAAAATATTGTTGAAAGGCGGAAAGGAATCGGTAAATTCAAATCTGAAAATAGTGGATTTGTGGCACAAAGCTTTGACCGAAAACAATAATTCAACAAACTGGGTGGAATATCTGAATTACACCAGGACTGAAACGCAGGAATTTTTGCAGCATCCCACCCAAAAAGTGGATTTGATTGTGCCGCGCGGCGGTGAAAAGCTGATCGCTTTTGTGAAGCAATACGCCACTTGTCCGGTCATTGTAAGCGGTCGTGGCAATAATTTTATTTATGTGGATGCGGAAGCTGACGCAGAAATGGCGCTGAAAGTCATTCTCAACGCAAAAACCACAAAAATATCGGCTTGCAATGCGGCCGACAAAGTGTTGATCAATTCAAATTTGCCGAATAAGAAAAGATTTATTAAAAAGCTGATTGGCAAATTAACAGAATTCAGCGTCGAAATTTTAGGCGATGCCGTAATGTCAACTTTTGAAAATGCTTCCGCTTTTTCAGCTGAATCCGTTTGGTTTGAAGAATTTTTGGACTATAAAATTGTCTTGGGAAGCGTAAATTCATCCGAAGAAGCCATAGAAAAAATTAATAAATACGGCGGCGGACATTCCGCAGTGATTATAACCAAAAATGACGAGGCAGCACAAAAATTTATGGAATCGGTCGATTCGGCGGCGGTTTACCAAAATGCCTCCACCCGATTTACCGACGGTGGCCAGTTCGGATTGGGCGGGGAATTGGCGATAAGCACCGACAAACTGCATCACAGAGGTCCAATGGGACTGCAACATTTAGTGACTAACAAGTGGTATATATACGGAAATGGGCAAATCAGGTAAAAAAAGAATATTGTTGAAAATTGGCACAAATGTGCTGACCAAAGAGACCGAAAACATCTCCAGGGGCAAAATTGAAGACATCGCAAAACAAATTGCCAGTTTAAAAGACGATTATGAGTTTGTGATAGTGAGTTCAGGCGCCATTGCCGTTGCCAAACAATTTGTGAAACTGGAAAGCAACGGAAAGAAAATAAACGTAAAACAAGCCTTGGCATCCATCGGACAGCCGCATTTAATGCGGATATATCAGGAATGTTTCAGGGAATTGGGACTGTTAACTTCCCAGTGTTTGCTGTCGTATTCCGATTTTGAAAAAGAGCAATCTACCTTAAACATTGTAAACACCATCAATGTATTGGTTGAAAATAGCTACATTCCCATCATCAATGAAAACGACACAGTTGCCACCGACGAAATTAAATTTGGCGACAACGACAAATTATCGGCCTTGACAGCGGCGTTATTAAATGTTGATTTATTGATCATAGCCACCAATACCAACGGGATTTACACCAAAGAATCCATGCACAACCATCAGGAAAAAACGATTTTGGAAACATCGGACATACAATCGCTGAAAAGCGAAGCTGAAAAAACCATATCGTCTGGAGGAACCGGTGGCATGATTTCCAAAATTGAGGCCGCGGAAATCGCACAAAATGCCAATATTGAAACGTGGATACTCAACGGATTGAACGATAATTTTATGCTTGATGCCATTCAAAATAAATCAGTTTTCACAAAAATAACTCGAAAATGAAACATTACACCAACATAAATGATCTTGGAAACTTGCAAAATGCGGTTCGGGAAGCCATTGAAATCAAGAAAAATCCGCTTCAACATAAAACGCTCAGCGAAGGAAAAACGATTTGTCTGTTGTTTTTCAACAACAGTTTGCGCACGCGTTTAAGTACCCAAAAAGCCGCCCAAAATTTAGGGTTGAACGTGATTGTGATGAATTTTGGCAGTGAAGGCTGGGAATTGGAATATGAAGAGGGCGCTATTATGAACGGTTCAAAATCGGAGCACGTAAAAGAAGCCGCCAAAGTCATTGCGCAATACTGCGATATTGTGGCGATCAGGGCTTTTGCATCGCTGACGGACAAAGAAAAAGACCAGGCGGAAATTGTGATGAGCAGTTTTAAAAAATATGCCGGAATTCCGGTGGTGAATATGGAAAGTGCGACCGGACATCCGTTGCAGGCCTTGGCAGATGCCATTACCATGGAAGAATTTAAAACGGCACACAAACCAAAAGTGGTCTTGTCCTGGGCGCCGCATCCAAAAGCGTTGCCGCAGGCGGTGGCAAATTCTTTTGTGGAAATGATGCAAATGCAGGACGCGGATTTTGTGATTACGCATCCCGAAGGTTATGAGCTGGATCCTGAAATCACCAAAAATTCGACCATAGAACACAATCAGGAGAAAGCATTTGAAAACGCCGATTTTGTGTATGTGAAAAACTGGAGTTCCTTTAAAGATTACGGTCGCGTGATGAATTCGGACAGTGCATGGACAATTACAACAGAAAAAATGAAGCTCACGAATAATGCAAAATTTATGCATTGTTTGCCGGTAAGAAGAAATGTGATTGTTACAGATGAGGTCATAGATTCAGAAAATTCCATCGTGATACAACAAGCAAATAACCGTACCTTCTCCGCGCAACTGGTGTTGAAGAAAATATTGGAAAGTATTTAATTTGTGTTTTTGGAAAAAACAGGGTCTCGACTGCGCTCGACCTGACGAATAATTCGACTGCGCTCGACCTGACGAATAAATTAATCGCACTGACAATAAGCACGTCTCTTCGAGCGCAGACGAGAAGTTAACAGCATAAAAATGAAAAAAAGAACACTCAATATCGTTAAAATCGGAGGAAATATCATCAATGATGAAGTTGCTTTAATTTCATTTTTAAAAGATTTTGCTGAATTGGAAGGACCTAAATTATTGGTTCACGGCGGCGGCAAAAGGGCCAATGAAATTTCTGAAGCTATGGGTTTGCAGCCTAAAATGATCGCAGGAAGAAGGGTGACCGATGAAGCGACTTTGGAAGTGGTTACGATGGTGTATGCCGGATTGCTGAACAAAAAAATGACCGCGCAGCTGCAAAAATTAAACTGCAATGCTTTGGGCTTGTCGGGTGCCGATGCCAATTGCATTTTGGCGCACAAAAGAATAATTGCGGAGGTTGATTACGGATTTGCAGGCGATGTGGATGCGGTAAATGCCGAATTTATAACGGTGTTGCTGCAAAACAAGGTGACGCCTGTTTTTTGCGCGATAACGCATGACAAGAACGGACAATTATTAAACACAAACGCCGATACCATTGCTTCGGAAATTGCTATTGCTATGAGTGATTTTTATGCCGTGGCGCTGAATTATGTTTTTGAACTGAAAGGCGTACTGGAAAACATTGCTGATAAAAATTCCGTTATTCAACATATCAATTTAAAAAAATACGAACAACTAATTGAAGACGGCATTATTTCAGAGGGAATGATTCCCAAGCTTCATAATTGTTTCAATGCGCTTAAAAAAGGGGTGAAAAAAGTGAACATTGGTGACGCGTCACTCGTTAAGAAAACAAATAATTT
>JACUUQ010000176.1 GCA_014859175.1 Lutibacter sp. | reverse complement strand
TCAATTTTCAACAAATTTTACCCCTACCCTAAAGGGAGAAGTTGCTGAAAATCAGTAATCTACAATAATGAAAAAAACTAATTTTTAGCAAAAGTAGCTTTTCAGGGCGGACTCAAGTATGAATAATAAACGAAAAAAAACCTGAAACCTGAAACTTTTGCACTTCAAACTTCGGTCTTCCGTCTTCAGACTTCCGACTTCGTACCTATTTTCAAAATTTTTGAAGTGGATTTTGTCACTTTAAACCGGTCGTCCATCCGTTTTCCAACCACCCAAACAATCTCGTTTTTGGAGCACAACAGCCACGCATTTTCTTTGTCGATCAACGAACATTTTTCATCCTTAAAAAACTTGCTTACTTTCTTTTTGCCGCTCAATCCAATAGGAAAAAAGAAATCTCCTTTTTGCCATTTTCTTAAGATTAGCGGGAATTCTATTTTGTCGAAATCAATGGAAATGGTGTTTTTATCGTCAAAAATAAGTGCTGAGAAAACTTTATTCTGATGGTTCTTGGTGTCGAAAGGAATGGTGACCGTTTCCAGTTTTAAGGCAATAGGCGCGCTGATTTCTTTGTCGCTTTCTGCAATTTCATAGTTGTCGATGATTTCTTGTTTCTGCATCTCCGATAAAATCAACACTTCGCGGTCTTTTAGCAAACGATGCGTTTTGCTAAAAACCTGTTTCCCGCTTTGACAGTCGAGCAAATCGGCAACATCATTCCATTCCGTAAATCCGTATTCTTTTAAAATTTCAAACAAATAAATTTTAGGGTTGCTCAGTTTTTTTATTTCAGGAATGCTGAAATTCAATTCCTTTTTGTGAATTTTGGTGATTTTTTCTTTCACATTCTGAATGCGATCTTTCACAATTTGCTGACTTCCCTTTAAATTTTCCATTGTGTTGTGAAAAGTGTCCAACAAATTCGGATTCAACTCTTTTAAAACCGGAATAACTTTATGGCGAATTTTATTTCTTACATACCTGATGGAAGAATTGGTTCGGTCTTCGCGCCACGCTATCTTTTTTTTGGTGGCGTACACCATAATTTCATTACGCGAAAAAATCATAAACGGCCGCACAATATTTCCCTGAATTTCGGGAATTCCGGTTAAACCGTCCAACCCCGTTCCCCGCGTAAAATTGATCAGGAAAGTTTCCAAAACATCATCTTTTTGATGCCCAGTGATAATATAATCGATATTGTTTTCCTTGGCAATTTTTTGAAACCAGCCATAACGCAAATCACGTGCTGCCATTTGGGTAGAAATTCCTTTTTCCTCGGCATAAGCTTCGGTTTCAAATTTTATGGTATGGGTTTGAATCGCTAATTTTTCTCCTAAAGCAATCACAAATTCTTCATCCTCATTGCTTTCTTTTCCCCGCAAAGAAAAATTGCAATGCGCCAATGAAATTTTAAAATGCAGCTTGTGAAATAAATGCGTTAAAACAACGCTGTCTATGCCGCCGGAAATGGCAATCAGCAGGTTTTTGTCCTTTAAAAATGAAAATTTGGCGTTGATATGTTCCAGTAACTCAGCTTTCATATTTTGTAAATATAATTATTTAGCGTTTAATAAAACGTGTTTCATCGCTTTTGCTTTCAATAAACATTCTTCATATTCTTTTTCGGGAATTGATTGTACCGTAATGGCGCCGCCAACCGAATAGGAAACATATTTATTGTCGGCGTTGTATAAAATACTTCTGATAATAACATTGAAATCGAAATCGTCCCTTGGCGTAAAATAACCGACGGCGCCCGAATACAATCCGCGTTTGGTTTCTTCCAAATCCTCAATAATTTTCATGGCCGAAATTTTTGGCGCTCCGGTCATGCTTCCCATCGGAAACGTGTTTTTTATAAGATCAACTGGGTGAATATCATTTTTTATGGAACAAGAAACGGTAGAAATAAGATGATGCACTTGTTCAAAAGTGTAAACCTTGCAAAGTTCCTCCACTTTTACCGATCCTTTTACTGCAAATCGGGAAAAATCGTTGCGGACCAAATCCACTATCATAATGTTTTCTGCGCGTTCTTTTTGATTTTGTTCCAATGCCACGGATAGTTTTTCGTCGGCCGATTTTGTGGTTGCTCTTTTCTCGGTTCCTTTTATGGGCTGGGAAATTAAATGTTCACCAGCTTTTTTTAAATAGCGTTCTGGCGATGCCGACAATAAATAATTGTTATTGAACTTCAAAAAGGTCGCAAAAGGCGGTTTGGAAATTTCATTCAGATTTTGGTAAACTTCCACCGGATCAATCACAGAATTTTCACTGTAAAACTCTTGGCAAAAATTGGCTTCATAAATGTTGCCTCTGTGGATATGACTTAAAAGCGTGTTTAATTTTTTGCAATAATCGTCTTTATGGATTCGAAGTTTTATCTTAATTTGATTTTTGGCTTTTGGCTTTTGGCTTTTAACTTTTGACTTTCTTATTTTTTCTAAATCAGTTTCAATTTCGTGTTCAAACGCTGAAATATATTTTATTTCAACATTATTTTGGTTGATAAAAAACAATTTTTTAGGCTGAAAAAAGAACAAATCAGGAAAAAGCAATCCGTCGAAATTGGAAGAAGTTAAATTTTCAACATCGTTTTTTAAATCGTAACTGAGATAGCCAAAAATAAAGTCATTGACTTCAGATTGGTATTTTTTTAATTTTGAGAACGCGTTTTCATAGGAAGCTTCAATTTTTGAAATCGCATCAACCGCCAAAACAGCATCAAAGTTTGAATATTTTTTATTGTAATTATTGCTGTCAAGCCAAACCGCAATGTCAAACTGTTGCGCCCAAATCAACAATTGCTTTTTGAATTCGGAAATATCTTTTACTTGAAATTTATAACTTGTTCTTCGAACCATTTTACAGCTAAAAAGTACTATATTAAAGAAATGAATTTCAATTAGGAATTATTAATTTCCTCTTTTCAATATCAATTCCCCTTTTTCAGCCTGTGCTGAGCGGAGCCGAAGCAGGGGCTAGGGGGCTTTAACTATGTATCGCCCTATCATTCACCGCCAAACAAGCTTCCTTAAAAGCTTCTGTATAAGTTGGATGTGCGTGCGATGAACGCGCTATATCTTCTGATGAGGCCCTAAATTCCATTGCGATAACCGCTTCGGCAATCATATCTGCTGCTCTGGCGCCAATCATATGAACGCCTAAAATTTCATCAGTGACAGCATCGGCCAATACTTTTATCATTCCGTCGGTATCCATGCTTGCCCGGGCTCTTCCCAAAGCACGCATCGCAAAAGTCCCCGATTTGTAGTTCACGCCGGCTTCTTTTAATTGCTCTTCCGTTTTGCCTACGGCGGCAACTTCAGGCCAGGTATACACCACATTCGGAATTAAATTGTAATCGATATGCGGTTTTTGTCCGGCAATCAATTCCGCAACCAAAGTACCTTCTTCTTCGGCTTTGTGGGCCAGCATAGCGCCTTTTACCACATCGCCAATGGCGTAAATGTTTGTAACATTCGTTTGCAGTTGTTGGTTGGTTTCAATTTGCCCTTTTTCGTTTACCTTGATGCCAACAGCTTCCAAGCCCAATCCATCGGTATAGGGTTTTCTTCCTACAGAAATCAACGTGTAATCTCCTTTAAATTCAACCGGATTCCCTTTTTTGTCTTCAGCAATCACCACAACTTCTTTTCCGTTGTTCACTGCGGAAGTCACTTTGTGGCCCGTAAAAAATTTAAGTCCTTGCTTTTTTAAAGATTTTTGCAATTCCTTAGAAAGCATGGCATCCATTCCCGGCGTAATGGTTGGCATATATTCAATCACAGAAACTTCGGAACCCAAACGAGCATAAACAGAACCCAGCTCCAACCCGATAACGCCACCGCCGATAACAATTAGATGTTTCGGAATTTCTTTCAGGCTCAAAGCTTCTGTGGAAGTGATGATTCTTTTTTTGTCCATTTTAATAAATGGCAATATTGCAGGTTTTGAACCGGTTGCAATAATGATGTTTGCAGCTTCAATTTTTTCTGAAGTTCCGTCGGTTTTTGATATAGTAATATGAGTGGAATCGGCAAAACTGCCAACACCTTGTAAAACGGTGACTTTATTTTTGTCCATCAAAAAATTGATGCCGCCTGATGTTTGGTCAACAACTTCTTTTTTACGGGCAATCATTTGTTCAAAATCAATTTTCAAACCGGATACTTCAATTCCGTGTGTGGCAAAATGTTTGGTGGCATCATAATAATGGTGCGAAGAATCCAGCAATGCTTTCGACGGAATGCAGCCCACATTTAAACAAGTGCCGCCCAAAGTGCTGTATTTTTCAATTATGGCAGTTTTTAATCCCAATTGTGCGCAACGTATTGCGGCAACATATCCTCCAGGTCCCGAGCCAATTATGGCAACATCATATTTAGTCATAAGTTATAAATCTTGTTGTTTGCAAAAATAGAATTTTTATTTATCTATTTATGCAGAACTTGTTATTTTGTAATTAGGAACGTGCTGTTCGCTGTTTTATTCATTAAAATACTGATAATAAGTAAATTAACGCATAAAATTAATAAAAATAAGCAGTTGTGTAACAAATGTTACTTTTAAACATTTGCAATTTAAGGGCTTTTTTATACCATTTGTTGATAAATATCACCCGTTTGCTAAGTTGCTTAAAAATAAGTATTTACAATTATTGCCATCATAAATTTCTGTTTTACATTTGTAGTGTAAAATGAAAGTTGTGCCCCACAAAATTCATAAATTTTTGCCCCACATATAGTAATGCTAAGGAGCATTGTCTATAAAGATTACCCAAAATAATGATTTAATTGCTTAACGGTAACCGTTTTTGCGACCCTGTATTTTTGGGCTTCAATACTATGTTTATTTAAATAAAAAAATTATGAAAAAAATTACTCTTATTAATTTAGCGACCTTTTTAGTTTTGTTGTTTTCGACAACGGTTGGTTATTCGCAGACATGTACGATTAATGAAACAAATTGTCCGCCTGATTTGGCGATAGTTTGTGCTGATGAAACAGGTTTAGGTAATACTGTAAGCTGGACTCCACCAGATTATTCACTCTCTTGCGGAACCACTTTACCAGGTGAAGATTATTCATTTATTGTAGAATTTAATTTACCAGAAAGCCAAAATACTTGTTGGACTTATAACCGTGTTCAACGCATAGGGTCCAATAATCTAAGACTTTTCCAGTCATCTGGCTCAGATGTTTATTTCATTGCGCCCTATCAATATTTTAATAATACTGGAGGAACTCCAATAAATATGGATTTGATTGTCCCTTCTGGCAGCTTTAAATGGAAGTTGGAAGTTTTAAAAGCAGATAATACAGTTGAATATACCTATACAACATCAGATATAACAAATACAAGTACTCAGACAATTATAATTCCAGAGGATGTTCCAAATGGCGTTTATAGATTGAAGTTTAGTTTTATAGACGATCCATTAGGCTCTCTTGGAGCTAGTAACCAAATTGAGGTAGACAGAATTTATTACGATGCGACAATTATTGGTTCTGGTTGCTCAGGCGGAATTAATTTGGCTGTGGCTTCTACTTCTATTCCAGGAGATTATTTTTCGGTTGGGACAACACAAGTAATTTACACGGCTATTTATACACCAACTAGTGGAACGCCAATAACAGAAACTTGCACATTTGATGTTACTGTAAATGCATTGCCAGTAGTAGATGCAGGAAGTTATGGACCAGTTTGTATTGATGCAGCTGACA
>JACUUQ010000175.1 GCA_014859175.1 Lutibacter sp. | reverse complement strand
GCAACGCCCAAACCAACCGCTTTTAACATTTCAATATCGTTGTAATTGTCGCCAAAAGCCACAATATTTTCCATTGAAATATTTGTGTAACAACTATTTAACAACACATCAATGGCGGTTTTTTTGGAAACTGAACTGTGCGAAATTTCAATATAAGTGGGTTTTGAACGATACAGCATAATTTCATCAGAAAACAAATTCTTTAACATTTTATACAAAATATCAATTTCAGCCTCATCGCCCATACACATAATTTTATGCGCACCTTTTCCTTCATTTTTCCACTGGGATAATACTGATTTGCAAGATTTTACGATGGGTGTAACTTTTGTGTTTTCGGCTTCTCTATTGGCCCAAAAATCCATTGCGGGCACAAACCATTCATCCTCAAAATATAAACTTAAATGAATGGTGGTTTTTTCGCACAATTGAATAAGGGTTTCCAACACCGCATTGTCAATAAACGCTGAGTGCAAAACCAGGTTATTGTGCAACACCAATCCGCCATTATAGGCAATAATTGGTGCAGTTGTATTTCCCAACTGACTTTGCAAATGCCGCATCGCTTTTGGCATTCGGGAAGAAATCAACACAAAAGGAATGGGTGAAACACGTTGAATTTCCTGGATTGTCATTTGCGACAATTCCCGGTTTTTGTCCAAAAGCGTACCGTCAATATCGGAGCAGATTAATTTATACGTCATTTTGCATTTATTAGTGTGCGGTAAAAGTAAGAAATAAACAAAGGAATTTTGGCTTTCAGAGGTTCATGAATATAAAAAATACGCTACCAACAAAGCATAATATAAATTACTAAAGTTATGCTAAAAATATAATTCAGGCAGTTTCATCAAAAAAAAATTACTATCTTAATTTTTTAAACACTAAAACCTTGACTTATGCGAACTTCAATTTCTAAAATTATATATACAGCGCTCTTTTTTTGCACTCCATTTTTGTATGCTCAAAAGCCAACGCATTCGCCAAATCCGCAAGACAGCACCCCAATAGATTTCACTAATTTATTTGATGTTATTGTTTTTATTGTATTGCCAATTTTGATGTTTATATTCTATATTTTATGGCGAAAACAGGTTAAAAAGAATAGGGACAATAAAAAATGAAGCTGTAATAAATGAAAAATTTTGAGCTTTTTTACTTTTTTAGAACGGACAAGTCTCGACTTGTCCCTACTTTTAATTTCACTAAAACAAAAGTCCCTTTCAACATTGATTTAGTTGAAAGGGGCTTAAAATTAGCTTAAAAATTCTTTATTTTATTTAGGATTGATATTTAAACCTGGCTTGCTTTTACCGGTTTCTTTTACGGTTTTAGCTTTGGCCGGCTTCGCTTTCGCGGCTGTCTTTTTGGGAGCTTTTTTTTCTGGTGCCATTTTAATAAATTTGGTTTAATTCTAATAAAAACAGCAAAAAATAAATAAAATGTAACTTCAAAAATTAAATTAACCCCGATAACTCCGATATTCAATTTTCAACAACTTTTTACCCCTACCCTAAAGGGAGAGGTTGCTGAAAATAAGTAATCTACAATAATGAAAAAAACTAATTTTAGCAAAAGTAGCTTTTCAGAGCGGACTCAAAATTAAATTAATCAAAAAAAGCAGCCAAATTAAATCCAAAAATTCAAATTGCTATTTTGCAACGGTCTTATGATATAGTTTAAAAGTTTTATTACATTGCAGTGTAAATCAAAATAAGCTATTGGAGAATTTGTAAAATTTAAAATCTCCTTACATTTCTTATTTTGGTTTAAATCTTAAGTTTTTACGCTAAAAAAACATTTTATGATCAAACGTTTTCTTTTTTCATTGTTTATTGTGGTGTTATATTTTCCTGTAAACGCACAAAATAATTACGCCACCAACCAACAAATTACCCAGCGGGTACAGGCACTTTCCAAATCAGGAAATATAGTTACGCTAAATTCCTTAACCAAAACAGCCGGCGGCAACGATATTTGGGTCTTAAAAATTGGAAAGGGCAATCTCAACAAAAAGCCTGCAATTGCCGTAGTTGGCGGTGTAGAAGGTTTTCATGTGTTGTCTGTAGAACTTGCCTTGCAATTTGCAGAACGATTGGTTAACCAGCACCAGGAAGCTTTAGAATCAACCACTTTTTATGTTTTTCCGAATATGTCTCCCGATGCGTATAGCCAATATCATAGCAGTTTAAAATATGAGCGCAGGGGAAATGCAACAAAAGTGGATCAGGATCGCGACGGCGGCATCAGTGAAGATCCGTATGAAGACCTCAACAAAGATGGCTTTATCTCGCAAATGCGCGTAGCAAGCGTGATGGGTAATTATAAACTTCACCCAACGGACGCCCGTGTTTTGGTTAAAGCCGATAGGGCAAAAGGAGAATTTGGTAATTATTTGGTGTTTTCTGAAGGCATAGACAACGACAAAGATGAAAAATTTAACGAAGATTTGGAGGAAGGAATTGCTTTTAATGCCAACTTCACCTACAAATTTCCTGTTTTTCAACCACTTGCAGGCGATTATCCGGTATCCCAAAAAGAAACAAGAGCCTTGGTTGACTATCTTTTTGACCAATGGAATATTTTCGCCTTTGTCACTTTCAGTCCGGCAAATAACCTTTCCGAACCCTTAAAATTTAATAAAGAAGCCGCCAAAAAAAGAGTTATGACTTCAATAACGAAAAAAGATGTGGCAATTAACAAAATGGTTTCGGATTTATATCATAAAACAGTTTCTCAAAAAGCATTTCAACAAGACAATCAAGGTACCGACGGCGACTTTTTTCAATGGGCATATTTTCACTTTGGTCGATTGAGTTTCAGCACGCCGGGCTGGTGGGTTCCTGAAATTAAAGACCAAAAAACGACTGCTAAGGAAGAAGAAGGAGAAAACAAAAAAACTGAAGCCAAAGACAAATCGCCCGTTTCAAAAGAAGCGAATTTTATGGCTTGGGCAGATCAGCAAGGGCTAAAAGATGTGTTTATTCCCTGGACTTCCATAAATCACCCCGATTTTCCCGATCAAAAAGTGGAAGTGGGTGGCATTAAGCCGTTTGTGATGCACAATCCGCCTTTTAAAATGGTCGATAGCATAGCCCTAACACATACCAATTTTATTTTGAAACTGGCCGAAATGCAACCCAAATTGGAATTTCATCATATAAAAACAGAAAAACTCGGGGGCGGATTGACCAGAATTACCGCCGATTTATTTAACAATTCTCCTTTGCCTACACATTCGGAGCTGGGAGAAAAATCCAGATGGCTGCAAAAAATAAGAATTGACATCACCAAAAACAAAGAGGAGGTGATTTCCGGAAACACCATCAATCTATTGAATAAAATGGATGCTTTTGAAACCAAAACACTGTCGTGGATAGTGAAAGGATCGGGCAATGCAACCATCAAAGCAGGCGCTCCACACTGTGGCATCGCAACGTTTAACGTAAAATTATAATTATGAAAAAATCCTTATATATTTCCTTTAGCTTTTTGTTGGTGAGTTATTTTGCGCTTTTGGCATCCAATGCCCAAGAAAAGTTTTTTAGAGCCATAGGAACACCCGAAAATCCAAAAGTGGCGGTGAGTTGGAACCGCTACAACACTTACGATGGCGTTGTGGAAATTATGCGAAATATTACCAAAACTTATCCTGATTTGGCGCGAATGGAAAGCATTGGAAAATCGGTAGAAGGCAGGGATATTATGATGTTGGCCATTTCCGATTTCAAATCCGGAAATCCGGATAAAAAACCTGCAATGTACATTGACGGAAATATCCATTCCAATGAAATTCAAGGTGCAGAATTTTCACTTTATACCGCTTGGTACCTCACAGAAATGTTTGGGGAACTCGATTTTATCAAAGAATTATTGCAGGACAAAACCTTTTATATTGTGCCCACCATCAATCCTGATGCGCGGGACAATTTTATGAAAGAACCCAATACGCCGCATTCTCCGCGTTCGGGAATGCTTGTTTTAGACAATGACGGTGACGGTGAAGCAGGTGAAGACCGGTTTGACGACTTAAACAACGACAACCATATTACGATGATGATTAGAAAATCGCCCACAGGACGATTTATCAAAGACCCTTTAGATGACAGAAGGTTAATAGAAGTGGGTCCGGAACAAAAAGGAGACTATGAAATGCTGGGTTTTGAAGGTATTGACCGCGATGGCGACGGCCGCGTGAATGAAGATGGAATTGGCTATTATGATCCCAATCGCGATTGGGGCTGGAAATGGCAACCCGATTATGTACAGCGTGGCGCCTACAAATATCCTTTTAGCCTGCCAGAAACCCGTGCCGTAGCCGATTTTGTAATGAAACATCCCAATATTGCCGGTGCGCAAAGTTATCACAATTATGGCGGCATGATTTTAAGAGGCCCGGGCGCGGAGGAGGATTTAGACACCTATAACAAAGAAGATGTAAAAATATATGATGCCATTGGAAAAAAGGGAGAAGAACTCATTCCCGGATATAAATATATGGTCGTTTATAAAGATTTATATTCCGTTTTTGGAGGGGAATTGGATTGGTTTTATGGCGGTAGAGGCATTTACACCTATACCAATGAATTGATGGTTTCCTATTTGTATTTCCACAAAAACGAAGGAAGAGGAAATCAAGAAGAAGCGCTTAAAGTGGATAAATATTTGACCTTTGGAGACGCTTTTGTGCCTTGGTCTGCCTACAACCATCCCCAGTTTGGCGCCATAGAAGTGGGAGGTTTCAAAAAGAACTTCAGCAGGGCGCATCCCGGATTTTTACTGGAACAAGATGCACACAGAAATATGGCATTTACCATTTACCACGCATACCATACGCCAAAATTAAGTGTTTTAAACGTGCAAGAAAAAACTTTAGGAGGTGGTTTAAAAGAAATAACCGCAACCATTTACAACGAACGGTTAATGCCTACACATTCCAGCCAAGATTTAAAATACAGCATCGAGCGGCCCGATTACGTTACCATAAATGGTGCTAAGGTAATTGTTGGTATGGTGGTGGAAAACGAAGATTTTAATAAGGTAAAAGAACAAGTACAAAATCCTTCAAAATTGGCTGTAGCAAACATTCCCGGGTTAGGAGCCACTAAAGTACGATGGATTGTCTCTGGAACCGGTAACTATAGCATAAAAGTAGATTCGGCAAAAGGTGGCATTGTGGAGTGGAAGAAATAGCCGGTTTTTAGAATAATGAATGCTATATTCAACTTAATTCTTATAAGTATCCAAATTTTTACCCAAATGTTTTGGGCGTTTCCGCCGAAAAGGCGGTCGGGCTATGCACTCCAAACTTTTTACGCTGAAAAAGCGTAAAAAGGTTTTCCGCTGCTATCCCTAACGCAAATGGAATTACACCCAATGGCTCCGCTAAGGATGACGGATTTACGATTTTGAAATTGGAGTGATCAAACGTTAAGCTTAAAAATTGCGAACTTTGCGTTTTTTCTTTGCGCGCGTTGCGGTTAAATGCGAATTTTAATTGAATTAATTTTTTATCATTTTTTACTTTGTTTTTATCACAGCATACGCAAATGGAATTACACCCTTCGGCTCCGCTAAGGATGACGGATTTACGATTTTGAAATTGGAGTGATCAAACGTTAAGCTTAAAAATTGCGAACTTTGCGTTTTTTCTTTGCGCGCGTTGCGGTTAAATGCAAATTTGAATTGAATTAATTTTTTACTTTGTTTCTATCACAGCATACGCATAAGCTGTTTTATTTAGGG
>JACUUQ010000174.1 GCA_014859175.1 Lutibacter sp. | reverse complement strand
CATAGGATACCGCTCAAGTCCGTAATGCTGGTCGAAGCCTTTCATATTCATAATTGCGTCGATTCCCACAGTATGGGCATCGGTACCGGAACAAGCGCCAACAACCACTATTTTTCTTTTTATATTTTCTTTAATAAAATTGTTAACGCCATAAAAATCCAAAGATTTTTCAACCTCTTCAACAACTACTTTATCATAATCAATGCTTATTTCTGTTTTTCCGTAGACCACAAAAAATGTAAATTCATCGGAAAGCGGATTTGAGTGAACTACCTCAACCTCTTTAAATCCCAATTTTTTTCCAAATAAAATTGCAGCTTCGTCTGCTTTGGCGGAATGCGCTACAGGCAGGGTAAATGACATTTGAACGGCTCCGTCGTTTAATGTGTCTCCATAAGGTCTTATCATCATAACTTGTTTCCTTCTTTTACAATATTTAATTCATTTTCAAGGTACGTGTAGAAAGGATTGTAATAATCCTTGGCCTTTTCAGCTACGCCACTTAATCCTTTTCCTCCGTTTTTCGGTCGGCTTACCTCCGCAAACATTTTAGTCTCGATGGCATTAAATAAGTTCGTTTTATTAATTTCTTCAAGAAACTCAATCGTTTCATCCAGCACAACTTTTGCCCTGGTTTGCATGATTCCATCTTTTTTGAATTCAATATCATCAGAAAAATCGGCAATATTATTCAAAACATATTTAGCATTGGCAACGCCCAAAAACCGGTCTTGCATAAACGGCGTATGAATGGCTTCGGTTAGCATACCGAGCAATAATATTCCCTGATTTGTAGATTTTGCAATAAAGTTAAACAAGGTGTTCATTGCCAGTCCTTTAAAAATATCTCCTGTCATATATTTTGTGGGAGGCATATATTTTAATGGTGCTTCAGGGAATATTTCACTCGCCATTTGCGCCTGTGCCATTTCTAAAAGGAAACCATTTTTAATATCCGGATTCATTTCAAAAGCGTGACCCAACCCCATTAATTTGGCAGGCAAACCCGATTCGTAAGCAAATCTTTCGTTAATAAACTGAGAGGCCGTAACCGTGTAAGCTTTTTCAACAGCATCTGAAGTCGTTAAGTAATTATCCTCCCCAGAGTTGATCACAATCCCGGCAAATGAGTTGATCATTCTTGAGAATTTCTGGTCAACAAAAGTTCTGTACATATTTATGTCCCTAAACAAAATGCCGTACATAGAATCGTTTAACATCATATCCAGCCTTTCCAAAGCGCCCATAACGGCTATTTCTGGCATACATAAACCCGAACAATAATTAACCAATCGAATATACTTCCCAATTTCTTCCCCGGTTTCATCCAATGCTTTACGCATTATTTTGAAATTTTCCTGCGTGGCATAAGTTCCTCCGAAACCTTCAGTTGTAGGTCCGAAAGGAACAAAATCCAATAAACTTTGACCAGTGGTTCTGATCACAGCGATAATATCAGCGCCTTGTTTGGCGGCAGCTTGCGCTTGTTTTACATCTTCAAAAATATTGCCTGTTGCAACGATAAGATACAATAAAGGCGAATTCTCTTTCTCTTTATGTTTATTGATTTTTTCTGCTCTGTAGGCAACATTCGCTTTCACTTTTGTGGCGAAGGCCTCAACCAATTCCTGCGCCTTTTCTTCAATATAAGAAAAGTCGACAAAATCAATTTTTGCAATATCTAAACCATTTGCAATTTCATTATTCAGTTCTTCAGGCGTCAGACCTTTTTTAAGCAAGGCATTGATATAATATTTTGCGGCACCATAGCAAATATGATCGCCTATTTGGTCAACAACCATATTTGGAATCGGCACACCAATACTGTCAACGCCATCTGCGCCCATCATCCTAAGTGTTGTTCTCTCAATGGCAACAGTTGTGTGTTTTTCTATATATTTCTGAACCGGTGCAGTTATTTGTTTTGAAAGTTCTCGGGCTTTCGCAATCTTATTGGTGTCGAGATTTAATTTTGATTTAGTCATAATTCTCACTTAAATACGCTTTTGTATATTTAATAATTTCATCGTTTAACCCTAATATATCCGCAATCTTTATGGCGTCATACGTCTTGTCTTTATTGTCCGTTTTTACAATCTCATAACGCATAAAAGTATTGATCAGCTTAATTCTTTCACGCAATGAATATTGTTTCTCTTTGTTGTAATATTTCTTGTATGCTGAATAATCCAGCCCTTTCATTTTATAAAAAGACACTTTTTCAAATTCAGGCAATTCCATAAAATGTGTTGACAAAAAGCTGCAAACGGTCTCTTTTTGGGAAAAGCTTTTTAGCATCGCGGCAATGATTGCTTTTGCTTCGGTGGAGTTTGTTGTTTTTGCAAACTCATCAATTAAAAGCAAGGTATTTGTTCCAAAATCATTGATGGCTTTTGTGAGATTGTGTATTTCAAATCCGAAACTGCTGAGGCCTTCCACTTTTTCTGATAGGTCTTCACCAATGTAATGGATATTTTCAAAAACCGATGTTTTAAACTTTTCCGCAGGAACCCAGAACCCCATTTGGGTTAGCAGTTGCATAAATCCAATTGTTTTTAAAAGCACCGTTTTGCCGCCCATATTTGAACCTGTAATAACGCAGGTTTTATTGTCAAACTCCGCATTTAAAGGCGTGTAAATTGTTTCTGTTTTCGAGCATTTGTTTGCCAGGGGCAAATATTGACCGTTTACAATTTCAATAGTTGCATTTTTATCAATTAAAACCGGAGCCGTCATCTTGTATTTAATCGCCATTCTCGATTTTGCAAAAAGGGTATCGAGCAAAACAATTTTATCAATATAGTTTTTTATAACCTCTTTTTCAGCGATTATTTTTTCAGCTATTGCACTAAGAACAACTTGTTCCAACTTATGCTCATCCAGCAATAAAGCTTCTCTTTTTTTGTGTAATTCGAAATATTCCTTTGGAAGCATTGGCTTCAGCATTAAGGAAGTTTTATCGTATACTTCTTTATAAATAAGTTCCGGACTAAAGTTGTTTGTGATATTTTCTGAAGCAATGATAAAATCACGAAATCTAAAATCGAGGCCAAGTTGCGTTAAAATCTCATGAAGCCGCTCTTTTTTTATTTCGGCCAAAACTTTATCGGTTTCCCCTATTTTTTTTCTGATTTCAGCCAGATTGGGATTGTATTGGGCACTTAAATAGAATGTTTCTTTATTCATTCCGTCAAGCGACAAAAAATTCAATAATTCTTCGGACAAAAAGTTGATTTGTAAATCTTCTTTTATTTCATCATTCAACAGTTTAACGATGCTTTTAAAGTTCACCAACAATTTTTTCACCAGAAATACCTCTGATGAATCGAAGATTTTTCTTTCTAAAGTATTTAACTGGGAAATCCTTTTCAAATGGTGTTCAATTTTATCAGATTGAAAAGAGTTTTCATTGATAAAGCTGGCTATTTTTCCTATGGAATCATAAACAGAAAAAAGCATTTCTTGATCCGTAAAAACATGGCAGTTGTTTTTATCCAGCAATCCATAAGGAGTTAAAGGTGCATACTCCGAATAGAATGTGTTAAATTCCACAAATTGCATGGTCTCTTTAATATTCATATGGGTTGTATAAAATTGTTTCTTTTATGTTATGGCTTTCTACTATTTTTACAAAATCTTCCTTCAATATATCTTTTAAAATGACCACAAAAGCGACCAATTGATAAGGTATTTTATAGGAAATTTCAAGTTTTTTGGCTAACTCGGTTACCTGAGAAAAATCCAGGAATATTTTTGTAAAATCATTGAGCAGCAAAATATCGCAATCTTCAGGAATCGTTGAAAGTTTAGATGCTGTTAAAGCGCCTTTTACCTCAAACACCTTTTTATTTTCTATGTCCTCAATTTTGTCAAACCCCCTAAATTTACTGATGAATGCAATGGTTCTTAATTTATTGATATCCGAGTTTCTGCTTTTTTGGTCGAGCTTAATAATATAGTAAAAGCAGCTGTTTTTTATGGAAGCCACTTGCGTTACCCGGCTTGCGGCACCATCAATGATGATGGTTTTTATGTGCTCCTCATTTCTAAGATACGTTATAATTTCGGCGAGCTGTTTGTTGTCTTCAGAGCCGACAAGTTCTATATTTCCGCTTCGCAATGTTTTTGCCAGAACAAGCCTTCCTAAAACAGTTTTGTATGGAAACACGTGAATAATTTCAAAAAGCGCATCACTTTTATTGATCATTAAACCCGAAGTGACAACATAATCTCCAATTTCCGTATAAACCTTTGGTTTGGGAATGTCAAATATTAAATCATTGGCTTCACCATCAATCCCAATCGTAAAAAAAGCGGGCCGAACAGCTTTTCTAAGCTGCGCAAGCGCATAATTCAGAAAAGTTGTTTTACCCGCATTCTTTTTATTCCCTACTAAGAAGGTCGTTTTATTAAGCAGTTGTTCTGTAATAATGCTGTTCATCTTAATACGGATCGTATTTATTCCTTTATTCTACGAGTTGTCTGTTTCTTCTTTTCAAATTTTCAGGCTGAAGAGAAAGTCCGTCGTTGTTTAATAACATGGCCACACCAGTTTTAGCAACCAAATTCTCGTCTTTACAAAATTCACAATTTTCAGTATCATGTTCCTCTCCATGAGTTGGTTGTGTATATGTTGTAATCACACCTTCATAATTTCTTAATACCACTCTTTTTTCGTTTTGAGATATTAAGTAAGTTGGCATTACCGGAATTTTACCGCCGCCGCCCGGAGCGTCCACCACAAAAGTAGGAACGGCCAAGCCTGAAGTATGTCCGCGTAAATTTTCAATAATTTCAATGCCTTTTGAAATGGTGGTTCTAAAGTGAGAAATTCCTTCGGAAAGATCACATTGGTATATATAATAAGGTCTTACCCGAATTCTTAAAAGCTCATGCACCAACTTTTTCATAATATTGGAGCAATCATTGATGCCTCTGAGCAGCACCGATTGGTTTCCTACATTTACTCCTGAATTTGCTAGTTTTTCACAAGCAATTTTAGCGTCTTCAGTGATTTCTTTTGGATGATTAAAATGCGTATTCACATATATTGGATGGTGCTTTTTAAGCATTTTGCAGAATTCATCCGTAATTCTTTGAGGAAGCACCACCGGCATACGACTTCCGATACGGATAATTTCGATATGGTCTATTTTTCTTAATTCTGTTAGAATATAATCCAATTTTTCATCGCTTAAAATTAATGGATCACCGCCGGAAATAACGATATCTCTAAGTTGGGGCGTATTTCTGATGTATTCAAATGCCTGTTCAAGATGTTTATTGTCCATTTTTTCGCTAGAATCGCCAACAATTCTTCTTCGGGTACAATGACGACAATACATGGAGCATTCGTGGGTAACAAGCAGTAAGGCCCTGTCCGGATAACGGTGCGTTAGTCCGGGAACCGGAGAATCCACATCTTCATGCAGCGGGTCATCCAAATCCGAAGCATCAACAAACAATTCATTAAGTGCAGGAACTGCCAGCATTCTTACCGGACAATTTTTATCTTCTTTGTCCATTAAAGCCGCATAATACGGCGTAATTGCCATTTTAAACTTTTTTAAGGTTTTAGAAAGATTTTCCTTTTCTTCATCGGTTAAAATAATTACTTTTTCCAGTGTGGGAATATCTCTGATGGCGTGTCTTAATTGCCATCTCCAATCGTTCCAGTCTTCTTGAGAAACGTCCTTAAATAAAGGGATGTGTTTATAGGTTACTTTTTTATATGCTGTTTTCATCTGTTTATAATTTATTTTTTATTGGTACAGATGCTGTTCGCCATTAATC
>JACUUQ010000009.1 GCA_014859175.1 Lutibacter sp. | reverse complement strand
GTGTTTTTTAAAAGTGACCCAATGCGCCAATTCGTGAATTAACGTAAATAAAAACTGATATTGATTCAACGTGTTATTTAAGGTAATTTGAAAATCGCCATTGCGTTTTCTTTTAAAATCACCGTGTTTTGTTGCCCTGTTGTTTACAATTTTGATATGGATTGGATGATTCGTTAAAATTTCTTCAACCAATTCAACCGAATTTTTAGGAATGTATTTTGAAAGTATTTTCATATTTTATTAAGGCGTTGTTGAAGAAACCTGCAAAATTTTTCCGTTGTAAAATTTATTTCCGTTCAATGCGAAATTATAAATGTAATCGGCCATTTCTTCAGCGGAAACAGAGGCTTTGTAACCTGGGAATGCCTCTTCCAGCATTTCTGTTTGCACAGCGCCCAAAGCTAACGCGTTAAAGGAGATTTGCTGTTCCTTGTATTCTTCGGCCAATACTTCGGTCAATGTTAATAAAGCGCCTTTTGAAGAACTGTACGCTGCCAATCCAGGAAATTTCATGCTGCCCTGAATGCCTCCAATACTGCTGATATTTACCACGTGACTTCCTTTTTTTAAATAGGGAATGAGTACTCGCGTAAGTTCGGCAACGGCAAAAACATTGACTTTATAAACTTCCATAAATTCTTCGGATGTTAAATTTTCAAAAGGTTTGTTGATTAATTTTCCTGCATTATTTATTAAAACATCAACCTGTTTCCAATTTTTGCCGATAAAATCTGTCACCTTTATTAAGTTGTTTTCAGTTGATAAATCCACAGAAATTGCCGAGATATTTTTTAGCTTTAAATTTTCCAGTGGCGCAGAATTTCTGGATAATGCCAAAACTTGGTAATTATTTCTGGCAAACAATTGTGCCAGTTCAAAACCAATTCCGCGACTTGTTCCTGTGATAATGATGTTTTTCATCCTAATTAAAAATTATGTGTTGATATGCCCCAATATCAGGAGGCGCAGTTCTTGTATGGCCTAAAATATCATTTGGCGCTAAAATTCTTCCAGTTTCACTTCCTTTTTTAACGGCATCAGATTTTTCTCCAATAATTAATTTATTGGTTTCTGAAGATTTAAAATGCGGATTCCCGTTAAAAATATTGTCAATATAGTGAATAGAATCGTTAAGATTCTTAAATCTGAGCAGGTTATTTTTGAAGGAATAATTAAAAACAGAGCCTTCAACTTTGTCGATCACCAATTCAATATTGCCATTTCCGTCAATAATACAATTGGTGAAATTTGCTGCGTGCAAATCCCGCGCTTCCACAATTTGCGCATTGTTTTTGCTGTAAGTGAAAAAGTTATTGATTAAAACACTTGGGTATTGCCTAAAACTGTTGTTCCAATAATTGGCAAAAGTGGAATGAACAAAATTGTAAGTCCCGCCAATGGTGCAGGCCAACGATGATTGTCCGCTATTGTTAATCACCAAATTTTCTCCATAAATATTGGTTTCCCGTCCTAAAATCCCAAAATTGGAACTGTTGTAAATTTGGCTGTTTCTAATGGTTAAAGTGGGCGCGGAGTTGTTGCCAATTGAATCAGAAATAATTCCTGCGGAAGCATTTTTGATGATGGTGTTTTTTATGCTGTTGTTTTTACTGCCTGCACGCAGCCAAATAGCGCCCCATTGTCCGGGAATTCCCATAAATTGCGGATCAAGACGGTCACCTTCAATAGTGACTTTATTGTTTAATTCTCCGTTGATGGTTAAAGTGGCGTTTTTTGAAATCACCAATCCCGAATTTGCGTGAAAATGAATTTTAGCGCCCGCTTCAATGGTCAGTGTTTTAGATGACGGAACTGCGCAATAACCATAAATTACATAAGGTTTTTCGTTGGTGAAAGTGGTGTTGTCTTCGAGGAAAAATCCGTTTACTTTTAAATCTTCGCCTTCAGTTGTTTTTCCGATAGTAATTGTTTCAATAAAACCATTTGAATCTTTTGAAGGAAACAAAAAATGGGCGTCTTTCACCAAAGTTACCAATTTCACTTCCTGCAAATTTTCGCCCCCGTCAAAAACAATTTCATCTGTGTAAATTGGATTGCTAACCTGGCTGTAATCGATGGTGGCTTCAATAAAAATATAAAGACTGTCTTTGGCCAAAATCTCCACATTTTCAAAAGTTTTGCCCGGAACTCCGTCAACATTCAATCTGTAAAATGAATTTTCGCCTTTTCCAAGTCTGATATATGGAACAGAAATATTTTTATTGCTTTTGTTGTAAACCTTTAAATTATAGGTACTGGAGCCGATATTGGTAAAAACGGTGTCCAAATACACCGTGTCTTTTGAAAAAGTAAGTTTGCCCGAACTTAACTCTGCCGAAAAATCTTTTCTGCACGAAGAAAAGACCAGCAACATTAAAGCACAAAGGAAAGCTACATAATAACGCATCGGGTTGTTTTTGTAAATGTAAAATTAATTTGCGTCACATTATTTTTTAATCAACTCAATTTCGTACAATTTACCCCAATGTTTTCCGGTCACAAAAAGGCGGTTATTTTCTTTGTCGAAAGCGATTCCGTTTAGCACTTCATCTGCATCATCCAATTTTTGCTCTTTTTCAACAATGGTTTTTAATGATGTTAAATTTGCAACGCCTTCAACTTTGCCCGAAACAGGATTTACCATTAAAATGGTGTTTTGTTGCCAAATATTCGCATAAATCAATCCGTTTACAAATTCCAGTTCGTTCAGTTTTTCAACTTTGCGCTCGTTGGTGTAAACTTCAATATAATCTTCCTCTACAAGTGTTTCCGGATTCAAAAACCAAATTAATTCCGTGCCGTCGGTTTTAATCAATTTTTCGCCGTTGTTCGTTAATCCCCAGCCTTCCCGACTTTTGGTGTAATTAAAAGTTTTTTCTTGCTCAAACGTGGCTAAATCATACACAAAACCAATGCCCGCCTGCCAAGTAAGCTGGTATAATTTATTGTTAAAAATGGTGATTCCTTCACCAAAATATTGTTCGTCTATGTTTTTTTGCTGTAAAACTTTGCCTGTTTTCAACTCCACTTTCCTGATTGAAGAACTTCCTTTTCTTCCTGTTCCTTCATATAAAAATCCATTAAAATATTCCAAACCCTGCGTATAAGCGCCTTTATCATGCGGAAAAGTATTTATGATTTTGTAGGTATAAATTTCAGGAGCTGAATTGGCCAAAAAATAAATTATTTCTGAAACTTTTGATGACTTATTTTCGTAAAAAACAATGGCAGTTACCGTGTGTTTTCCTAATTTAAAATCATTAATTCTAATAGTTACGGAAGTTTTGCCGCTTTTTACTTTTTTGTCATCCAATAAAAACTGGACAGAATCAATGACTTTATTATTTTTTTCTGAAATTGATATGGTCAATTCCTTATTTGTCTGAATTTTTTTAGGGGCGTTTATAATAAATTCATGCTCATTTTTACAAGAGAATATGGCAATGAATATAAGAAAACTTAAAAATGATTTGTAAGACATAACTAAAAAAGGCGTTTTATGAATTTTTTATGTAAATAAAATAAATTATTTGTTTGAAGTTTCAAAAATATAGTTAAATTTGCAGTCTTAAAAATAAAATTACATTTAAAACGAGTTTACGATGAAAAAAGGTATACACCCAGAAAATTATAGAATGGTAGCATTTAAAGATATGTCGAATGAAGATGTGTTTTTGACTCGTTCAACAGTAAACACTAGAGAAACTCTTGAAGTAGACGGTGTTGAATACCCTTTGGTAAAATTAGAGATTTCAAGAACTTCACATCCATATTACACAGGAAAAACAAAAATGGTTGATACTGCAGGACGAATTGATAAGTTCAAAACTAAATATGCGAAATTCAACAAATAATTAGCAGCAGTAAAATATTTAAAATCCTCAACGAAAGTTGGGGATTTTTTTGTTGAAGTCAATTTATTACAAGAAAAAACCCATTGCAAAACAATGGGTTTTTAAAATTTATAAATGAACAATGCTAAATATTAAGCCAGCATCGTTACCGGATTTTCAATAAATTGTTTTAAGGTTTGCAAAAAGGCAGCGCCTGTAGCTCCGTCAACTGTTCTGTGATCGCAAGCCAAGGTAACTTTCATGGTATTTCCAACCACAATTTGGCCATTTTTAACCACAGGTTTTTCAATAATCGCCCCTACAGATAAAATTGCCGAGTTTGGCTGATTGATAATCGAGGTAAATTCTGAAATTCCGAACATCCCAAGATTAGATACCGTAAATGTGCTTCCTTCCATTTCTGCAGGCGTTAATTTTTTCGTTTTTGCTCTACCCGCCATATCTTTTACTTCAGCACCTATTTGAGTCATTGATTTCTGATCTGTAAAACGAATTACAGGCACAACCAATCCGTCTTCAACAGCAACAGCAACACCAACATTTACGTGGTGGTTTATGCGCGTTCTGTCATCAAACCATTGTGAATTAACTTTTGGATGTTTTTTCAAGGCCATAGCACTTGCTTTAACCACAATGTCATTGAAAGAGACTTTTGTGTCTGGCAATTCATTGATCAATTTGCGGGATTTAATGGCGTTGTCCATATTAATCTCCAGCATTAAATAATAATGAGGGGCGGTAAATTTAGATTCGGCCAATCTGCGTGCAATGGTTTTGCGCATCTGCGAATTTGGTGTTTCTTCAAAACTTTCCGTTCCTGAAACAATAGGTGCCGAAACAGTTGCAACAGCAGAAACTGCCGCCGGCACATAATTTTCAACATCCGATTTCACAATGCGTCCGCCTTCACCTGTTCCTGAAACAGTGTTGAGATTGATTCCTTTTTCTTTAGCTATTTTTTTAGCCAACGGAGAAGCAATCACCCTGCCCGAAGCATTTGCGGTAACTGGCGCTTGTACAGTTTCAGTAACTTTTACAGGTTCAGCAATCTCAGCTGCTTTTTCTGGCGCTTTTGGTGCTTCAGGAGCTTTTGCTTTTTCCGGATCTTTGCTTCCGCCTGGTGCAGCTGCTTTAAATTCTTTTATGATGGCGTCAATATCTTCTCCTTCTTCGCCTATAATGGCCAATAATGAATCTACAGGAGCACTTTCACCATCTTTTAAACCGATGTATAAAAGTGTGCCTTCACTAAAAGATTCAAACTCCATTGTTGCTTTGTCTGTTTCAATTTCGGCTAAAATATCGCCTTCTGAAATTTTATCGCCCACTTTTTTTAACCACTGTGCCACAACTCCATCAGTCATTGTATCACTTAAACGTGGCATTGTTATAATTTCTGCCATTTATCTATGTTTTAAAAACGGATAATCTTTTTGTTCGTAAACAATGTCGTATAACAATTGTTTGTCTGGATAAGGAGATTCTTCCGCGAATTTTTGACATTCTTCTACTTTATCTTTTATTTCCTTGTCCCAAGCTTTAATTTCTTTTTCCGTAGCGTATTTCTTCTCTTTTATGACTTCCAAAACCTGAGAAATCGGATCAATTTTACGATACTCGTCCACTTCTTCTTTGGTTCTGTATTTTTGGGCATCACTCATAGAATGGCCTCTGTAACGGTAAGTTTTTATATCTAGCAACGTTGGTCCGTCACCTCTTCTGGCGCGTTTAATGGCTTCATCCATCGCTTCCGCAACTTTAATAGGATTCATTCCATCCACCGGTCCGCAAGGCATTTCATAACCCAAACCAAGTTTCCAGATATCTTCATGGTTGGAAGTTCTGCTTACAGAAGTTCCCATCGCATAACCGTTGTTTTCACAAATAAAAACAACCGGAAGTTTCCAGGTGATGGCCATATTAAATGTTTCGTGCAAAGAACCCTGTCTGGCCGCACCGTCACCAAAATAGGTTAATGTAACGCCATCGCGTCCAAAATATTTATCAGCAAAAGCCAAACCAGCGCCTAAAGGTATTTGTCCGCCCACGATTCCGTGGCCACCGTAAAAATTATGTTCGGGAGAAAAAATGTGCATAGAACCACCCATTCCGCGAGAAGTTCCCGTGTCTTTCCCCATTAATTCAGCCATAATTCTTTTAGGATCAACGCCCAAACCAATTGGCTGAACGTGATTTCTGTAAGCAGTAATCATTTTGTCATTTTTTTCCATCACGTGCAAAGCGCCGGCTAAAACAGCTTCTTGTCCGTTATATAAATGCAGAAAGCCCCTAACTTTTTGTTGAATATAAAGTGCTGCCAATTTATCTTCGAATTTCCTCCAAAATAGCATGTCTTTATACCAGTTGATATAGGTTTCTTTAGTTATTTTTTTCATCTATAAAAATATAAGTTTAAGTCGAACTGCAAAAATACCATTTTGCATTTTAGTAATTAAACAAACCACAATTTTTTTTACTATAATGTTTTCGTAAAAGGAAATGAAGCAATAAAATTTTTTATGATGAAGCATAAAATTGGCTAAGTTCTATTTAAAACAGCATTTGCGTTAGGGATTACTTCACCTATTATTTATTTTTTATAGGAGTTCAGTGAACCATGTTTGAAGTGAAAATCCTTTTTTTAAGCTTTTTCAGCTTTAAAAAAGATTGGAGCGTAAAGCCCGACCCTTGTGGTAACGCCCAAAAAATATAAATAAAAATTGCTGTACTTATTAGAATTGAACTCCAAAAATTTAAGTATGATTTTAAAATAGATTTCAAATAAAATCAATTCAGGCAATATTTTTGAAGTATAACAGTTATATTTACTGGAATTAAAGATATTACTACAGTTGTGGGGACGACAAATTCTTTAATTTTTTTTTTGAAGTAAATATTCTGATTGGTAAAAATATAAAAGCTGAAGTAATATACTACCGTTGTGGGGACGACAAATATTATTGCTTTTATGGATGCAATCAGAAATAAAAAGTCTCGAGATTTCTCGAGACTTTTTTAATTTTAAAGGGTGTGTATTTTTTTATTTTTCCATATAATCCTCAATAGGATTGCAAGAACAAATCAAGTTTCTGTCACCCAAAGCATCGTTCACCCTGGCCACAGATGGCCAAAATTTATTTTCTCTTATGTAAGGAAGCGGAAAAGCTGCCTGCTCACGCGTGTAAGAATTGTTCCATTCGTTTGCGGTAATCACGCTTTCAGTATGTGGCGCGTTTTTCAGCATTGGAATCAAAACGCCATCATTGTCCATAATTTCACTTTTTATGCTGATAAGCGTGTCGCAAAAACGATCTAATTCTTGTTTTCCTTCACTTTCCGTAGGTTCAATCATTAAAGTGTCATGAACCGGAAAAGAAAGCGTTGGTGCGTGAAAACCATAATCCATCAATCGTTTTGAAATATCCGTAACATCAGCTCCAAAGTTTTTGTAATCCCTAAAGTCTACGATCATTTCATGCGCTGAAAATCCATTTTCTCCGGTATATAAAATTTTAAAATGTTTCTCTAATCTGGATTTCATGTAGTTGGCATTCAAAATCGCATATATTGTTGCTTGTTTTAACCCGTTTGAGCCTAACATTTTTATATAGCTGTAAGAAATCAGCATAACCAAAGCCGAACCCCAAGGAGCTGACGAAACACCTGTAATTCCCTGTTCTCCGCCAGTTTTAATGATTGGATTTGAAGGTAAAAACGGGGCTAAATGTTTTGCAACACAAATTGGCCCAACACCCGGACCTCCGCCTCCGTGGGGAATTGCGAAAGTTTTATGCAAATTTAAATGGCAAACATCTGCGCCAATGGTGGCCGGATTTGTCAATCCAACTTGTGCGTTCATATTGGCACCATCCATATAAACTTGTCCGCCATTTTCGTGAATAATCTTCGTAATTTCTTTGATTGAACTTTCAAAAACACCGTGAGTAGAAGGATAAGTCACCATCAAAGCGGCCAAACTGTCTTTGTGCAACAATGCTTTTTCTTTGATATCATCTACATCGATATTTCCGTGCTCATTTGTTTTGGTGACAATCACTTTAAATCCAGCCATTACTGCTGATGCAGGATTGGTTCCGTGCGCCGATGAAGGAATTAAACAAATATTCCTGTGGCCGTCGCCATTTGATTCGTGGAAAGCTTTAATCACCATCAATCCGGCATATTCGCCTTGTGCACCAGAATTTGGTTGCAATGAAGTGGCGTAAAAACCTGTTATTTCATTCAACGCTTCTTCCAAACCTTTGATAACTTCCTGATATCCTTGCGCTTGTTCTATGGGCACAAAAGGGTGCATATTTCCCCAACTTGGAGAACTTATGGGAAACATTTCAGAAGCGGCATTTAATTTCATCGTGCAAGAGCCCAATGAAATCATAGAATGTGTCAATGAAATATCTTTTCTTTCCAATCTTTTGATGAAACGCATCATTTCGGTTTCCGAATGGTATTTTTCAAAAACTTCATTTTCCATAAATGGAGAAGTTCTTGCAAATTTTGTAGGAATTGTATTTTCAGAAACTGAATCTAGAACAATCACTTTTTTGCCTTCTGTTTCAGCCAAAATAGCGAGTATTTCATTAACATCCGCTAAATTGGTGGTTTCATTCACTGAAATTCCAACTAGATTTTTTGACGGATAATAAAAGTTTACTTCATTTTTTTCTGCAATTTCTTTCACTCTGGCCGCGTTTGAAACCTCAACAAGCAACGTATCAAAATACGTACTGTTTAATTGTTTTAAACCGAGATCTTTTAAACCTTTATTTAATGTTGAAGCCAGGTTTTGAATGTTTGTTGCAATATATTTTATGCCTTTTGGCCCGTGGTAAACACCATACATACCTGCCATTACAGCCAATAGAACCTGGGCAGTGCAAATATTTGATGTTGCTTTTTCGCGTTTTATGTGTTGTTCTCTGGTTTGTAAAGCCATACGCAAGGCACGGTTTCCATTTTTGTCAACAGAAACACCAATGATACGCCCCGGCAAATTACGTTTATATTCTTCCTTTGTTGCAAAATAACCTGCGTGCGGACCGCCGTAACCCATTGGAATTCCAAATCGTTGCGTGGTTCCAACCACCACATCTGCACCCCATTCTCCCGGAGGCATTAAAAGTGACAAACTCAATAAATCTGCAGCCACCGCTATTTTAGCATCAACAGCTTTCGCTTTTTCAACAAATAATGTATAATCATAAATCTGGCCGCTTTTTCCCGGATATTGAATAAGCGCTCCAAAAAATTCATTGGTAAATTCAAATTTTTCGTGATTTCCAAACACAAGTTCTATTCCTATTGGAAACGACCGTGTTTTTAAAACATCTATAGTTTGCGGCAAAACTTCATCGGAAACAAAGAATTTCACGGCATTTGCACTAATTTGATCTCGAGATCTTGAGTGAAAAAGCATTAACATCGCTTCCGCTGCAGCTGTCCCTTCATCCAATAATGACGCATTTGCTATTTTTAATCCTGTTAAATCGCTAATCATTGTTTGGTATATGATTAAAGCTTCTAATCTCCCTTGGGAAATTTCTGCCTGATAAGGCGTGTAAGAAGTGTACCAACCCGGATTTTCTAAAATATTTCGTTGAATTACGCCCGGAAGAATGGTTGGATGATATCCCAAGCCGATATAATTTTTAAACAATTTATTTTTGTTGGCAAGTTTTTGAATGTACGTTAAATACTCAAATTCGCTCATCGCTTTAGGCAAATTCAACTCGTACGCCAATCGAATATCAGTCGGTATCGTTTTGTTGATTAATTCATCTAACGATTGAACGCCAATGGTGGCTATCATTTTTTTTACCTCATTTTCACGAGGGCCATTATGTCTTAAAACAAAGGAATCTGTTCTCATTTATGTTTTGGTATTTTTTTATTTTAATGTTCCCAAATTTAATTAAAATTATAGAATTCACATGCCTTCCCGATTACTTAATTATAATATTTTGTTAACCATGAAAATCACTCTAATGGCAATTATGTACTTTTGTTGGATGCGTTTGTTTAAAAAAATACTTGATTTTTATATTTTCAGCAATATTCATGTTGCTTTGGCCGGATTTTCATTGACGAAAATCACGCTTATAAACTTTGGCATACGGGACAATTTAACGCCGTTGTTTGTGGCTTTTTCTATTCTGATTTCCTATAATTTTATTAGGTTTTATGAAATAAAAAATAATAGGTTAAATTGGTTTAAGGACTGGTTTTTTATGAATTTAAAAGAAATATTATTGTTGCTGATTTTGTCAATTTTAGGGTTGACAACTATTTTATTTTTTGCCGATTTTAATCCAACATCACTTCTGATATTGTTTCCATTTGCTTTTATGACTTTTTTTTATGCGATTCCATTATTTAAAATTGGAAAATTGGAAGTTTCATTTAGGAATTTCCCGATGGTGAAAATTTTTAGCATTGTCATCGCTTGGGCGGGAATTTCTGTGTTTTTTCCATTATATGAAGCCAACTTCCAATTTACTTCCGCAGTTTATCTGGAGTTTTTTCAGCGGATTTTATTTCTGTTGGCCATTACTATTCCTTTTGATATTCGTGATATGAATGCAGATTCAAAATCATTAAAAACCTTGCCCCAAATTTTGGGAATAGCCGACTCAAAAGTTTTGGGAACTTTGTTTTTATTTGGATTTGTTTTGTTGGAAATTTTTAAAGAAAATTTTACCTATATTGGTTTTCTGGTTGTGCTGATAATTTCAATTGTTGCCGGACTTTTCTTATGGTTTTCGTCCCCAAAAAGGTCGCGTTATTATACCAGTTTTTGGGTGGAATCGGTACCCGTAATTTGGTTGGGATTGCTTGTGTTTATGAAAAATTATTTGTTTTAAAAATTAACTGAATGGAGAATAATAGCGAGATGTTTTATGAGTAATACAAAGGAACTTACACCAACAAAGATGCCGATATGATTGGTAAAGAATATGGATGGAATCACGGTTTGGGTGAAGTTGTTTCGGCATTGACCGCTGCCGGACTTCATATCGAATTTTTGCGTGAATTTGAAAAATCACCTTACAATGTGTTGCCGGAAATGGTGGAGACGGAAGATGGAATGTTTTTGCAAAAAGGTAATGAAAAATTATTCCCGTTGCTTTATTCCATCAAAGCAACTAAAAAATAAAAGGCTTCCGATTTGGAAGCCTTTTTAGGATATTTACTTTAAAAGTTTTTCGATTTTTTCTCTTTCTTCTTCCGCCAAAGCGCCGTCAACTAAAATTCTGCCGCTGTACTCATCGGTAATGATTTTTTTGCGACTTGAAATTTCAACTTGTCTTTGTGGTGGAATGGTGAAAAATGATCCGCCTGAAGCGCCTCTGTCAATAGACACAACCGCCAAACCATTTTTAACATTTGTTCTAATTCTATTGTAGGCCAACAATAAATTTTCATCAATCAATTCAGCATATTCTTTTGACTTTTCAAGCAGAATATTTTCTTCTTTTTGAGTATCGCTCATAATATCGTCCAACTCAGCAGCCTTATGTTTTAGCAATTCTTCTTTTCTGGCAAGAGTTGCTTTTGTGCCTTCAATCACTTCGTTTTTTTGCTCAATCTTGGCTCTGTGCTCTTTAATTCTTTTTTCGGCCAATTCAATTTCAAGTTCCTGAAATTCAGTTTCTTTGCTTATTGAATTGAATTCTCTGTTGTTACGAACCTTTTTTTGTTGTTCTGTGTATTTTTTAACCAGAGCGTTTGCATCATCAATAACCAACTTTTTATCGGTAATTTCTTTTTTAAGGGCAGTTACTTCTTCATCTAAATTAATAAGTCTTTTGTTTAAACCAATAACTTCATCTTGTAAATCTTCAACTTCTAAAGGTAATTCACCTCTTACGCTTTTAATTTCATCAATTCTTGAATCAATTAATTGCAAATCATAAAGAGCTCTTAACTTTTCTTCAACAGTAACTTCTTTGCTTTTAGACATATTTATAGGTAATAAATTGGATTTGTATTTTTTTGTGATAAAATGATTGCAAAATTAGGAAATTTTTTTGTAAGTATGTCAACTAAAAGATTTTTTGTGAATTGTTCACTTTCGTAGTGCCCAATATCTGCAATAACCAGTTTGTTTTCAGCTTTGTAAAACTCGTGATATTTAATGTCCGCAGTTACATAAATGTCGGCACCGGCTTCAATGGCTTTGTCAATGGCAAAGCTTCCGGAACCTCCTAAAACAGCGACTTTCTTAATGGGTTTCCCCAGCAATTCCGAATGGCGAATGCCTTTTGAATTCATCGTTTTTTTTAAGAAATCCAGGAAGTCGGTTTCGCTTTTTTCTTCTGTCAATTCACCAATCATTCCCAAGCCAATTTCCTGGTTTGCGTTCTCCAAAGAAACAATTTCGTAGGCAACTTCTTCGTAAGGATGCGATGCAAAAAGCGCGGAAAGGATATTTCTTTCCTTGTGTTTTTCAAAAATAACACTTATTAAGGTTTCATTTTCCTGATGTAATTTTCCTTTTTTTCCATAAACCGGATTGGAATTTTCGTTTCCCTTAAAAGTGCCGTAACCTTGTGCATTAAAACTGCAATGGTCATAATTGCCAACAGTTCCTGCACCAGCATTAAAAAGTGCCTGCCTAACTTTTTCGGCGGCGGCAATTGGCGCATAAGTGGTGAGTTTTTTAAGTGTATTTTTTTGCGGAATCAATAGTTGCTTGTTTTTCAACCCTAAAACTTCACATATTTTTGCGTTTACGCCCTGAAAACTGTTATCTAACGCCGTGTGCATCGCATAAATGGCAATGTTATTTTTGATGGCTTTGATTACTGCGCGTTCCACATAATTTTTCCCGTTCAGCTTTTTTAATCCTGAAAACAGAATTGGATGAAAACTTACAATTAAGTTGCAGTTGTTGTCAATTGCTTCATCAACTACGGATTCTAAAGTGTCTAATGTCACCAAAACGCCGATTACTTCCATGTTGAAGTCGCCTACCAACAATCCTACATTGTCAAAATCTTCAGCATAATTTAAAGGCGCAATTTCTTCAATACAGGCAGCAATATCTTTAATTATCATCTTTCAAAAGTGTTAATGAAACAAAGATAAAATTTACCAAATAAAGTTAAAGTAATAATGAATATATTTTCTGATTTTGTTTTGTATTTTCGCTTAAGTGAAATTTTTAAGAAAAATAGCATTTCCTTTTTCAATATTGTATGGATTAATTACAAGTTTGCGTAATTATTTGTACGATGTTGGCCTGTTGAAATCTGCGCATTTTAAAACGCCTACCATTGTTGTCGGCAATTTAAGCGTTGGCGGGACCGGAAAAACGCCTCAAATTGAATATTTAATTGATTTGCTGAAAAACGATTATAAAATGGCGGTTTTAAGCAGAGGCTATAAAAGAAAAAGCAAAGGTTTTTTAATGGCTGATGCAACTATTTCTGCGGAAATTATTGGTGATGAACCTTTTCAAATTCATTTAAAATTTCCTGAGGCAATTGTTTGTGTTGATGCCGACAGAACCAACGGAATTACAAAATTGGAGGAATTGGAAAATCCGCCCATGGTCATTTTGTTGGATGATGCATTTCAACACCGGAAAGTTCGTGGCGGATTTAATATACTTTTAACGACTTATTTAAATTTATATGTGAATGACACAATGCTGCCAACTGGTGATTTGCGGGAAAATGCTTCGGGAGCAAATAGGGCGCAAGCCATCATTGTAACCAAATGCCCTGCTGATATTTCAGAAAACGAACAGAAAGAAATTATAAAAATGTTACATCCGAAAGTGAATCAGCAAGTATTTTTCACTTCCATAACTTACGATACGCAACTAAAAGGCGAATCTAAGTTGAATTTAAGCGAGTTGGCCGATTTTAACATTTTATTGGTGACCGGAATTGCAAATCCAAAACCTTTAACCGATTATTTAAAAAACAAAAAGCTCAATTTTAAACATTTAAAATATCCAGACCATCATCATTTCAGTTTAAATGACATTGGCGAAATAAATTCAGCTTATGAATCGTTATCAGGAACAAATAATATTATTTTAACAACGGAGAAGGATTATGTCCGTATTTTTGGAAAACTAAAAAACTTGCATTACATCTCAATAAAAACAACGTTTATAACTCATAAAAATGAGTTTGACAATCTTATAAAAAATTATGTGGAACAAAGTTCAGGAAACAGTTAAATTCTTACAAAATAAAGGAATTTCAAAAGCAGATTACGGGATTATTTTAGGCACAGGTTTGGGAAATTTGGTCGAGAAAATCGACATTGAATTTTCAATTTCCTACAATGAAATTTCCAATTTCCCGGTTTCAACAGTTGAAGGTCATTCGGGAGAATTGATTTATGGCACAATTGGCGACAAAAAAGTGATTGCGATGCGAGGCCGATTTCATTTTTATGAAGGATGGACAATGGAACAAACCGTTTTTCCGGTGCGCGTAATGAAATTTTTGGGCGTTGAAAATTTAATTGTTTCAAATGCATCAGGTGGCGTAAATGCTAACTTTAAAGTCGGTGATATTATGATCATTACCGATCACATAAATTTAATGCCGGTACATCCTTTGCATGGAAAAAATGAGGAGCGTTTTGGACCGCGATTTGTTGATATGCACGAAGCATACAGCAAAAAAATGATTGCGAAAATGGAACAAGTAGCGCGTAAATTGGATATTCCAGTTCAAAAAGGGATTTATTTGGCTTTGCAAGGGCCGACTTTTGAAACCCCTGCAGAATATAAAATGGTGAAAAATTTGGGCGCCGATGCGGTCGGAATGTCAACCGTTCCCGAGGTGATTGTCGCCAAACATATGGGAATGACTTGTTTTGGAATTTCTGTGATAACCGATTTGGGTGTTGAAGGAATTGTGGAAGCAGTCTCGCACGAAGAAGTGCAAAAAGTGGCTAAGATCGCCGAAAAATCAGTGGGAAAACTGGTGGAGGAATTTATAAAAGCCCCCTAACCCCCGAAGGGGGAATTAAAAGTTAATAGGTTCTCAAACCTTAAATTTAAAAATAAACAAACGCCCTTTCCTTAGGAAAAGCCTGTCCCGTTTTAGTACGGGAGGCTGGGGATAGGATTTACTTTTTGCAGTATAATTCCTTTACAATACCATCTGCAAGTCCAATTTTTGGAACATATATTTTATTTGCGCCGCTCCATTCCATAATGGATAAATAAATTTTGGTTGCAGGTATAATTACGTCGGCTCGATCCGGATTTAAGTCCAACTGTATGATGCGTTCTTCATAACTTAAATTGCTCAATAATTCCAGTTGGTCTTTTATGTAGCTTAAATACAATGGTTTGCCCATTGCTCTTCCTGAGATTTTGAAAATTTTATTGATGTTTCCGCCCGATCCAATTACCGATACTCTCTTTAAATTTTTGGTATTTTCTTTGACCCAAAGCTCAATGTTTTTCCAAATATTTTTAAATTCTTTATGATCGTCCAACAAACGCACGGTCCCAATTTTAAAGGATTTAGAGTTGATAATTTTTCCTTTTGAAAAAAGCGTAATTTCTGTGCTTCCACCACCAACATCAACATATAAATAAGAATTTTTAGCGGTAATGACCGTGCTTAAATCTGTGCCAAAAATTATCTTGGCTTCTTCAGTTCCGTCAATAATGTCAATTTTTACGGAAGTTTTTTCAAAAATTTCTTTGGCAACTTCATGTCCGTTACTGGCTTCGCGCATGGCCGATGTGGCGCAGGCCTTGTATTTTTGAACGCCGTGCACTTCCATCAATAATTTGAAAGCGTCCATGGCCTTCACCATTCTATTTTTATTTTCTTCCGAAATTTTTCCGCTCAAAAAAGTGTCGGCACCCAAACGAATGGGAACACGAACCAAGGCTGATTTTTTGAAACTTGGCTCTTGAACTTTATTTTGTTCCGTTATTACGTTTACCAATAGCAATCTTATGGCGTTAGAGCCAATATCAATTCCGGCAAGTTTTTCAATTTTCAAAATAGGGTTATTTATAATTTTTAGGAAATTCTGTCAAAAAAGTTTTTCCCGATTTAATGTCTTTCCAGTGATTTGTGTCGAATTGAATTCCAACAACGCCGCAAGTTGGAACTTTGTCCACATGAATGCTGCCAAATTTATTCACAAAATCGCTAATGCCGTGGTCGTGGCTAAAAATAATGGCAGAATCAAATCCATCATCCAAAGCTTTTACCGTTTTTATTAAATAACCGTCGCTGAAATTAAATAACGATTTGCTAATCCTCAAATTGGCCAACGGAAAATTAAAAGTATAGGTAAAAATCATTGCCGTATGCAGTGCCCTGTTTGCGCAACTGGCAATAAACACATCCGGTGTCGCAATTTTTTTTTGAAGTACATTCGAAATCAAATAGGCATCATTAATTCCGCGTTCTTTTAACGGACGATCGATGTCTTTAATTCCTTCGTAATCCCAGGAAGATTTTGCGTGCCTAACAATATAGAGTGTCTTCATTTTGTTTTTGTTCAAATATAATACTTAAGGCGCCAACCGCTCAATTTTCCAATTAAAATCTTCCTGTAGCGTATATCGAATTCTGTCGTGCATCCTATTTGGACGTCCTTGCCAAAATTCCATGCTTATCGGTTTTACAAGAATGCCGCCCCAATGTTTTGGCCTGGGAATTTCTTTGTTTTCAAATTGTTTTTCAAAAGAAGCCAATCGCTCGTCCAAATAGTTCCTGGAAGGAACCGCTTCACTTTGGTCGGAAGCCCAAGCACCCAACTTGCTTCCGTCTGGCCGTGACTCGAAATAGCCATCAGACAAATTTTCAGCAAGTTTTTCGGCAACACCTTTAATAATAATTTGGCGTTCAATACTTTGCCAAAAAAATGACAGACAAACATTTGGGTTTAGCGCCATTGCTTTTCCTTTTTCGCTGAGGTAATTGGTAAAAAAAACAAATCCTTCCCAAGTGAATTTTTTTAATAAAACAACCCTGGCTTTTGGAAATCCGTCTGTGCCAATGGTAGAAACCGTAACCGCGTTCACTTCAGAATCTCCCCCAAATTCTTCCATTTCATAAAACCATTTTTGGAATAATTCCATAGGGTTGTCTGTAATTCCTTCTTCGGAAAGTTCGCTTTTTTGATAAACTTTTCTGTAATTGCCTAAATCATTTTCCATGCCACAAAATTAAAAATCTTTTAATGGTTTATAACTTTTTCATTGATTTCTTTTTTCGGCGATTTTATGATGAGCAAACCAAAAAAAGTGATCAATCCGTTTACGATTAAAAGCTCATAGCCAAATACATAACCGTTTAAAAGCTGTACTGAATAGTCGTTTAAGAAATAGGTGATGATCACTGAAAGAATGGCTACAATCCACACAAATTTATCTTTAACCGGGATTTTAGTGAAAATTCCAAAAGCAAACAATCCCAAAAGTGGGCCATAAGTATAGGAAGCAACCTGCAACACGCTGCTGATCACGTTCTCTTTTAAAACATACCTGAATATGATGATAACCAAAATTAAAACGATTGAAACGGCGATGTGCGTTTTCTTTCGAATTGCAGTTTGCTTTGATTTTTCCCTGTTTTCGATATCAAGAAAATCGACGCAAAAAGAGGTGGTTAAAGACGTTAAGGCACTGTCGGCGCTTGAATACGCAGCGGCAATCAATCCTAAAACAAAAAAGATGCCGATGTAAATTCCCAAATCGCCGTGCAGCGCAATTTCGGGAAATAACAAATCAGTTTTAATTGAGCCGTCAACAACCGGTGTTGCAATGCCAAATTTTTCAGCATAAATAAATAATAATGCCCCTAAAATTAAAAATATAAAATTGACAACAATCAGCACCAACCCCAGCGAAATTACATTCCATTGCGCTTCTTTGGTGTTTTTGCAGGTCAGGTTTTTTTGCATCATATCTTGATCCAATCCGGTCATGGCAATGGCAATAAACATACCGCCAAAAAATGATTTTAAAAAGTGTTTCTTGTCGCTAAAATCATCGGTAAATATAATTTGGCTGTATTGTTTAAATTCCTCCGAAGAAAAAATATCTGAAACAGACCAATCTAATTTGTTGATAATGATAATAATAGTGGCGAAAAGCGCGAAAAGCATAAAAAAAGTTTGTAGCGTATCTGTCCAAACAATTGTTTTGATGCCGCCTTTAAACGTATAAATCCAAATTAAGAGAATTGAGAGGATAACAGTAATTTCAAAAGGAACATTCCAAGCGTCAAAAATAAAATACTGTAACACCGAAGCCACCAAAAATAACCTGAAAGCAGCACCTAAAACCCTGGAAACGAAGAAGAAAAAAGCGCCTGTTTTATGGGAAGTCGGTCCAAAACGATGTTTTAAAAATTCGTAAATTGAAGTTACCTGCATATTGTAATAAATGGGAATCAGCACATAAGCAATCACCAAATAGCCAAATAGATAGCCAAAAACGATTTGCATATAACTAAACTGCGAACTTTGTACCCAGCCGGGAATCGAAATAAAAGTAACGCCGGATAGGGAAGCGCCAACCATTCCGAAAGCGACAATGTACCAAGGCGATTTTTTGTTTGCCTTAAAAAAAGTGTCATTGTTGTCGGTTTTTCCCGTGAAGTAGGCAATTAAAAGCAGTACGCAAAAATAAACGGCAATCAGGGAAAGAATATATATTGGCTTCATTAAATATTTTTATTGTTACGGTTAACAAAGAAAGCAAAATTATTGGGAATATCTTTCCTAATTGTATATTTGCAACATGAATTTTTCTTCAAAAATTTTGGAAAATGCCGTTAATGAAGTTTCTCAATTGCCGGGAATTGGCAAAAGGACTGCATTGCGATTGGTGTTGCATTTGTTAAAGCAACCGGCATCGCAAACGCATCAATTGGCGGCCGGACTTATTAAGTTGGTTGACGAGATTAAATTTTGTGAAAAATGCCATAATATTTCCGATAAGGATATTTGTGAAATTTGTTCAAATTCCTCCCGTAATTCTGAAATTATTTGTGTGGTTGAAGATGTTCGCGATGTAATGGCCATAGAAAACACCTCGCAATTTAGAGGATTGTACCACGTTTTGGGCGGAAAAATTTCGCCTATCGAAGGAATCGGGCCACATAATCTAACTATTGACAGTTTGATAAATAAAGTAAAATCGGGAACCATCAAAGAAGTGATTTTTGCGTTGAGCTCTACCATTGAAGGCGATACCACCAACTTTTATATTTATAAACAATTGGAAGGTTTGCCAATAAAAACTTCAACCATAGCGCGCGGAATTGCGGTAGGCGATGAGCTTCAATATGCCGATGAGGTTACACTGGGCAGAAGTATCGTGAACCGAATTCCGTTTGATAAATCATTTTAATTAAAGAGTTTATTTTTTTCTAAATTCGATTGAATTCTAAATAACAAATCAAAAAAAATCAGAATTTGGGCGTTACCACAAGGGTCGGGCTATACGCTTCAATCTTTTTGTCGGCAAAAAGCCTCAAAAAAGGATTTCCGCTGCTATCCCTAACGCAAATCGAATTAATAATTGTTTTTTTTCTTGCGCACTTTGCGTTTTTTCTTTGCGCTCTTTGCGGTTAAATGCAAATTTCGTTTGAATTGCATTTTTTGTAATTTTTATTTGGTTTTTATCATTGCAAAAGCTAAAAGCTATATTCCTTAGAAATTAGTTGTTTTTTTCAATACAAATTCGGGCATCAACGGCAAAAATTTCTTTTGCATTTCCAAAAAGCGGATTCAAATCCAACTCGGCAATTTCAGGGGCAGCCATTAATAAATCAGAAATTTTTACAATAATTTCTGCAAATAATTTTTCATTCACGCCTTCCTGATTTCTGATTCCCTGAATTATTTTGTGCGATTTTAAATTTTGAATCATTTCTGATGCTTCTATTTTCGAAACCGGTGCCAATGCCACATTGATGTCTTTTAAAACTTCAATGTAAATTCCGCCCAATCCGCATAAAACCATGTGTCCGAAATTTCCTTCTTTTTTGGCGCCGATAAAAAGTTCCATGCCTTTTTTCATCGGCTGAAGCAACACCGCTTTTGCGCCCGCTATTTTCATAATTTTATTGTACGAAGCAGCCAGTTTTTCCACTGAATTGATGTTTAAAATAATGCCGCCCACATCCGATTTGTGTATCGGCCCAACTATTTTCATTACTACAGGGAAACCAAGTTTCAGCGCTTCAGACAAACACGCTTTTTTTGTGGTGCAAACAGCTTCGCTCACCAAGGGAATTTTTGCCGCCAATAACAATTCTTTTACCTGCTGAGGTTCGAGATAGCCATTTTTAGCGATATTTATAATGGTTCTGATTGTTGTTAAATCAAGATTGATTTTTGTTTTTTCGGCAGAAATGGGTTTTTCAGTTTTATATATTTTGGCCAAAGCGTTTCCAAACAGTACTTCATCAGGAAAATTGATGTTTCCTTTTGAAATAAAATAATCGATTTCCTTTTTTACGTTCACCACCGAAGGCAAAACCGGAAAAATAGGTTTTTCGCATTCGCGCATTTTTTTGTCGAGGACATCATAAACATCATAGACTTCAAACAAGCCCGGACTTCCAAAAATGACCACCATCGCATCAATTTCCGAAAATTCATTTTCGCAATAATCGATAATAGTTTCCAATTGCTCTGCATTTCCTGTCGCCAAAAAATCGATTGGATTTGACACGGAAGAGCCCAAAAACAATTTATTCAGCAATGCTTCGCTGGCTTTTCCGGTAATTTCCGGAACGTTCAGTCCGTTTTTGGATAAAGCATCAGTAAGCATCACTGCAGGTCCGCCGGCGTGGGTAATAATCGCAATATTTTTGCCTTTTAATGCTGGGTGCATAAAAATTCCGGCCACGGTAATCAATTCATTTCTTCCGTGGCAACGCACAATTCCGGCTTTTTTAAATAAAGCATCCACAGCAACGTCAGCATTGGCCAATGCGCCTGTGTGCGAACTCGCCGCCCTGCTTCCTGCCGAGGAACTTCCTGCTTTTATGGCGGCAATTTTGCAGCCTTTTGCAATTAATGAAGCTGCATGTTTTAGCAGTTTTTGCGGATTCTCAATGCTTTCAATATATAATAATTTCACTTCCGAACTTTTTCCGTTTTCAAAAGTTTCGTCTAAATGTTCCAACACTTCCTCAACGCCAATTTGCGCGGAATTCCCAACAGAATAAACACTTGAAAACGTCAATCCTGTTGCTACGGCGGCTTCCATAATAAATACGGCCGTTGCGCCCGAACCAGAAATAAAATCAACACCTTTTGGGTTTAATTTTGGAATGGGAGAAGTAAAAACTCCGGCATAATGTTGGTTAATCAACCCAATATTGTTTGGTCCCAAAAGTGTTCCGCCAACGGCGTTTATTTCTTGAACAAGCTGTTCCTCCAGTTTTTTGCCTTCAGCATCTTTTTCTCCGAAGCCTGCCGAAAAAATAATAAATCCTTTGGTCTTTTTTTGTTGGGTTAAAATTTGGACAGTTTCCAACGTGAATTTTGCGGCAATGGCGATAATCGCCAAATCTGCTTGCGGAATTTCAAGGACATTTTGATAGCATTTTAGTCCTTGAACTTCCGTTTCTTTCGGGTTAACGGCAAACAATTCGCCTTTAAAATGGTGGGCGATTAAATTTTTTAAAACGCTTCCGCCAGGTGTGTGAATATTGTTTGAAGCACCAATAACAACAATGCTTTTCGGATTTAGTAATTCTTTGTGCAGCATCAGAAAATTAGGGTTTATGAAACGATTTCAGCGACAATTTCTTTGCCTTTTAAGTAAGCTTCCAGGTTTTTTGCAACAATGCGTTCGCCTTTTCTTTCAAATAGCGTAGCAATCGCTTTTTGGAAACTTTCATCGCTTAAAGGTATTAAGGATGAAGCCGCGCCCAATAAAACAATATTGGTTGCTTTTGAATTTCCCAAATCTTTCGCAATTTTCATCGCATCGATTAAAATATGGTTTTTATGCGATTTTATTTCGTTGTAAACGGCATCCAATTCCGGATAATTGCTGATATTTTCAAACGGATTGGAATCGGTGATCAAATAGCCGTCTTTTTTCAAATAGGGCAAATAGCGCAACAATTCCATAGGTTCCACCGAAATGATGATATCTGCTTTTCCCTGCGGAATTAAATCGGAAAAAATAGGTTGATCTGAAATCCGCACGTGAGATTGTACGGCGCCGCCGCGTTGGCTCATTCCGTGAACCTCCGATTGTTTTAAGTATAAATTGTTATCCAAAGCGGCAGTGTCCAAAATGGCCGCAATGGTTAAAATCCCTTGTCCGCCAACGCCGGCTAAAATGATGTTTATTTTTGAGTGCATAATTTAATTTATTGACACGTTTGCATATTCTTTTAATTTATCTTTTTTCTCCTTCGGAAGCTGAACGCAAGGGCGCTGTGAAATAACCACGGAAACGCCTTTGTAATTTATTTCTTCTCGAATGATATCGATATTTTCCTGTAAATTTTTATGAAGCGGCGTTATAATTTTTAAATGATCGTCTTCAATTCCCAAACCTTTGCAAATTGAAATTAACCTTCCAGAAGCCGCTGAATCTTGTGCGCCAGTCATTGCAATGGCTGAATTGTCGGAAATAATAACGGTGATTGGTGTTTTTTCAATGATGGCATCCAACAAACCGGTCATGCCCGAATGTGTAAAAGTGGAATCGCCAATAACCGCAATTGCCGGATGGATTCCCGCATCGGATGCGCCTTTTGCCATCGTGATGGAAGAGCCCATTTCAATTAAGGTGTTGATACTTTCATAAGGCGACAAAACGCCTAAAGCTGAACAGCCAATATCGCCAAATACTTGTTGATTTTCTGTTTCCTTTTTTAAGGCATTGATGGCATTAAATAAATCGTTGTGGCCACAACCTACGCACAATTGCGGTGGCCTGCCCATCACCACTTTTGGAAGTTTGCCGTTAACCACAACGTCAAATCCTAATGCATTTGCAATATTGTCTGGATTTAATTCGCCAATTCTTGGCACATCACCGCTCAAACGCCCAATTACTTTTCTGTTTTCACCTAAAAAGTCGGAAATGGCTTCTTCTATAAAAGGATAGCCATCTTCCAAAACCAATATTTTTTCACAGGTGTCAAACAATATTTTGATGGATTCTTTAGGTAATGGATATTGTGAAATTTTTAAAACGGGATAAGGACATTCGCCATTCTCAAAATTTTCCATCAAATAGTTATAGGCGATTCCGGAAGCGATAATTCCGATGGTTTTATTGGTGCCTTGCTCAAATTGATTAAACTCGCTATTTTCTGAAATTGCAAGCATATCCGGCTGAATGTTAACCAAATGTTGGTATAAAACCCGTGCATGCAATGGAATTAACTGAAATTGTGTTGAAATTTTCGGCAAATGAACAGTGTTTTGTGCAATCCTTTCACCGGTAACAACACCGGCTCTTGAATGCGACAATCGTGTAACCAATCGAATGAGAACAGGCAAACCTAATTCTTCTGATAGTTCAAAAGCATATTTTGTGATGTCGTAACATTCTTGCTGGTTCGAAGGCTCCAACATAGGAATCATGGCAAATTTGCCATAATAGCGTGAATCTTGTTCGTTTTGGGACGAATGCATCGAAGGGTCATCGGCCACAACCACCACCAATCCGCCGTTAATTCCTGAAACTGACGTGTTCATAAACACATCTGCCGCCACGTTTAAACCAACGTGTTTCATCACCACCATCGATTTTTTTCCGGCATAAGACATTCCTAAGGCAGCTTCCATCGCGGTTTTTTCGTTGACCGACCAAGAGGAATGGATATTTAATTCTTGTGCTATTTTTGATTTTTGAATATATTCGGTTATTTCGGTAGAAGGCGTTCCTGGATAGGCATAAACACCTGATAAACCGGCGTCAATGGCGCCTTGTGCTAACGCTTCATTACCCAATAGAAGTTTTTTCATAAATTTCGTTCGTTAAAATTGGTTTTATAACATCACAAATTTATGAAAACGATTTCGTATTTTTTATGATAAAAATCAACCCAAAGTCTATAACTTACTGATAAACAAACTATTAAATATTTAATAAATACCTTTAATATTTGAATAATAATAACTTAATTCATATTTAATTTATATTTATCTTTAAAAAATAAAATTATTATTGATTATTATGTAATTTATGTATGAAATATTAAGTGTTTTTTAAACTATTTATTTTTAGGTCGCTATGATGTAACTTTTACAAAAATATATTTAACAGAAATAGTTTGATTTTCTTCGGTATCAGTAAACTCAATGCTCATTTTATTGTTCGCAAAAGTGACTTTAAATTCATCAACTCCTAAATTGGATATTTCATACATATTGCTTCCCAAATTTCTCCAATATCCTTTTTTTGTTTCCAGCGCAATACATTGAAGTGCCTCATTAAGTTCAAAATCTTTTTCTTCATACGCTGCTGAATCGAAAAACTCAATGGTCATTGATTTATCGCAGCTGGTTAAATTTTCTTCAACATTGTTATAAAATTGTTGGTCCATTTTCCATTTACTGATAATTGTGTCGGGCACAAAATCATCATTGTCAATAAAAGTGACTTTTATCAAAACGGCAACTTGCACTCCTTCATAAGTCACGGTTCCGGAAAATTCCATCAGCATTTTGCTGCTTGGAAAAGTAATTTTTGTTTCCATATTAACGGTAACTCCCGGAATATCAAAATCGGAAAAGTCGATACCGGAAATATCGTACTTAGCGTTTCCTAAATTTTTCCAAGTGCCGTTAACAGGCGCCAGCGCAGCGCAAGTATAAGTGTCATCGTTAAATTCGAAATCGCTTTCCTTGTAGGTGCCGTTTTCAAAAAATTCAAGAGTTGTTTTCTTTTCGCATTCTGAAGGCATATAATCTTCTGATTCAGGGCCTATTTTCACAAAGATTTGGCTTAAACGCCATTTTCCTAGAATTTCATCAGGTATGTCGTCATCGTCATTAGTGCAAGTGTTAAAACTTAATGCAACTAAAAATAGACTCAAAAATAAAAATAACTTTTTCATGACTCAATAATTTAATTGGTTTGTCAACCAAATTAAGTCTTTATTTGAATTTATGTAATGAGGAAAATCATTTCAAAAAGTGAGAGAAATCAGCTAAATAAATGACGGAAATCAATTTGAAACGTAATATTAAGGAGGAAGTAGTTTGAATATCAAAAAAAAAGAATAACCTGAGGCGAGAACTTAATCCGCGCCATCAGGTTTTTTTATTGTAAATACTGAATTCTTAAACTAAATCATTATTTCGCCCAGTCTTTAATCCAGCCCGACAATGTTTGTGCCCATTTGTCATCATCATTTAAGCAAGGGATCATATTAAAATCCTCGCCGCCATTTTCCTTAAATGAATGTTTTGCTTCCATGCCAATTTCTTCCAGCGTTTCCAAACAATCAGAAACAAATGCTGGCGTAACCACCGCTAATTTTTTCAATCCATTGATGGCGAAGTTGTCAATGGTTTGATCGGTATAAGGCTGAAGCCAAGGATCGCGTCCTAAACGAGATTGAAAAGAGGTGCTGTAACTGCCTTCCTTCAAATTTAATTTTGCGGCAACATTTTTTGTGGTTTCATAGCATTGGTGTCTATAGCAAAACTCGTGGGCTGCTGATGGCGTGTTGCAGCAACTGCCGTCGATTTTACAATGTGATTTTGTGACATCCGATTTTTTAATATGTCGTTCCGGAACGCCGTGATAGGAAAAAAGAAGGTGTTCAGGTTTTAATGCATCAAGCGATGTTTGAATGCTTTCGCTCAACACTTCAACATAATCGGGTTGGTTGTAAAAAGCAGGAACCATAGTCAGTTTTATTTTCGGGAAAAGTTTTTTTACAATTTCTTTCGCCAATACTTCTATGGTTTCTGTGGTTGCCATCGCAAACTGAGGATAAAGCGGTATCAGCAAAATTTCATCAACGCCTTGTTCAGCCAATTTTTGAATGCCGCTTTTCATGGAAGGATTTCCGTAGCGCATCGCCAATTCAACAGGAATATTGGTATTTTCCTGAACTTTTTTGTGCAATCTTTTGGAAAGCACAATTAAAGGCGAGCCTTCATCCCACCATATTTTTTTATAAGCTGCTGCCGATTTTTTTGGCCGTGTATTTAAAATAATGCCTTTCACCAAAAAGGCACGGAGTAAATAAGGCACATCAATTACCCGTTCATCCATTAAAAATTCGTCCAAATAGTTTTTCACATCTTTGGTTGAAGTGCTGTTTGGCGATCCTAGATTTACTAATAAAGCTCCTTTCATTGGTATGTTATAATTATGATTTTGAAAATTGTTTTGGTGTAATGCCAAATTTACTTTTAAATGCGGCGATAAAATGGCTGGAAGCGCTGTAGCCCAAATGAGACGCTATTTCGTTTACATTTAATTGTTGTTCCTGCAACAATGTTTTTGCCAATTCCATTTTATAATTCAACAAAAAGGTGAATACCGGCACGCCATAAACCTCCTTAAAACCGGTTTTTAATTTTTTGATGTTAAGTCCAACTTCTTTTGCCAAATCACTAAGTGAAGGCGGATTGTTCATATTTGATATGATCAATTGTTTTGCCTGTTTTATTTTGCTGGCGGTTTCTTCATTAGAAATGTAAGGGCAATTTTCGGTTTCTTTTTCTGAAGATTGGCTGAAATAATAACTCAGCAATTCGTAAACTTTTCCCTTGATATAAATTGGCCGAAGCAAATCATTTGTTTGTTTGGTTCTAAGTTGGTTCAAAATTAATTTTATGGAAGAAGTGGTTTCTTTGGGCTCCATAATTGGTTTATCGCCTTTTAAACTGTTGTAATTAAATAAAACAGTTCCGTTAATTGAAAATAAGGAATGAAAATGTTCAATGGAAATTAAAATAGCGAGTAATTCTGAATTTGGAGGCAAGCTAAAAAGCAAATCTATTTTCTCATCCTTAAAATAAACCATAATTGAATTGCTTTCGGTTAAAGGCATTACGCAATGTTCAAATTTAAAAGCAACTTTACATTCGTTGTTGCAGCAAAAATAAATTTGAATGTAGTTTTTGGTTAAGGAAAGTTTATAAAATTCATCATTGTCCGACAAATTATTTAAATTAAAAACTTTAAATGTATCCGTTTCATTAAAAATAAACTGGGTACTTTTGTCGATATTTTTATAATTTTCTATATTGGATTTCATAAGACATTTTTATGAATTTACTTTAAAACTACGGCAAAAATAGGAATAAAAATTCATACAAAAAAACGGTTTGTTAATTAAAATATGATAAAAGTCATACTTTTTGAAGCCTTATTTTGCTGATATTTGTCATACATTTATTCAATATTTCCTTATTTAGATTTATTATAAATTAGGTGCGGTAACTTATGCCGACAATAATAGTACTTTTACCGATGTTTTGTAGCATTATATCTTCGTACTTTTGACGACACTTATTGATAACACAATTTTTATGGGTCAAGAAAACATGCCTACAAAATTATACAACGTAGGACTAAGTTATAAAAAAGCGGATGTAAATGTGCGAGGCACTTTCAGCATCACTAAAGAAAATCAAAAATTATTATTAAAAGAGGCTAAAGAGAAAGGAATCGACGGGATTTTTGTTTTATCGACTTGCAACAGAACTGAAATTACGGGCTTTGCCGAACATCCTTTTGAATTGATAAGTTTAATCATCAAATATTCCAACGGAACAATTGAAGATTTTATCAATGTCTCTTATGTTTATAAAAATAAAGATGCCGTGCGCCATTTGTTTAAAACAGGAACTGGTTTAGACAGCCAAATTTTAGGCGATTACGAAATTGTTGGACAGTTAAAAGAATCTTTCAAGCAAGCTAAAATAGCAGGAACAACCAACGCTTATTTAGAGCGTTTGATGAATTTGGTATTGCAGGCCAGCAAAGATGTTAAAAATAACACCCAATTAAGTTCGGGCACAACTTCTGTCGCTTACGCGGCTATTCATTATATTATGGAGAATATTCCTGATTATAATGAAAAGAAAATTTTGATTTACGGCTTGGGTGATATAGGAAAAAACACCTGCAAAAATGTGTTGGGATATACTTCAAACAAAAATGTGACGCTTATCAACAGAACCCACCAAAGGGCTTTGGAATTTAAAGCGGAACACCCTGAAATTACAGTAAAAAATTATGCCGACTTAACGGAGGAAATAGAAGACACAGATATTTTAATCGTTTCAACGGGCGCAGATGTTCACACAATAAGCCCAGTACATTTAAAATCAGGCAAAGAAATATTGATTTTAGATTTGTCAATGCCCGAAAATGTTGATATTACTGTTAAGAATATTGCTGGTGTAACACTTGTAAATGTTGATGAACTTTCAAAAATTACGGATCTGACCATAGAAACACGTAAAAATGAAATTCCTGCAGCCGAAGCCATCATTCAAAAATATAAAGGCGAATTTAACGACTGGATTGAACAACGCAAATACGTGCCGGCCGTTAATGCCTTAAAAGAATCGCTTCGAATCATACAACATGATGAAATTGATTTCCATTCAAGAAAATTAGAAGGCTTTAATGTTGAACATGCCGAGTTTGTAACAAACCGCATGATTCAAAAGATTACCACACAATTTGTTAAACATTTAAAAGATGAAGACACTTCGGTTGATTTAAGTATTAGCGTTATCAGTAAAATGTTTAATATTAAAGAGTTGAGCTTAAATGAGAATGATTAAAATAGGAACAAGAGCAAGTCAACTCGCGTTATGGCAAGCAAATTTGGTTAAATCACAACTTGAAAATTTAGGATATCAAGCGCAAATTATAGAAATAACATCAACCGGCGATGAGGTTTTAGACAAGCCTTTGCATCAAATAGGCGGTTTTGGGTTGTTTACAAAAACGCTCGACAATGCGATGCTTCGCGGAGAAATTGATATCGCAGTTCACTCTTTAAAAGATGTTCCAACCGATTTGCATGAAAAAATTGCACAGGCGGCTGTTTTGGAAAGAGCAAATATCAGCGATGTTTTGGTGCTTAAAAATAATACAGATTTTTTAAAAAATCAGGAAAACGCCACAATAGCTACGGGAAGTTTACGAAGAACCGCACAATGGTTGCATAAATATCCAAAACACACCATTACTGCTTTAAGGGGAAATGTTAATACGCGTTTGCAAAAATTGATTGATAACAATTGGAACGGAGCCATTTTTGCCGCAGCCGGATTGGAACGCGTTGAATTGTTGCCTGAAAATCATATGATGCTGGATTGGATGATTCCTGCACCTGCACAAGGCGCCATTATGGTTACCGCTTTAAAAGTAGATACCAAAACACTTGAAATTTGCGCACAAATAAATCATAAAAACACTGAAATAGCTGTTGCTGTTGAACGTCAGTTTATGAAAACTTTGGAAGGCGGATGTACTGCGCCAATTGGTGGAAATGCTAAAATAACAGGTGAAAACATCAGTTTTAAAGGAATTTTAATTGCCATTGACGGTTCAGAAAAGGTTGAAGTTGAAAAATCTGTGCCATTGAGTGAATGGAATAGCCTGGGTAAAATTTGCGCTGAAGAAGTATTGAACAACGGCGGAAAAAAATTAATGGAAAGCATAAAAGCTGAAATGAAAAAATAGATGAATACCAAAAAAAAAATCCTGTCCACCAAAAAACTTTCCGCAGCCCAAAAGGAACTTCTGAATAATTTTACAGTAGATGAAATTGAACTGATTGAGATTTCTTTCAACACTTCAATTAAATTAACCAACCCAATCAAAAACGCAGTTTTTACCAGTAAAAATGCCGTTATTGGTATTTTCAACCAGTTTTCTTTGGAGGAATTGCAATTTGAAAATGTGTATTGCGTTGGCGATAAAACGGCGCAATTTTTAGCCGAGAAAAACGTTAAAGTAACCGTAATAGCGCATTCAGCAGAAGAATTGGCAAACGAAATGCTGCTGAATAAAGCTATTGATGAGGTTTATTTTTTCTGCGGAAATTTAAGACGCAATGAACTCCCTGAAATTTTAACTGAAAACAATATTAAGGTCAATGAAATTGAAGTTTACACCACCAATTTCAAGCCTGTAAAAATAAAAAACACTTATGATGGCATTCTGTTTTTTAGTCCGTCATCAGTAAAAAGTTATTTATTAAAAAATACCGATACCCAAAGCTTGGCTTTTTGTATTGGAAACACAACTGCTTCCGAAGCCATCGACGATTTTGAAAATGTATTTGTGGCCGATGAACCAACAGTTGAAAATGTAATAAACTCCGTAAATCAATATTTTGATTATGAATAGAACAAGACGCCTTCGTAAAACCGAAAATATTCGTCGTTTGGTTAGGGAAAACCGACTTACCGTTGACGATTTAATTTACCCTTTGTTTATTGAAGAAGGGACAAATATTGAAACTGAAATTGTTTCTATGCCCGGAATTAAAAGATGGTCATTGGACAAAATTTCAAAAGAACTGGATGAGGTGGTTGCCTTGGATATTCCGGCCGTATTGCTTTTTGGAATTCCTTCAAAAAAGGATGAAATTGGTTCTGAAACCTGGAACGATAACGGAATTATGCAAAATGCCATTCGTTTCATCAAAAAAAATTATCCGAATTTATATGTCATTACTGATGTTTGTTTTTGTGAATACACCAGTCACGGCCATTGCGGAGTAATTCACAATAACGATGTTGACAATGATGCTACTTTGCCAAATATTGCCAAACAAGTGATCTCTCACGCAAAAGCAGGAGCGGATATGGTGGCGCCATCTGGAATGATGGACGGTATGATTGCAACCATTAGAGAAGCGTTGGACAATACAGGTTTTTATGATCTTCCCATAATGTCGTACGCGGTAAAATACGCATCGGCATATTATGGCCCGTTTAGGGATGCCGCAGATTCCGCGCCAACTTTTGGAGACCGAAGAACGTATCAAATGGATTCCGCAAACAGAGATGAAGCCTTGCGTGAAGCAACTTTTGACGACCAGGAAGGTGCCGATATTTTAATGGTAAAACCGGCTTTGGCTTATTTAGATATTATAAGAGACGTAAAAAATAATTTCGACCGTCCGGTGGCCTGCTATAATGTGAGCGGTGAATATGCGATGATTAAAGCAGCTGCGGAAAAGGGCTGGATTGATGGCGATAGGGTTATGATGGAAAGTTTGCTGTCCATGAAAAGGGCAGGAGCCGATATTATTATTACTTATTTTGCAAAAGATGTCGCAAAATTATTATTGAAACGTTAAAATAAGTTTAATTGTTGAGTTGTTGAATCGTTTAAAATAAAGGCTAAGTTCTATTTAAAACAGCATTTGCGTTAGGGATTACTTCACCTATTATTT
>JACUUQ010000173.1 GCA_014859175.1 Lutibacter sp. | reverse complement strand
TTGTGATTTGTTTTATGAAATGTGCTTAAAAAGTACAAATTGCATTGTTCCTTAAATTAAACGAAAGCTTAATGCAGCAATCAAAAAGCGATTTTCTGTTTCCTCGGCTGCTATTGAAGATAAAGCAAAAAAATCCTGTAAGGGGTAAATCAAATGGCTTGTATAAATTTAGGGTACTTTATAGCTGCTTTTTGAAAATCTGACAGGATAAAAATGTATATTTTATGGACGAAAATTAAGTTTTTCGTTTAGAATGCCTATTTATTGACGGCTTCAGTCTTTGGCATTTTTTTCTCAACAAATTCATTAACGTCGCTCTTTAACTTGTTAAATTTTTTGTTGGCCATGTCTATGTTTTTACTGATTTTTTTTTCCAGTTTTTTCTCATAGTCTTTTCCCTTTTTGGAGATTTTTTTTCTGGTGTCTTCGCCTTTGGCCGGAGCAAATAAAAGACCCGCAATGGCACCTGCGGCGATACCTGCCAATAATCCTAATACTACTTTTCCTGAACTCATATCTTTTGTTTTTAATTTGAATTATAATAACTATATGCAAAGGTCAAAGTAATGTTGCCTAAAAGTGTTACACAATTCATGTAAAGAGTTACATGATTCACATATTGAGCCACTTATTACCTAATTTAATTTTGTATAAATTGAAAGGACAGGAGGGAAACCCTATTTTTTGAATTAATTGTTGTTGCCAAGATCATCTATTTTGTTACCGTTGGATTTTAAAGCTTTTAAAAGTTCTTTAATATTCACCGTTGCGTAACTTGATGAATGATCTGACATGGCATAAGGAATAATCAAATCGTCATCATGAACCATAGAACCGCATGAATAAATGACATTGGGCACATAACCTTCTCTTTCTTTTTCAGTTGGCACCATTAACGGTTCTGCAAGCCTGCCAATTTCAATTTCCGGGTTGTCCAGTTCATACAATGATGCGCCCAAATTATATTCTCTCATTGGGCCTACCGAATGCGTAATTACCAACCAGCCTTCTTTTGTTTCTATGGGCGAACCTGCATTGCCAATTTGCACAAATTCCCATGGATATTTGGGCTGCTGTATCATTTTTGCTTCCCGCCAAACATTGATGCTGTTGGAATAGGCAATATAATTATTGAACCCGTCTATGCGACAAAGCATGGCGAATTTTCCGTTTATTTTTCTTGGAAACAATGCCATTCCTTTGTTTTGGGCAATCTCACCATTGATCGGCAAAATCTTGAAATTATAAAAGTCGGTTGTGCTTATTAGCTTTGGCAAAATGGTCATTCTGTCATAAGCAGTGTACGTGGCAAAATAGGATACTTCGCCATTGTCATCGGTAAACTTTACAAATCTTGCGTCTTCAATGCCTCCTTGCTCGGTGGCTGATATAGGGAAAATAACCCTTTCTGAAATTGCTGAATCAATGGAAAAATGAATTTCGTAATGTTCACAAGCAAGCGACAGCATCAGATTTAGGATTTTAAGCTGGTCTTCAGTAATCTCAGGATCTTTAATTGCCAGTTCAAGTTCCTGCATCAAATCTGTATAAGTAAATTTGGAATCTAATTTATTTAATATAAAATCGGGGGAAATAATTTTGCCATGACATTTTTTTTCATGGTGGTTGCCTAAAATAACTGACGGGATAAAAGTTTCAGGGTCTTGCATTTCTGCAATATCAACTTCCATTATAGGAGAAATAATATTTAAATGAGATTGCATTGTGTTCAATTTTTCCTGAAAACTTTTTTTATCGTAAATATTAAAGATGATTTTATCTGCTTCGGCCAGCATTTTGCCAACGGGTTCAACAGTGAGGTTGTTATTTTTGTCAAGAATCCCTTTGCGGAAAACAAGGGATGAAATATGCCCTTCACCGGTAGCCCGAAAACTGATAACCACCCTTTTTTCACCCAAATTAACTTCAGATTGGTCGGGATGTTCCATGATAGACGGATTAAAAAGCGCTGCCGATTCTATGGAATATTCCATGGTAAAATACGAACCAATAAGCGCTTTTTGGGCCATATTAAGTTTTTGTGCGTTAACGCCTATCTTTTTAAATATGGGCGCCAATTTGTCAAAATGTTTCTCAAATATTCTGGAAATATTTCGGTGTCTTCTGGAGTATTTTCTAAGCAATTGGCCCATAACAGTATTGGCGGTTTTTTCTGGCATAGCCAAAACTTTATGGATGATATCGGACGCTCTTTCATCATTAAGATATAAAAAACGAGCAATTACCCTTGAAGGATCTGGAGAAAATATGGTTTTTTTTCTGATGATATTTACTTGCATGGCATTAAATTTTAAAGGATTCAACTTAAGGCATCACTGTTTAGGTTGCATTATTTAATGTTTGAATAAGACCATAAAGTATGTTGCTAAACATGCGCGCCTTTATAATACTAAAGTTAAGAATTTTAAAAATTTTAAGCACGGTTTTTTTATGATATTTATTTAAATTGTTGAAAATTTTTACAAAAAAAATTAAATTAAAGGCTGATTTTCAATTGATTAATCTATATAAAAAGTCAAAAGCCCGTTTCTTGTTGAAACGGGCTTTTATGTTTTGTGGTGTTGTTTTTGGTTAAGCAGTAATTTATTTTTTTCTTTGGAGTTACATCCTGTCCATATACCAATTTAATTGTTTTTCTATTTTTTTGAGTTCGAAAATGGCGGTAATAATTTTTTGAAGCCGCACAAAAGCAGTTTCGCTTTTTACCACATAATCAAATGCGCCGTGGTGCATACAGCTTATGGCAATGTCAATTTTATCCTGTGAAGACAGCATAACCACTGGAATATTTGGATTTGCCGCTTTTATTTTATCCAATGTTTCAATACCGTTCATTGCGTTTTTATCAACACCATCCAAATAAAAATCTAAAATGATAATATCAGGATTGTGCGATAAATTTTCAAGGCACATTTCTCCTGTTGGGTAAGTCTCAATATCAAAATCTCCGTGTTGAAGGAATTCAATTTCCATTAATTTCAAGTAAACCGCATCATCATCTACCAAAAAAAGTTTTATCTTGCCAGTTGGCAGACTGGTTTTATTCTCGTTAGTCATTATTGATTATTTTTAAAGGCATTAAAATCTTCTTTTAATTCATTGCAAGCCTGCATACAAACTTTTTCAAGTTGCGTCACCATTTCTGTGATGTCGCCTGTTTGTTGCTGTGTGCTTGCAAATTCCTGAACTTTTTTGGCCATATTTTCAAAATCGACGCTAATTCCCATGATTGAAAAGGAAGGAATCATTTTATGGACGGTTGCCTGAAATGATTTCCAGTCTTTATCAAGAAAACTTTGTTTCATGGTGTTAATTAAAGGCGGAGTTTGTTCCAGATAAAGTGAAATCATTTCCATCATCAGCACCCTATTTGATTTCGTTCGTACGCTCAAATAATTTAAATTGGTGTATTTAGTCATTACGCTTGTTTCAGGTATATTTTTTTCCGGCTCAAAATTTTTGGCGGTTTTTTTCAAATAAGAAACCATTTTGGTGTATAATAACCTTTCATCAACAGGCTTTGCAATATAATCGTTCATTCCAACAGCTTTGCATTTGGCCAAATCTACAGTGGTGACATCTGCCGTTAAAGCTAAGATTGGAATATCCGAATTCATGGTGTTTCTAATGTATTCCGTTGCTTCAAAACCGTTCATTTCAGGCATCTGCAAGTCCATTAAAATTAAATCATACTTTTTGGTTTGCATTTTTTCGATGGCTACTTTTCCGTTGCCGGCAATATCGCATTCAAATCCAAAATCATCCAAAAGTGTTCTCATTAATAATTGATTGAGCGCTATGTCTTCAACCACCAATACTTTTACATCAGTTAATTCACTATCCAATGCTACCATTTCTAATTCTATATCGGCTTCCGCTTTGGTTTTTAGAAAACTTAAAACAAAACTAAAAGTTGAGCCTTCATTTACCTTGCTTGTTACAGAAATGCTTCCGCCTTGAGGTTCTATTAATTGTTTTACAATGGCCAAACCCAGTCCGGTTCCTCCGTACAAACGCGAAGTGCCGCTTGATGCTTGTTGAAAATTTTCAAAAATGGTGTCGATTTTATTTTCGGGAATTCCAATTCCGGTATCTTTAACAGAAAATTCGATGGTGACTTTTTGCTGATCTTCGCTCAATAATTTGGCACTTACCGTAATTTTTCCTTTTGAAGTAAATTTTACGGCGTTACTCACCAAATTCATAATAATTTGGTGCAGTCGCACTGGGTCGCCAACCAATACGTTTGGTATGTTTTCATCGTATTCTTTTACCAATTTTAAATTCTTTTCGTGAATTTTGGTTTCGAACAAATGAAGCATTGCGGAGATGGACAATGACATTTTAAACGGTATTTGTTCAAATGTCATTTTTCCTGCATCTACTTTTGCCAAATCAAGGATGTCGTTAATCAATACAATAAGTGCGTCACCGCTTATTTTTATGGCTTTTAAATATTCTTTTTGTTTGTCAGTCAAATCTGTTTTCAACACCACTTTTGTAAAGCCGATAATCGCATTCATTGGGGTGCGAATTTCATGGCTCATATTCGACAAAAATTGTTGTTTTGATTTCATCGCAACTTCAGCAATCATAGTTGCTTTTTCTGCTTTAATTTTTGCTTGTTCTGCAATTTCTGCCGCCAATTCGGCAAATACGATTGCTTCTGTTAATTCTGAGGCAATTTTTTTCTGTTCGGTAACATCACGCGCAACAATTACAACGCCATCCACAATTCCTTTTTCATCTTTATAAACCGATCCATTAAACAAAACATCGGTTAGGTTGCCGTTTTTATGGCGAAGTGTCAACGGAAAATTTGTGACAGATCCATTTGCGAATACTTCTTGATAAACGCCACGTGCTTTTTGCGGTTCGGTAAAATAATCCAAAAAATCAGTGTCTGTCAATTCTTCCCTTGTAAGTCCGGTTATGTTGGTTAAAGCTTCATTCATGTCGGTAATTTTACCGGCTGAATTGATGGTTACCAAGGGGTCAAGACTTGCTTCTATAAGACTTAGTGTGTACTGGGAATCTAATTTAATATCTATGTTGGAAGCTTCAAGCTCTTTATTTGCAAGGCCTTGTTTAACGGCTTCTTTGTTTTGTTTGGCCATCTCTTTATTGGCAATAACCAATTCGGCCGCTCTTTTTTCTTTTACTTTTGTTTGAAAAACCAATTCTTCATTTGCAATCACCAATTCAGCCGCCCGTTTTTCTTTTTCTTTATTTTGGAACGCCAATTCTTCATTGGCAATAATCAACTCAGCTGCCCGTTTTTCTTTTACTTCATTTTGAAAAGCAAGTTCACCGTTGGCGATGATCAATTCGGCAGCCCGTTTTTCTTTTTCCTCATTTTGAAAGGCCAATTCTTTGTTGGCAATACTTAATTCTTGCGCCCGTTTTTCTTTCTCATTATTTTGGAACGCCAATTCTTCGTTGGCAATCACCAATTCGGCGGCCCGTTTTTCTTTTTCATTGTTTTGATATTCTAGTTCTTCATTGGCAACAATCAATTCGGCGGCCCTTTTTTCTTTCACTTCATTTTGAAAAGCCAGTTCTTCATTGGCAATTGCCAGTTCAGCGGCTCGTTTTTCTTTTTCTTCATTTTGAAAGGCCAATTCTTTGTTTACATCTGCCAATTCTTCGGCACGTTTTCCCTTTTCATCATTTTGAAAAGCCAATTCTTTGTTGGCAATGATTAATTCTTCGGCCCGTTTTCCCTTTTCATCGTTCTGGAAAGCAAGTTCTTCATTGGCAATCACCAATTCCTCTGCCCGTTTTTCT
>JACUUQ010000172.1 GCA_014859175.1 Lutibacter sp. | reverse complement strand
GTATTAAGTTATAAAACAACCTATTATGATTACCAATTATTAACAGGAAAAGATTAAAAATACACACATGAAAAAGTTAACATGGATATTGCTGTTGGTTTTAGGCATTGCCGTTGTAGTTTATTTTATAATGAAGCCAAAATGGGAAGCCAAAAAAACTGATTTTACTTTTGTAATCCTTGAAAAAGGCGACATTGAAGCCGTGGTTTCAAGCACGGGAACGCTGGAAGCCATCAACACGGTTGAGGTTGGTACACAAATTTCCGGAACCATCAAAAAAATTTATGTCGATTTTAATCATAAAGTGACAGCCGGTCAATTGTTGGCGGAGATGGATTTGAAATTGTTAACCACCAATTTAATCAATGCCGAAGCCAATTTGTCGGTTGCACAAGCCAGATTAAATCAGGCAAAAGTGGAGTATGAGCGTGACAAAGCATTGTTTGCGGAAAAAGTGATTTCCGAGCAGCAATACAGCAACTCAAAATTCTCTTATGATCAAGCTTTAAGTGCAAAAGAAGCGGCCGAAGCATCGGTAAAAAGCATTAAAGTGACGATGGGTTACGCGCGCATCACTTCACCAATTAGCGGCACCGTAATAGACAGAAGCGTGGAAGAAGGCCAAACCGTGGCGGCTTCTTTTGCAACGCCAAAAATGTTTGTGATTGCTGAAGACCTATCAAAAATGCAATTGTTGGCCGATGTTGACGAAAGCGATATTGGCTTTATCCAAAATGGCTTGAAAGTGCGTTTTACGGTGCAAACCTATCAGGATAAAATGTTTTATGGACAAGTGAGCCAAATTAGGCTGCAGCCCATAAAAATTAATAATGTGGTAAATTATAAGGTGGTGATTGACGTTGAAAATAAAAACGGGGAATTGCTTCCCGGAATGACGGCCAACATTGAATTTATCACCAATGTTGCCAAAAATGTGTTGCTGATCAATAATTCAGCCTTGCGTTTTAGGCCGAATGAAGCGATGCTGAAAGAAATAAAACCCTTTCTTTTGAAAGATGCCGAAGCCTATTTGCCAGATTCCATCCAACAGGTTTTTATCAACGCCATCAACAATGAAGAATTGTTTACGCCGGCAAATTTCAAAAAGCGATTGCCACCCAAAATTGATGGTTTTTTTATGCAAAATGAAAACGGGAAACTGAATTTTAAATTTGTGGAACTTGGCATAAAAACAGGATTAAAATCGGAAATCGTTCAATTTTTGGATGGTGTTCCTTTGAAGGAAGGCCAAAAGATAATCAATGGCATTAAATCGAAAAAATAAAAATGGCAAACAAAAAGGTCATAGAAACCAAAAATTTAAGCAAAGTGTTTAAAAACGGCGATATAGAAGTGCACGCACTCACCAGCATTAATATGGTTATTGAAGTAGGGGAATTTGTGGCCATTATGGGCGCTTCCGGATCAGGGAAATCTACGTTGCTGAATATTTTGGGTTGCTTGGACAAACCTTCGGAAGGCGATTATTATTTGGACGGCGTTCATGTAAACAAGTTAAATAAAAATGAACTGGCAGCAATCAGAAACCAAAAAATCGGATTTATTTTTCAAAGTTATAACCTGCTTTCCCGCACCACCGCTTTAGAAAATGTGGAGCTGCCGTTGGTTTATAACAGAACCGGCAAATTTTTGAATCCCGCAGCACACGCAAAAATGGCCTTGGAAAAAGTGGGTTTGGGAAACAGAATTTACCATAAAACAAATGAACTTTCTGGCGGTGAACAGCAGCGTGTTGCCATTGCCAGGGCTTTGGTGAACGATCCTGCCATTATTCTTTCGGATGAAGCCACCGGAAATTTGGACAGCAAAGCGAGCATTGAAGTGGCAGATTTGTTCGTGAAATTAAATGATCAGGGGAAAACAATTATGATGATTACGCACGAACCGGAAATTGCGCAATTCGCAAAACGCATGATTTATTTGCGGGATGGGCGCATATTAACCGATGAACCCATCAAAAACAGGAGTACCAAAGAAAGTGCATTGCTGGAATTAGGATTAACAGTTTCATAAATATTTGAAAATGCGACAGTTGTTTAAAACATTTAAGGTGGCTTTTCAGGCAATCAACAAAAACAGGTCCAGAAGTTTGCTCACTGTTTTGGGAATTATTATTGGCGTAGCGGCGGTAATAATGACCATTTCGGCAGGGGAAGGCGCCAACAAGGAAGTGCAGGATCAAATTTCCGGATTGGGAACCAATTTGGTGATGATTTTTACAAAAATGGAACATCGAGGCGGCTCGCATGTGAGAATGGGAAGGCCTATAGATAAAAGAGATTTTGACATCTTGCAAAAAAATGCGGTATGGATTTCAAAAATGTCGCCATTGGTGAATGTTGGGGTTCAGGCTGCTGGCCCAAATGGCTATAAACCTACCATTGTTTATGGCGTAAATCATGAGTATTTTGATATTTTGAGCAGGGAATTGGCTTTGGGCGATTTTTTTAAAGAAGATGACGTAAAAACTGCCAATAAAGTTTGTGTGATTGGGGAAACCACCCGAAAAGAATTGTTTGCGGATTTGGATCCAATCGGACGCCAAATTAGGATTGACAAAATTCCGTTTACCGTGGTTGGTTTGCTGAAAGAAGTTGGGCAAGGCGCTATGGGCCAGGATCAGGATGATGTGATTTTGGCGCCATACACCACCATTCAAGACCGTTTATATGGACACCGAAGGGGTTATGATATGATTATGGCCAGCGCATTAGACGAAAATAGCGTGGCAAACGCCAAAATTGAAGTTTCGGAATTATTGCGGGAATCTCATCAAATAAGGCCTTTTGAAAAAGATGATTTTGACGTAATGACCCAAGTGGAACTTCAGGAAATTACGGGAAATATTACAGGCATACTCACCACACTTTTGGGCGCCATCGCAAGCATTTCACTAATCGTGGGCGGCATTGGCATTATGAATATAATGTTGGTTTCCGTAACGGAACGCACGCGCGAAATTGGAACCCGGCTTGCCATTGGCGCAAGAGAAAGCGATATTTTAACCCAATTTTTAATTGAAGCGGTGGTGCTTAGTTTGGCAGGCGGCATTTTGGGAACCGTTCTTGGCATTATTGGCAATCAGGTTATTTATAAACTCACCAATTTTTACATTCCAACCGCGCCTTATTCCATTATGATTGGTTTTGGTTTTGCGGCGTTGGTTGGCATTGCTTTCGGTTATTTTCCAGCGCGGAAAGCGGCGAAATTAAACCCGATTGACGCTTTGCGCTACGAATAAATATGAAAAATTTTAAAATGAACAGTTTAATGCACATTATAACAGCAATTTTTATAGGGACATTTTGGGTCGGCCTAACTTTTCATTGGAGCCTGTCTGCCTTTTCGTTAGGCTTGCCTGCCGTTAGTCGGGCGTTCCCCTGCGGGTCAGGCTTTCCGCTGCAATCTTTTTTAAGGAAAAAACCTCAAAAAAGGATTTCCGCTTCACTCCTTAACGCAAAGGCAACTGTATTTGGTGCTTAGCCTAATAAACATAAGAATAATAATTATAAAAAACAGGTTATGAACAACTTACAAAAAACATTAAAGGAGATTTCACAACTCACAAAAACCATAGAAACAAACTATCCGGAACTTTATCAATTTTTGGACGAAAGTCCGATGACCATTCCTTCGGAAGGCAATCCATCCATCAACAAAAAAACAATGCAGGATTATCTGGACAGTTTAAAGCAACTGTTAAAACATCACCTGGAAACACGAAAAAAAATAGAAAATCACAATAATAAAAAACAACTATCATGGGAGAAATAGCCACATCAGACAGACAAATTACGATTTATTACAGTGCCAATTCCGTTAGGGCAAAACAAGCTTTGGCTTATGCAAAATCGGAAGGATTGGCCATTCAGCCAATAGATATTTTAAAGACTCCGCTTACCGGAACACAAATTGCAGAGTTGGCAAAACGCTTGGGAATTGAAGTTAAAGACCTTATAAATCAGGAACATCCTGCTTTTTTAAAGAAATTTGAACCGGTTGAGTTGTCTTCGGACGATTGGATTAAAATGATACAGCACAATCCCGAAATTATGAAACAGCCTATCGCATTAAGGGGAAATCGCACAATTTTGGTGGAAACTCCGTCAGATATGATTAAAATTTAGTTGAGATATATCATTTTTTGGATTTCCAATATTTAATAACTTTAAGAGATGATAAAAGTTTTGATGAATTATTTTAATGGATAATTGTTTAAATGCATCGTTTTTTTGCGTTAAGGATTGCAGCGGAAATCCTTTTTTTCTTTGCCTTTTCGGCGAAGGAAAAAAGATTGCAGCGTAAAGCCTGACCCGCAGGGGAACGCCCGCCTATAGAAAAGGCAGACAGGCCTGCCAAAAATGGCCGGCAGTTCCAAAACAGTGATAATTTTAGCAATTTTAACAAATAAAACCATTGTGTGATGCTTAAGGACCATGGAAAAAATTACGGCGACTTACAAAAATTATTGACCCAAATGAAGGATGAAATTCCAACGGTGATGACGCATTTTAGCAACCTGCAAAAGGACGTTATGGCTGATGGCGCGCTCACCGGCAAAACCAAAGAGCTGATTGCTTTGGGAATTGCCATAACCAATAGGTGTGACGGCGGCATTCCCAACCACATAAAAAACGCGTTGGATGCAGGCGCCAGTTTTTCTGAAATTATGGAAACCATTGGCGTGTCAATTTTAATGGGCGGAAGCATGGCTTTGGTAAATGGCTGCGAAGCGCTTGAAGCATTGGATCAATTTATAGTGTTAGAAAAAAATGGATAACGAAGGCAGGGAAAATACAGGAACAGATTTTTTGAAAGAAAAAAATCCAACGACTTTGCCGGAAGGTTATAGGCCCAATTGGAGCTATGTTTTATTTATTTTTCTGATACTTTTTTTTATCTTAACCAGATCGGTTTCAAAACCGCTGGAGATTAGCTGGTTAACCTTTGAACAATCGATGTTAAGCGCCCATGATGTGTCTAAAATTGTGGTGGTGAATAAGGTGTATGCAGAAATTTATATCAAAAAAGACAGGCTTAGCGCCGCAAAATATAAAAACATTCCCCAAGGTGGATTTATGGCGGAAGTTGGGCCGCATTATACCATTCAAATTGGTTCTGTAGAGAGTTTTGAGAGCAAATTGCAGCAAGCGCAACAAAATTTTTTGCCCGAAGAGCGGGTAGAAATCGCTTATGAAAATCGCACGGATTGGACTGTAGTGCTTTCATATATTTTGCCGTTTGGGCTGCTTATTTTATTTTGGGTATTTATGTTGCGGGGATTGGGAAGGGGCGGTATGGGTGGCATGGGCGGCGGTTCAATTTTTAATTTCGGGAAATCTACGGCGAAATTAATAGACAAGGACACAAAAAGCACCGTAACATTTAAGGATGTTGCCGGTTTAAGGGAAGCCAAAAGTGAAGTGGAGGAGGTGGTCGATTTTTTGAAAAATCCGAAAACCTACACCAAGTTGGGGGCTAAAATTCCGAAAGGCGTAATGCTTGTTGGCCCAACAGGAACCGGAAAAACATTGATGGCAAAAGCCGTTGCCGGCGAAGCGCAAGTGCCGTTTTTCTCCTTGTCGGGATCAGAATTTGTGGAAATGTTTGTGGGCGTTGGCGCTTCGCGTGTTCGTGATTTGTTTAAACAAGCCAAAGAAAAAGCGCCGAGCATTATTTTTATTGATGAAATTGATGCCGTTGGCCGTTCGAGAAGCAAAGCAAATGCCTTTCAGGCAAATGACGAAAGGGAAAATACCCTAAACCAATTGTTAACGGAATTGGACGGATTTGGTACCAAC
>JACUUQ010000171.1 GCA_014859175.1 Lutibacter sp. | reverse complement strand
AAGAAAGTTGCATTTTTACAAAATTAATTAAACCCCATATACCGAATATGAGAGCGCAACTAAAATACATTCAAAAAACGCTATCCTTCATTTCAAAAAATGGCTACGAAACCGACCAAATTAAATTCCTAAAATCCACCGCTGTTTTTTTGGCTGAGTTATTTGGCATCGATTTCGTGTTGATTGACAAGTACTCCATAAAGTCTCCAAACATTGCAGAAACTGTTGTATTATTTGGCAATGAATGCTTTATTAAAAATATATCCTATAATTTAGAAAATACGCCGTGCGACACCATTATCAACAAAAAGCTTTGTTCCTATCCGGCCAATGTTAAGCATATTTTTCCCAAGGACGATTTTTTGAGGCAAAATAATATCGAAAGTTATATTGGAAAACCTTTATGGAACTCAAAAAAAGAGCCTATAGGATTGGTTGCCCTAATGGACACCAAGCCAAAATCTTTAATTAAGGAAAAGAATATTGCCATTGTGCTTGACATTATTGGGCTAAAAATAGAGGAAGTACTCGAAAAAATGCTTTATGAGAATCAATTAAATTTAAAAATTGAGGAGTTAAATTCATTAAAGGAAATTGCAGAAAAAAAGGAACAAAAATTAATAGAGGCGCAGCAAATTGCGAATTTAGGCCATTGGGAGCTTGACATTGTAAACAATAAATTAACTTGGTCTGATGAGGTTTTCAGGATTTTTGAAATGCAGCCAAAAGAGTTGGAAGCTTCTGAGGAATTATTTATGAAATTGGTTCATCCTGATGATGTTGCAAAACTTGAAAAAGCCTATTTTGATTCAATTGAAAATCAAAAATTATACGAAGTAAAATACCGATTATTGTTTGGTTCCCGAAAAATAAAACACATTCTAGGAAAAGGACATTTTATATTTAACGACAAAGGAGAACCAATATTTTCTATCGGGACAATTTTAGACATCACTTCACAAATTAAAATTCAAAATGAACTCATAAAAACTAAAGAAAGTGCAGAAAAGAACGAAAAAAAGTATAGACAACTCTCCAATTTAATTTTTGAAGGAATCGTAATAAGCGAAGAAGATGGCGTAGTTTTGGAGTGTAATGATGTGTTTTTAAAGATGTTTGGTTATTCCCGCAAGGAAATCATTGGAAAAAGTATCATTCTCCTACTTTTTCCCGAAAAATATCATGAACAAATTAGGACGAACAGAAATAAAAAGCATACACTTCCTTTTGAAATTGAGGGTATTAAAAAAGACGGAACACTTTTCCCGGTTGAAATAGAAGCCAGAAATATTGATTTGGGAAATAACAAGATTAACAGGCTTGTTACTTTTAGGGATTTATCTTCAAGAAAAAAGGCTCAAATTGAAAACAAAAAGTTAATTACAGCTATTGAACAAAGCGCCAATACCGTTGTAATTACCGACATTTATGGAAATATAGAATACACAAACCCTAAATTTACTGAAATTTCTGGTTACACGGCTTCTGAAGCTCTAGGTAAAAACCCAAGAATTTTAAAATCTGGGGCGCAGCCTAAAGAATATTATGCCCAAATGTGGGAAACAATATCTTCAGGAAAAAATTGGAAAGGGCAATTTAAAAACAAAACTAAAAGTGGTAAACTTTATTGGGAACAAGTAACCATCACGCCAATTAAAGACGAAACGGGTAAAAATTTATCTTATTTGGCGATAAAAGAAGACATTACCAAAAATAAAGAAGCGGAAGAAAAACTGTCCCAAGCGATAAAAGAAACTGCCAAAAGCGAGAAAAAATTTCGCGAACTTTTTGAAAAATCGGGCGATGCCATCTTAATCATTAAAAACGGCTATTTTATTGATTGCAACCAAGCTGCGATTGACATGCTTGGCTATAAATATTTTGAAGATGTTTTAAATTCCCATCCCTCAAAATTATCGCCTAAATTACAGCCAGACGGTTCAACATCTTTTGAAAAAGCTGAAGAATTAATAAAAATTACCTTAGAAAAAGGAACGCACCGTTTTGAGTGGTGGCATACCAAAAGCAATGGAGAACTTTTCCCTGTTGAGGTGTTGTTAACAGCCATTGAAAATGAACCCAACAATAAAAAGATTCATTGTGTTTGGAGAGACATTACACATCGCAAACATGCCGAAAATGAATTGAAGGATGCTTATGAAACCATAAAGGACAGAGAAAATTTTGTAAGTAAAATTATAGAAACCGCCAATGAAGGTTTTTGGTTGATAGATGGAAAAGCAAACACAATTGACTTAAATGCCGAAATGTGTAAAATATTGGGGTATTCAGAAACTAGCGTTAAAGGGAAATCAATTTTTGATTTTGTCGATGAAAAAAATTCCGAAATTTTTAAAAATCAACTTGAAATTAGAAAAATCGGGGAATCTTCAGCTTATGAGATTGAATTGCGGAATGCAAATGGCAAAAATGTACCTTGTTTATTTAAAACTTCACCAATTTTTAATAATCAGAATAAAGTGTCTGGGTCTTTTGCATTGGTTTCGGATATTACAAACATAAAAGAAACCCTTCACAAAGTTGAAATCCAAAATATTAAATTAAGTAAATTAAGCAACGAACTGTCTGAAAAAAACAGGTTACTTTTAGATAGTAAAGACCGCTTCATCAATTTGTTTGAGCAAAACCCGGTGCCGCTGTGGGAACAGGATTTTTCTAAAGTTATAAAGCTTTTAAATGAAAAGAAAGCCGAAACAGATGATTTAAAAACTTATTTAGATGAATACCCCGATTTTGTTTCAGCGTGTATCTCAAACATCAAAATTTTAAACGTAAATAAAGCCGCACTTGCATTATTAGGCGTAAAAAACGTTGAAGAACTTAAAATTCACCTTGGAAAAACAAACAACAAAAAAGCGCTTGAAGTTTTGAAAAGAGAACTTGTTTCAATTAGCTCAAATAAAAAAACATTTAGCGATGAAACAGAATTGGTGGGAAAAGACGGTTCTCCAATTTTGGCACTTATAAAATCAGTAATTATTGATGATTACGGCACTTCCATTGCTTCTGTGATTGACGTTACTGCTGAAAGAAATGCAACAAATGAGCTTCAAAAAGCCAAAGAAATTGCAGAAAAAAGTGAAAACAACTTAAATGAAGCCCAAAAAATTGCCAATATGGGTTCTTATGAACTTGATTTTTCATCAGGCATCTGGAAAAGTTCTCAGGTCTTAGACAAAATATTTGGAATTGATGAATTGTATGACAGAGATGTAAAAGGTTGGTTAGGGATAATTCATCCTGATGATTTAGAGATGATGGAGCAATATTTTGAAAGAAACATCATAACAAACAAAGAAGAATTTAATAAAGAATACCGCATTACAAGAAAAAGTGACAAACAAACACGTTGGGTTCACGGTTTGGGAAAATTAGAATTTGACAACCAAGGAAACCTAAAAAGTATGATTGGCACCATTCAAGATATTTCTGAAAAAAGACAAATTTTGAACGACTTAATAATTGCCAAAGATAAAGCAGAGGAAAGTGACCGCCTAAAAACGGAATTCATCCAAAATATGTCCCACGAAATAAGAACCCCAATGAATGGTATTTTGGGCTTTTCCGAATTATTGGAAAACCCAGATTTAGCCGCAGAAAAAAGAAAGCTTTTTATTGATATCATTAAAAACAGCACCCACCAATTATTGCATATTATTGATGATATTATGGAAATTTCGGTGTTGGAAACCAAGCAAATCAAGGCTGAAGAAAATCTAGTTTGCATAAACGAATTGTTGAACGAATTGTTTACTGTTTTTAATATAAAAGCTACCCAAAAAAACATAGAATTGGTCTTAAAAAACGGACTTTCCAATGAAGAAAGCACCATACTTACCGATAAAAATAAGTTGAATAAAGTGTTAAGCAATTTATTGGAAAACGCATTGAAATTTACTGATGAAGGCTTTGTTGAATTGGGCTATAAAATAGATAAGGAAAGTGAGCCTGCCCAATTGGAAATTTATGTAAAAGACAGCGGAATTGGTATTAAGCCTGAAAAACAAAAGCTCATTTTTGATCGGTTTTCCCAGGCTGAAAAAGAGCTTTCCAAAAAAGTGGGCGGATTAGGCCTCGGACTTTCCATCGCCAAAGAAAATGCGGAGTTGTTGGGCGGAAAAATTACTGTGGTGTCACAACTTGGCGAAGGTGCCGTTTTTTTTGTGAGCATTCCTTACAAGCCGGTAAATATAATTTCAACAAGCACCCTCGAAAATGTTAAAACCTCGGAGAAAAACGAAAAACACACCATTTTAATTGCTGAAGATGAAGAGGTGAATTTTATGGTTTTGGAAACATTGCTGGAAGACAAACTTAAACTTCCCTGCACCATTATTCACGCGAAAGACGGTTTGGAAGCGGTTGAAATTTCTAAAACAAATCCAGAAATTGGATTGGTGCTTATGGACATAAAAATGCCTAAAATGGACGGGCATGAAGCCACAAAGCGCATAAAAGAATTTCACCCAAACTTGCCCATAATTGCCCAAACTGCTTATTCATCGCCCGAGGAAAAAGAAAAAGCCTTTTTGGCGGGCTGTGATGATTTTATGTCGAAGCCCATTAGCAAAGATGTTTTAAAATCGATGTTAGGTAAATATTTATTGACCGATAAAAAAAACGGAGCCACTTAAGAAAATTCGTAATAAGTTGCCAGATATTTTAAACTAAAATAGCAAACAAGATGGCGTTGGAGAATTTATGCTGTGCAAAAAAGTCAGCTTTCCAGTTTTTTTATCGACACGGTAAACACTGATATTTTTGCTTCTCTGGTTGGCTGCCAACAAATAATTGCCATTGGGCGACAGCGTAAAATTTCGCGGCCAATCGCCATTTGTGCTGATGGTTTGCGTTTTTTGGAGTTCGCCGCTTTTATTGTTTATTTTAAACACCGCAATGCTGTTTTCTCCTCGGTTTGATCCGTATAAAAACTGGCTGTCTTTTGATAAATGTATGTCGGCACAAAAACTTTTTCCGTCAAATCCATCGGCCAATGTGCTGATGTTTTGAACAAAATCATAGCCGTTTTTTTGCTTCTTCAATACAGAAATTGTAGAATTCAATTCGTTAATCACATAAATAAACTTGCCTTTTATTGAAATTTCAAAATGGCGCGGACCGGTTTTTGGTTCCATGACGTAATTTTCCTTTAAAAGATAATTATTCCCGGATTCAACGTATTGCGCTAAAAAATCACGGCCTAAGTCGGCAACAAACAGCGAATTGTTGAAAAATTTGGCCGAATGCGCGTGGGATTGCAAAGCGCCTTTGTTGTGATCAATAACTTGAGACGCTGGTGAAATTTCGCCATTTTTTGCTACGCTGTGCACAGAAACCGTTCCGCCGGTATAATTGGAAACGGCAACTTTAGAATTGTCGTTATTAAGTTGAATATGGCAAGGATGCGCGCCGTTGCTGCTTACTTTATTAATAAAAGTTAGCATTCCGTCTTTTTCTACGGAATAAGCATTTAAAAAGCCGCTTTTAGTGCCTTCAAAATTGTCTGTTTCACCCACCGATAACAACATTTTTTTATCGGATGAAAAGGTAATGTATGATGGATTTATAGCTTCAGCCGCCAATTTTTTATTGGAGAGTTCGCCAGTTTTCAGGTTAAAATCATAAATATAAATTCCCTCACTGTCGGCATCTGTATAAGTGCCTACATACAATGGAATATTTTGGGCAGAAACTAATGAAAAACAATAAAATAAAAATGTGAAAAGAGAATATTTCATTTTAAAAGCGGCTAAAATTATTTGTGAACAATCCGTTTTGTTACCGGTAAAATTACTTATTATAAATGCATTAAGTACGGATTTTAACCGCTAAGTTCGCAAAGTTTTTACGCAACGTACGCAATT
>JACUUQ010000170.1 GCA_014859175.1 Lutibacter sp. | reverse complement strand
TATGGCTCGTTTCATCTGTTTATATTTTATTTTTTATTGGTACAGCTGCTGTTCGTTGTTAGTTATTCCTTCGTATATCAAAATTTATTATGCTCGTTTCATTATGATTTATTTTTTCATATATTAAACATATTTCCGGGTCACTCAATGGCTGCAATTTTGCATCAGAAGGCGAAAAATAAGGAATTCCCAATCCCAGACCACGCAAAATAAATAATAATCCGATGATAATGACAAAAACAGGGATAATTTTTTGAAATTTTGCACGCAAGGATACACTTACAAAATTCCCCAACAACACCGCTGCGGTCATCATCGGAATTGTTCCAACCCCAAATAACGTCATATATAAAGCGCCTTCAACGGGACTTCCTGCTGAAATTGATCCAATTACAGCAATATACACCAGGCCGCAAGGCAAAAAACCATTAAAAAAACCGATGGAGAATAATGCTTTGTTTGTTTTTTTATTCAGATAAATTCCGAGATTATATTTAATTTTGGCTATAATTTTATAAAGCGGTTTTGAAAAATTATATTTGTTAAAAACTGAGACTGGCATTAAAATGGTGACAATCATAATAACGCCCATTAAAATTGACAAACGTTGTTGAAAACCTGCCAAATACAAACCTTTTCCTGCGAAACCAAAAAGCAATCCAATGATTGAATAACTCAATAATCGGCCAAAATGATATAAAAATGTCTGGAAAATTAACGAAGTTTTTGATGACCTGTTAACCGGAATAATAAAGGCGATTGGGCCGCACATTCCAATACAGTGAAAACCGCCTGCCAAACCCAAAATAAGTGCAGTCCAAAGCATATTAATACATTAATTTTTCCTTAAATAAATAAGTGTTGCTGTTAACAGTCCATTCAATTTTCACATTCCAAATTCCTTGCACCAAATTATCATTCAATATTAAAAAGTCGGCAGTTGTTAATTTTATGGGAAGTTGAAAATCAATTTTATCATTAGAAGGTCTTTGAAATGAAATTGTTCCAGCAATTTTTTCCGGATCAAATTCCGCAGGAAATTTAATTAACAAACCTTCAGCCACTTTGGTTAAAGTAACATCTTCCTTTAAAGTTGCAGCTTTGTTCAATTTATCAATTTCCTGTTGGTAATTCATTTCATCTTTATAATAATCATCAGAAACCAAATGATGGTCGTAACCAGGCACAAAAGTTGCCTTAAATACGAAAGATAATATGAATATGATAAATGCCGATAACGCGAGCACAATGCCTATTGGCCAACTAATTTTTAACTTCATCTGTTTACATTTTATTTTTTAGCGGTAACATCTGCTGCCTGCCTGCCGGACAGGCAGGTTCGCCATTAATCATTTTACTGTGTATCAAAATTTGTTGTGGCTCGGTTCATCTAATTAATTTTTAAAGGTCCCGCAAAAGTGGTGGTGGTTACTTCAATAAGTTTTCCTCCTGAATATACCCCAACTTTTAACTTTTCATTTGACGAATTTAGGTCTTTTTTATCAATTTCAATAAACAATGTACCTTCCTTTAATCCCTGTTTTTCAACTTTCGACAGACCGCCAATCATTTCAACTTTTCCGTTATGCGAAATTAATTTAATATCAATGTCTTCAATGTTTTTAGTTGTTTTATTGATTAATTTGAAGGTGTAAACATTTTTTACGGTAGTTTCCGTAGTTTGAAATATTTGTCCCGGCAATCTCAAAATTGTCGCTTCCACATCATTTCGCAAAAACAACATTGTAACAAGTATGCCTACCAAAATAGTTAATAACGCAGCATACGCAATTAAACGAGCATTAAACTTAAATTTTTCCTTTTTTTCGATATTGTCTTCGGAAGCATAACGAATCAACCCTCTTTCAAAACCAACAGTGTCCATGATTTCGTCACAAGCATCAATACAGGCTGTGCAGTTAATGCATTCCAGTTGCGTACCGTTTCTGATGTCAATTCCTGTTGGACAAACCTGAACGCATTGCATACAAGACACGCAATCGCCATAACCGGATTCGGCCCTGTTTTCGCCCTTACGAATTGGTTTCCTTCCCTTTTCGCCTTCTCCCCTTAAAAAATCATAAGCCACGTTAATGGACTTATTGTCTAAAAGAACCCCTTGCAATCGACCATAAGGACAAACAATGATGCAAACTTGTTCCCTAAACCAAGCGAAGACAAAATAGAAAACCAAGGTAAATACCAAAAGTTTTACCAAAGTTCCAATATGGTTAAAAGGGCCGTCTTTAATATGTTCTATTAAAACATCGCTGCCTATAATAAAAGCAAAGAAAACATTGGCGATGATAAATGATATCAGAAAAAATACAAACCATTTTAAAATGCGTTTTCTAATTTTCTCGGCATTCCAAGCTTGTTTATCCAACTTAATTTGTTTGGTTCTGTCTCCATCGATTAAATATTCTACTTTTCTGAAAATCATTTCCATAAAAATAGTTTGCGGACAAATCCAACCACAAAATATTCTTCCGAAAACCACGGTAAATAAAATAACAAATACCACGCTCACAAGCATAGAAATGACAAGCAAGTGAAAATCTTGCGGCCAAAACGGAAATCCGAAAATATGGAATTTCCTTTCAATAACATTAAAAAGCAAAAACTGATTTCCGTTAATTTTAACAAAAGGCGCCGCAAACATAAATGCCAAAAGCACCCAGCTTACAATGGTTCGATAGTTGTAAAATTTTCCTTTAGGTTTTTTCGGAAAAATAAAATTTCGTTTTCCACTTTCATCTATTGTTCCAATTGAGTCTCTAAATCTCTCTTTATTTTCTGTGTTCATCTGAAGTTTAAAAAGGCTGTTCTCGATTCTTTATCAATGTGTAAATTTAAGATTAATTAATCAACCTCTTGGCTACAAATGCGACAAAAAAAATAAAAAACAGGCAATTATTTTTTTAAAATATTAAAAACAAAAACCCTCAAAAGAGGGTTTTTGTTTTTAATATTAATTCTCTTTATTATTCCGCAGGCCAAACAATATCGCCTTCAGCCGGTTTTGGCACAGCTGGAGTTGTACCTTGCATGGATATAATATAACTTGCCAATTGAATGCGTTCTTCCCTAGTAATTGTGCTTTCCCAAGCAATCATTCCTTTCCCTGGCCTTCCGCCATTTGTTAAGGTATTGAATATGCTTTTTACGTCACCGCCCAAAATCCATTTATTGTCGGTTAAGTTAGGACCTATGCTTCCTCCTAAATCCGCCAAATGACAAATAACACAGGTTTTTGCAGTAAACAATTCTTTACCTTTTGCCAAATTTTCGGGATCTGTAAAAGCAATGATATTTGCATCATCAAATAATTGCGGATTTGCAGCTTTATAGGCTTCAATTTCTGCTTTTGCAGCAGCCATTTCATCATTTAACTCATCAGCCTGGCTGTATTTATTGAAACCTATTGCCATGATAATATAAAAAATACTAATGGCTATGGTGATGTAAAAACCTGCCAGCCACCAAGGCGGCAAAACATTGTCAAGTTCCTTAATGCCATCATAATCGTGATCGAGCATGATATCTTCTTCGGTTCCTAAATCGTGCGCTTTGGTCATAGATTTCATAAATCTTTTCCAGCCCGAGATCTTTTCTGAATTCTTATTCATAATTATTTTCTTTACTGTTAGTGTCGTTATCTAAAGGCAATTGGCTTATTTCATCGAATTTTTTCTTAGGCATTTTTATGACAATGATTAACATAGTGACAAAAACGATAAAAAACAGCAACAATGAAATTATGGGGTAAATTTCAACCCCGTCCATTCCGTCAAAATTATGTGATATAAATCTTAACATATTACTTATTTATTAAGGCTGTTGAAGTATTTGCTTTAATATCGGTGCCTAAACGTTGTAAGTAAGCAATAAGCGCAACAATTTCCTTATTTTGGATATTGCTTGAACCGTAGTTTTTTACATATTCAGGGTCTTGCCTTAAATTATTTTCAACTTCCTTTGCCTGCGTTAACAATGCTTGTTTGGCGCCTGTAATTTCTTCATCGGTATAAGGAACGCCCAATGTTACCAATGCTTTCATTTTACTTTCCAAATTTGAAGCATTCATATCATTTTTAATTAACCAGGAATAACGAGGCATAATGGAGCCCGGCGATGTAGATCGTGGATCCATCATATGGTTAAAGTGCCAGTTGTCATTGTATTTTCCTCCAATTCTATGCACATCCGGTCCGGTTCTTCTAGAACCCCACAAGAATGGAAAATCGTAAATGAACTAACCTGCTTTTGAATATTCGCCATAACGTTCGACTTCTGAACGGAAAGGACGAATCATTTGGGAGTGGCAATTGTTGCAGCCTTCGCGAATATAAATATCTCTTCCTTCCAATTCTAAGGGCGTATATGGTTTTATGCTTGAAATTGTAGGAACATTTGATTTCACCAACATCACAGGAACAATTTCAACCAAGCCCCCAATTAAAATGGCAATAGTGGTTAATATTGTAAACAATACTGTTCTTCTTTCCAACCAAGTATGCCATCCTTCACCTGCAATTCTTTGTCCGCTAATTTTTTTCAATGGCGCAGCTTCAGCCAATTCATCTTCAACAGGAGAACCTGCTCTGGCTGTTTTAATAATGTTGATTGCCAATAAAATAAATCCAATTAAATATAGTGTCCCTCCAATTGCACGCATGGCGTACATTGGCATTACTGATGTGACTGTTTCTAAAAAGTTACCATAAACCAAGGTGCCGTCCGGATTAAATTGTTTCCACATAAACGCTTGGGTAAACCCGGCAATATATAATGGAATGGCATAAAACAAAATACCAATTGTGCCTAGCCAAAAATGTGCATTGGCCAATTTTTTCGAATATAATGGGGTTTTCCATAATTTTTCAGCCAGCCAATAAACAATACCGGCTATCATAAAACCATTCCAGCCCAAGGCCCCAATATGTACGTGACCAACGATCCAATCGGTATAATGGCCAATGGCATTTACGTTTTTAAAAGATAACATAGGCCCTTCAAAAGTTGCCATCCCATAAGCCGTAATTGCAACCACAAAGAATTTTAATACCGGATTTTCGCGAACTTTATCCCAAGCACCACGTAACGTAAGCAATCCGTTAATCATACCACCCCAAGATGGAAAAATTAACATAATAGAGAAAACAGTCCCTAAATTTTGAGCCCATTCCGGAAGTGCTGTGTACAATAAATGGTGAGGACCTGCCCAGATATACAAGAATATCAATGTCCAAAAGTGAATAATCGACAATCGATAAGAGTAAATTGGTCTATTTGCCACTTTCGGCACAAAATAATACATTAACCCCAATACCGGTGTTGTTAAAAAGAATGCCACTGCATTGTGCCCGTACCACCATTGCACAAGTGCATCTTGAACACCTGAATATACTGAATAGCTTTTAAAAGCTGAAACAGGCATTTCCAAATTATTAAAGATATAAAGTACCGCAATAGTGATTAAGGTTGCTATGTAAAACCAAATTGCAACATAAATATGGCGTTGTCTTCTTTTTAATATGGTTCCAATCAAATTGATTCCGAATACTACCCAAACCACCACTACTGCAATGTCAATTGGCCATTCCAATTCAGCATATTCTTTTGATGAAGTAAACCCTAATGGCAGTGTGATTGCGGCTGCAACAATAATTGCCTGCCATCCCCAAAAATTAATTCTGCTTAAAACATCGTTAAACATTCTCGCTTTCAGCAATCTTTGGGTGGAATAATAGATCCCTAAAAAGATTCCATTGCCCACAAAAGCAAAAATCACCGCATTGGTGTGCAAAGGCCTTAAGCGACCAAAGCTTAACCAGGAAATAGCGTTATCTGATCCTGTAAATTCCAATAAGCCTGGGTATATAAAAAGCAGCGCTACTGTCAGCCCTACCAACATTCCTACAATTCCCC
>JACUUQ010000169.1 GCA_014859175.1 Lutibacter sp. | reverse complement strand
ATATATAAAAAAATACTATGCACGCATAATAAATTAAATAAAAATTATTTTGTTTGTTTATTATCAAAAAAAGGAATAAGTTTAAAAAACGAAACACAAACTTTTAAACTATGGCAACAAGAGAACTTATCGGGAAAATTATCATACAAGAAAAAATAGATACCATTGACGAAAACAAGCTTCCTAACACATTTGTCATCAATGTTCCTGATCCTTATAAAAATTATTATGGCAGGTTTACGGAAATTGTGAAACCGGTATCCATTATTTTTGTGACCAAAACACCAAACTCATTCGAAAAAATATTGCGTGTCACCAAAAAAATTAACGAGAAATACAATTTAAGATTGGATGGCGCAAAATGCGAGGTAACTATGAATTCCCGAAAGATTGATGGCATTAGGGTAAAAGGAATAAACCGTTTTCATGAAATTGCGCAAATTCAGCAATATTATAAGAATGAAGGTTATGATTTTGCTAAAAGCGAAAAATTTGCTTCTACAGAAGTTTTAATAAGGATTAATCGTTTTTTTAATATTGAGGAATTGGACAATGGTATTTATCATTCTAAAGATGAGGATAATACCTATTATATTCAGGTGCCAAGGTATATGGGCTGGGATGAGTTTAAAAAATTAACCCAAGAAGTAAAGCACAATATCACCGATGCGAATTACGATATCGCTAAAGGAATTTTTTATGTAAATCAAGGAATCACTGAAATTTTGCGAATTGTAAAGCCAAATGCTTCGTTGGAATTGCTGAAGACCATACAGCAAAAGTATATAGAAAAGCTGTATTAATTTTAAGTTAAGATTAACCTAATTTTAGCAAAATAGTTATATTTTCGTCCTTCGAATCAAAAACTATCGCATGAACAATGTTTTAACGGTTGAGAATGTTTGTAAAAACTATGGAAGTTTTACGGCATTAAACAACGTTTCTATTTCGGTGCCAAAGGGAAGTGTTTTTGGATTATTGGGGCCCAATGGTGCAGGAAAAACCTCGTTGATCAGAATTATAAACCAAATTACATTACCCGATAGCGGAGCCGTTTATTTAGACGGAGAAATTCTGCAACCACATCATATTCAGCATATTGGATATTTGCCTGAAGAACGCGGTTTGTATAAAAGCATGAAGGTTGGCGAACAGGCATTGTATTTGGCGCAGCTTAAAGGAATGTCTAAAGATGAAGCCAAAAAGAAACTGAAATTTTGGTTCGAAAAATTTGAAATTACCCATTGGTGGGACAAAAAAATTCAGGAACTTTCTAAAGGAATGGCGCAAAAAGTGCAATTTATTGTCACCGTTATGCACAGTCCCAAATTGTTAATTTTTGATGAACCTTTTAGTGGATTCGACCCAATAAATGCCAATTTAATCAAAGATGAAATTTTAAATTTGCGAAATGAAGGCGCAAGCATCATTTTTTCTACACACAGAATGGAATCGGTGGAGGAAATGTGTGATTATATTGCGTTGATCAATAAATCCAATAAAATACTCGACGGAAAGTTAAAAGCCATTAAGCTACAATTTAAAACCAATCAGTTTGAAGTTGGCTTATTGTCTGCAAATAAAGAGTTGCTTTTAAATCAAATCAGCGCACAATTTACTGTTGAAAATTCCCAATTAATGTCATTTAATGATGATTTACGGCTTTTAATCAGTCTAAAAAACGGAGAAACTTCAAAAGATTTGATTGAATTTTTAAACAACAAAGCGCAGATAACACATTTTACGGAAGTTATTCCAAGCGTTAACGATATATTTTTAAAATCGGTGGCTTCCAATAACTAGAAGGCCCCCTAACCCCTATTTCGGCTCCGCTCAATACAGGCTTGAAGGGGGAATAATATTAATGAAAATGAAATAGTGACAGAAACAAAGAAAATATTTCAAATTTTCAACTAAAAAGTTAAATGGACAAATTAAAATTAATCATAAAAAGAGAGTTTTTTGCGAAAGTTAAAAACAAATCATTTATTGTAATGACAGCATTAAGTCCGCTGATGGTGGTCGGACTTTTTTCTTTGATCATCTTTTTAAATGAAAAAAACGCGGAAGAAATTCGCGCCATTGCTTTTGTTGATGAATCCCAAAAATTTTCTGATGCTTTTGAAGATTCAGATGCCGTTAAATATATAGATTTAACAAGCCTGGGAATTGAGCAAGCAAAAGTAAAAACCAAAGAATTTTATTACGGATTGTTGGTGATTCCCAAAAGTGACAGTTTGAATGAGCTTTCAAATAATATCACCTTTTTTTCTAATGATACGCCAAGTTTAACAGTTCTTAACAGCATAGAAAGCAAACTTGAAAAGAAAATAAGAAACTTAAAAATAGCGCAACTTCAAATTGATGTTGACAAAATAAAATCCATAGAAACGAAAGTTACCATTGACGCCGAAAATTTTTCGGGAGAAAAATCCTCTAAAATAGGCAGTATTTTGCGTATGGCTGCGGGCGGCGGTTTTGGTTATTTAATTTTTATGTTTATTATTATTTATGGAACTTCCGTGATGCGAAGCGTGATTGAAGAGAAAACCAGCCGAATTATTGAGGTGATCATTTCATCGGTAAAACCTTTTCAATTAATGATGGGGAAAATTATTGGAAATGCGATGGCGGGCATTTTGCAGTTTATTATTTGGATGGTGATTGGCGGAATTTTATTGACTGCAATTACCTTATATTTTGGGGTTGGCGACGTGAGTTCAAGTTCAGCGCAAATGGCTCCTGAAATGGTTCAGCAAATGCAACAATCATCAAATAACGATTTACAGCTAATTTTGCAGGAAATTAAGAATTTGCCCATACTCACCATGTTTTTTTCGTTTATTGTTTATTTTTTGGGCGGTTATTTAATTTACAGTTCCATTTATGCCGCAATTGGCGCGGCTGTTGACAGTGAAACCGATACGCAACAATTTATGATGCCGGTTTTAACGCCTTTGGTAATCGCGATTTATGTTGGTTTTTCGGTGATTGAAAATCCGCACGGACCAATTGCAGTCGCTTTTTCACTGTTTCCGCTCACATCGCCAATAGTAATGTTGATGCGAATTCCATTTGGCGTGCCTTGGTGGCAATTAATTACTTCAATCACCTTATTAATCATTACTTTTATAGGAATGGTATGGTTTGCGGCCAAAATTTACCGTGTGGGAATTTTAATGTATGGGAAAAAACCAAGTTACAAAGAAATATATAAATGGCTTAAATATTAATTTTTGATATACGATTTTTGATCTACGATTTTAATGTTAGAAAAATCGGTTTTATTTTAAAAATTAAAGCATTTGGAAAAGTTGAATCAGAATTGTTTTTTGTTTAGTACGAAAGTTGCGTTAGGGACTGTAGCGGAAATCCTTTTTTGATTCGCCTCTTCGGCGAAGTAAAAAAGATTGGAACGAAAGGCGCGACCCTTGCGGTAACGCCCAAAAAAGTAATTTAAGATTTTTGATTTACGATTTTTTACCCTTCAATCTGATAGTTCGGGTTTCGCTCAGGGTGACGGATTTAAGATTTATTATTAAAAAAATAACTGATAAGAATAAAAAAATTGAAGAATTTATAGTTAATATATTCTTTTTAAAACGACTAAAAATGCCGAAAATATTAATAATTGAAGATGAAGCTTCCATCCGCAGGGTGTTGAAGAAAATAATTTCTGAAGAGAATGAAACTTATCAGGTTGAGGAAGCGGAAGATGGTTTGATTGGGATTGATATGATTGTAAAATCGGACTTTGATTTGGTGTTGTGCGATATAAAAATGCCAAAAATGGATGGGGTAGAGGTGCTTGAAAAAGTTAAAAAATTAAAGCCTGAAATACCGATTGTGATGATTTCCGGCCACGGAGATTTAGACACCGCAGTAAATACGATGCGTTTGGGCGCTTTCGATTACATCTCAAAACCACCCGATTTAAACCGTTTGCTCAATACGGTTCGCAATGCGCTGGATAAAAAAGAATTGGTTGTCCAAAACATTTTGTTAAAAAGCAAAGTGAGCAAAAAATATGAAATGATAGGCGCAAGCAAAGCCGTCACTCATATTAAAAACATGATTGATAAAGTTGCGCCAACCGATGCCAGGGTATTAATTACCGGGCCAAACGGAACCGGAAAAGAATTGGTGGCACATTGGCTGCACGAAAAAAGTGAGCGTGCAAAATACCCGATGGTTGAGGTAAATTGTGCCGCAATTCCTTCTGAATTGATTGAAAGCGAATTGTTTGGTCACGTAAAAGGTTCGTTTACGGGCGCCATAAAAGACCGTGCCGGTAAGTTTGAAGCTGCAAATGGCGGCACCATTTTTTTGGATGAAATTGGCGATATGAGCCTTTCTGCACAGGCAAAAGTGTTGCGCGTTTTGCAGGAAAATATTATTTCTCGCGTTGGAAGCGATAAAGACATTAAAGTTGATGTACGCGTGATTGCCGCCACAAATAAAGATCTGCAAAAGGAAATAGCCGAAGGTCGATTTCGGGAAGATTTATACCACCGTTTGGCGGTAATTTTGATAAATGTTCCTTCTTTAAACGACAGAAGAGAAGATATTCCGCTTTTAATCAATTTTTTTGCTGAACAAATTGCGGAAGAACAAGGAACGGCCGTTAAGAAATTTTCTGATAAGGCCATAAAATTGCTGCAGGAATACGACTGGACCGGAAATATTAGAGAATTGAGAAATGTTGTTGAGCGCTTAATAATATTGGGCGAAAAAGAAGTTTCTGAAAATGATGTGAAGCTTTTTGCGAGCAAATAATATAAATCAGTATTTAAAGTGCCTAAAGTTTGAAGTGCTTAAAGTAAAAAAAATGAACTTTTAGTGATAAGCGAAATTCACTTGTTTAAAAATTTGCAGCTAAAACGGAAAAGATTTTTTTTGCTTTACTTGTAAAATCAAGAAAAACTTAACTTTAGGCATTTTAGGCACTCCAAACTTTAGGCACTAATTATTCAATTTTAATTCCCATAAATTCCTCAAATAATTTATAAAATTTTTCAGGTTCTTCCAAATAAGGATTGTGGCCGCTTTGTTCGAATATCACAAATTTGGCTTGAGGCATAAATACTTTATACTGCAGGTTAAACTCCGGCGTTGAAACACCATCGTACCTTCCTGAAGTTATTAAAGTTGGAGCTTTTACGTTTTTTAAATCGCTCCTAAAATCGGTATCCATCATACTTCCGCTCACTTCAAAATCGCCGTCGCGTCCAATAATTTGGGCATAAACATCATCATTCCAGTTTCTGAAATCGTATTTCGGAACATTTCCTTTGATGCTTATATTGTGATAATAAATATATTTTGTGGGAAAGCTGCCATAAACTTTCATAAATTCTTTGTCGGAAGACACATAACCCAAAGCCCTTAAGGAATCAACTTTTATCCAAAGTTCGGGAAAATGCGTTTTTGCATAATGGTTGTAACTGTCGCAATTGGCTTGCCACATAAGTCCGCTATGAAAACCGGCAATAATCACCATTTTGTTAGTGTGGTTTGGATACTTAATCGCATAATTTTGCGCAGGAACACTTCCGTAGGAATGGCCAACCACTGATATTTTTTCAAAGCCCAATTGTTTTCTTATTTTTTCAATGAGGTCGGTATCATTTTCAACGGAATATTCCCTTTTGTTTTTAGCGTCATCGGATTTTCCCCTGCCCAAAAAATCAAAAAACACCACCGTATTGGTTTTGTAATATTGGCCAAAAGCACCTTGCATATAATCGTGGGAATTTCCGGGTCCGCCCGGAATAAAGAAAATTGGATCTCCGGTTCCTTTTGCTTCAACATTGATTTTGTATCCGTCAATCGTTAAAAACTTTGATTCAAATTTGTCAAAAATAGTTGGGTCAACTTGCGCCTGGAGTGCAGTTATCAAAAATAAAAATAATAAAAACGTACTGATTTTTTTCATCTGTTTATAATTTATTTTTTATTGGTACAGCTGCTGTTCGCCATTAATCATTGCTGTGTGTATCA
>JACUUQ010000168.1 GCA_014859175.1 Lutibacter sp. | reverse complement strand
TGTTAAATCGATTTCTCGCAATGCGACTTTGACATCGCGACGCTGCCCAGCCACACCCATTTTACGCGCAACCGCCGGCGCAATCACAAACGGACCAATGCCAATGGTGAATTCCGATAATTTTATGGAAGCCTGTTCCGTGGCAAAACAATAATCGCAAGCCGCAGCCAAACCAACGCCGCCGCCCACCGCTTTTCCCTGAACGCGGCCAATAATTAATTTTGAGCATTTTCGCATTGTATTAATCACGTTGGCAAAGCCTAAAAAGAACTTATTTCCATCATCAACAGTTGTAATGGCACTCAATTCATCAAACGAAGCGCCTGCACAAAAAGTAGTTTCCTTCTCGCTTTTTAATATAATCACATTCACGGCATTATTGCTGCTTAATTCGTTAAAAACATCCGCTAAACGAGCCAATAACTCACCTGGAAGCGAATTTCCCGCCGGGTGAAAAAACTCAACAACGGCAATTTTGTTCTGAATATGCGTATATAAACTTCCGTTTTCCATAATGTCCAAAGTTACGGGTTTTTAACTAAATATTTTCGCCTAAATTTAAACACCAAAATTCCGGCCCGCATTAACATCCACACCGTAAAAGCCAGCCAAACAGCGTACAATTTTAAATTGAAATAATCTCCGATTAACAGCACGGGAACAAACCCCAAAAAAGTGGCCGTCAGCAGTAGATTACGTAAGGTTGCCGCTTCACCCAATCCTTTAAATATGCCATCGAAAACAAATGCAATCGCGTTAATTGGCTGCATTACCAGCACCAGCCAAAAAATACCGTAAAAAGACTCCAGCACTAGCGGATCTTTTGAAAAAAGCCTGCCAATGGGAAAATAAAATACCGCGCAAATAAGCGCCAGCATGATGGAAACAACAATAGAATACCGACTTAATTTAATGCTGAGTCGCCAAAGTTTCTTGTAATTTTTTTCACCCAATAATTTTCCCGAAACAATATCGCCCACGCTTGAATAGCCATCAATAAAAAAGGCAAAAAACAGCCAGATTTGGAAAGCGATGGTTTGCGCCGCGATATAGTTATTTCCATATTTTGTTGCGTAAGCATTCGCCAAATACAGTGCAACATTTAAGGCCAATGCCCTTCCCATTAAGTTTAAACTCAGCCCCAATAAGTTTTTGATTTCTTTGTTCAGGGTAAACGACAATTTTAGGCTAAATGGTGTTTTTTTCAACAGCAAGACCAATGATAAAATAGCCATAACGGCTTGTGCAATCACACTTGCCCAAGCGGCTCCTTTTACATTCATTGGCGGAATAAGACCTTCAATTCCAAACACCAAAACAAAATCCAGCCCAATATTTAACGCGGCGCCAATAATGCTGATCACCATGGGCCAATAGGTATTTTGCAAACCTCTAAACACCCCAAAAACAGAAAATACAAAAAGCGTGAGCGGAAATCCGATGGCACGTATTTTATAATAATCTACCGAATATTTCAATATGATTCCGCTGGCATTGTAAAGCCGAAAAATCTCCTCAACAAAAAATAGCGTAATAACACAAATAATGAGGCTCAAAATAAAATTAATCGCAATAATTTGCGCCGGCAATGAAGCAATTTCATCCAGCTTTTTGGCGCCCAAATATTTTGAAATGGTGGCCGAAATGGCCGAACGCGTTTGTGCCAATATCCAAATCATCGCCGAAATAAAGGAACCCGCAATACCCACGGCAGCAAGTGCTTCGGTAGGATTTTCAGTTAAATTCCCAACAATGGCGGTATCCGTAATTGAAAGCAAAGGCTCTGCAATACCCGCAATAATCGCGGGAATTGCCAATTTGTTGATTCCTTTAAATGTAATGTTCGACCTTCTATACATTCATTATTTTTTCATAACAGTAAAAAGGAAACGCACTTTGTTTTGGAAAATAAATGCTTTCCAATCTCGTGTAATTACGCTGCTCGTAAAACTTCTGATTTCTTTTATTTTGACTGAAAGTGTCGAGTCTAATGGAATTATAACCATTTTCCTTGGCATATTTCTCGGCAAAATCCATGAGTTTTTGTGCATAGCCTTTTCCCTGAAATTTAGGATCAACTGCCAAGCGATGAATATAAAGATTCTTTTGATTTTTTGTCAGCCATTTTACATCTTGGTATTCGGTATCTTCATTTTCGGTAAGCACTATTGAACCGATAATACTGTTTTTATCTTCCAATTTCCAAAGCTCCTGAAGTTCAATATCTTCGAGCAAATCTTCTCTTTTTGGATATGCTTCATTCCATTGAAAAATGCCTTGATCGATCAGTTTTTTCCCGCAGCTTTTTACAATTGAAAGCAATTCCTCTAAATCGGTTTTTGAAGCTTTTTTTATCACCATCTTTTTTAAAATATATGATAAAAATATTAATTATTAAGAACGAAATTGATGCTTTCCATAACCACTTTCTGCAAGTGAAAAGGCATCTCCGAACATTCCCACGGTTGTGTGCAACCCAACGGATGGTTCATTTCTTCAATAAAAACTAGTTCGCTTTTCGAATTCCACAAATGTAAGTTTTTGGCCTCTTGCGGAAGCACAACTTCATCGTTTTTCCCCTGAACAATTAAATGCGGAATGTTCAATTTATCCACCGCATTTTTGATGGTTAAACGCGCTTCATTGTCCTTAAAATTTTGATAAAACTCGTAATTATGAGGCATTTTTTGAAGGGTTCTTGTGTTTAGAATATGCGAAACGCCCAATTTTTTCCAACCCTGCAACTGTTCGCCTTCAGGAAAACGCACGCCAAAATCGGAAACACCCGCCCAAGTGATCAATTTGGTGATTTTATTATTTTCTGAAGCCTTGATTGACACAATGCCGCCGCCTCTGGAATGTCCGATTAAAGTGATGTTTTCAATGTCAATTTCATTTTTAAATTCGGGATTGGCAGTTACCCAATTTATGACATCTTCCAAATCATCGAGCTCTTTAATAAAATTATTGTTTCCAAACGCTTCCAAATCGGGAAAATCTATCGGATTTTCCAAGGTTCCGCCATTGTGAGAAAAATTAAATTTCACAAAAAACAGGTTGTTATCTGCAAATGTTTCTGCCGCCAAATTCCAGGCGCCCCAATCTTTAAAGCCTTTGTAGCCGTGACAAAATATGACCAATGGCTTTTTGGTGTTGTTTTTTAAATAAAAAATATCCGTTACAATGGGTTTGTTGTGAACACTGCTTTTTACAGTTAAATTGCGATTTATTTGCATCGGTAAAAATTTTTAAAAAGGTAAATTTTGATTTTGAATAAAAGGAATTTCAGGATTTAAAATTTCAGAGATAATTCTTTTGAGTTCCGTTAAAAACGGATCCATATTTTCTTGGGAAATAAAACTTTCAATCGTGCCTTTTTTATCTGAAAAATTCATTTTCAAAAAGCCGCTGTTCAGATTTTTAAATGAAATGATTCCGGCTTCAACTGGTTTTGAAAAATTATCGCCATTTTCTTCTGAATACAAGAAGCAATAAAGCATCACCTGCAATGGTTTTGTATATTTATAATCGCTTCCCATAACACTAAAATCGGCTATTTTTAAATCGTTGGCCGCCACTTTTCCAGTTTTATAGTCTATAATTCGGGTAACGCCGTCCAATTCGTCAATTCTGTCCACAATTCCTTTTAGTTTAATGGGGAAATTGATGCCTTCGATATTTATTTCGGCGGACAATCCCTTTTCCAATGCAATTATTTTAAGCTGCTTGTTTTGATTAAGCAATTGCAATTCCTGGTTCAAGAATCGCTTGATATGATTTTTGCACACTTCAAAAATAAGTTTGTTTTTACCGGTTTCTATGTTCCCTTTTTCGTAATATTCCCCAAAATATTTCACCAGCAAATCGTGCTTATTTTTTTGCATTTCGGCGATATTTTCTTTGCTTACATATTTATCAATAAATGGTTTGTACAAATCTTCGAGCACTTCGTGAATTACCGAACCCATCGTATTTACGGCAATGGTTTCCTCCACTTCATCTTCTTCATAAATTTCCAAAATGCGCTGTTCATAAAATTTCACCGGATCATAAATGTAACTTGCCAAGGCCGATGGCGAAATGCCTTTGGTGAATAATGCCCGTAATTTTTCCATAATTTCTGGTGTTTTTTCAATTTGAAGAACAGGAAAATTTATATGCTGGATATTTGGGCTGATAATTGTTTTTGTAATATCGGGATTGTTAATTTCTAGCTGCGTTAAAAAACGGCTTTTTTCACCCGATCCGTAGCCGTCAGATTCGGTATTGTAAATCAAATAAATGTTTTTGGCCCGATGCAGCAAACGTTGAAAATGGTAAGAAAAAATCGCATCCTTATCCTGATAAGTAGGCAATCCAAAATATTTTTTTACATCGTAAGGAATAAATGAAAAATCGTTTTTTCCTCCCGGTAAAATCCCTTCATTTACTGATGTTATAATCACGGTTTCAAAATCCAACGCTCTGGTTTCAAGCATTCCCATCAACTGCAAACCCTGCAAAGGCTCTCCTTGAAACGACAGCTTTTCATTTCTCAAAATTTGGGTGTAAAATAAGTATAACGATTTTAAATCGGTGATGTGGTTGTAAGTTGTATTTAAGGTTTGCAACTGTTGAAAAACCGTAAAAAAGCGGTACAAATATTCTTTTTCAACGCCTTCTGTATGATTTTTAAGCGCATTTATCAAATCAATACATTGTTTTATGACTTTATTTACAGATGTTGAAAAATAAAATAATGAAAAAATACTTGAAATTTGCGCTGCTTCTTCTGATGAAATATACTTTTTCAGCATTTCAGCCGATAAAAAGATGCTGTTTTTCCCTTTTATTTGAGCTATTAATTTTTGAAGTATTTCGTCGTTTAATTTATTTAGAAAAGGATTGTTTAAAAGGTTTAAAACATCTCTGTAGTAAAACAGCTGTTCAGCCTCCATATTAAATTTATGCTGGTTTAAATGCAGCTTAAAGAGCGTGTTGAACAAACTTGCCAAAGGAATGTCCTTTAGCGGATATCCCATTGTGATATTGATATTTTTTACGTTGTTTGGAAGGGAATTTAGCGTTAAGGCCAACAAATTTTCATCGGCCAGCACCAACGCAGTTTTGCTGAAATTTTCGATAGTTGACAATAATTCTCCGGCATATTTTATTTGTGTGGTGTTTTTTGGAGCTCCTATTAAATTGATATTTTTAACAAAAGGCACTGGATCGCATTCCCATAAAAACGGATTTTTTTGATAATATGCCCATTCCTTTTTATATTTTCTTAAAAAAACGCCCGCTTCATTTGAATTGTTGAAAAATGATTCGTTTGCATCCCAATAAACAGATGCCAAATTGTTGTTCAACAATTCTTGAAATATGGTTTCTTCGGCTTTGTTCAACGCATTAAATCCAACTAAAATAAAGTGGTTTTTTTTGTTGTTATTTATGTAAAATTCCAAATTGTTGGTGGCCTCTTTGTAAATCAACCCTTGATAACCAAATTTGTTGTTTTTCAATTTTTCATATAGCGCCTCATACAAAACAGCCAGATATTCAAAAAACTGAAGATAATTTACTGCCAATTGGCTTGGCTTTTTGTCTTGAAACCATTCATCAAGTTTTTTCACATCTCTTAAATTTGAAAAAAACTGTGTTGCATTCACCAAATAACTGTCAATTTCATTAAAATCGTGCAAGGCAATGGTTGCCCACTGCGAAAAAGCATCAAAAGATTCCCTGTTTTCTTTAGGAATATTTTGCTGATAAATGCTGTAAAATTCAAATAGCAATTGGGTAGCGTCAATAAGGTTGATAGCTGCCAATTCCTGTATATAATTTTCAATGCTTGCTATTTTAGGCAAAAAACCGGCACTTGGTGCTTTTTCAATAATTTCTTCTTTTAAAAACACGCAAGACCGTTGGCTTGGGAGCACAAATACTAAATTATCGAAACTTTGGTGCTTTTTTAGAACATCGTCAATAACGCTTGAGATAAATGATTTCATCTGTTTGTCTTTTATTTTTTATTGGTACAGATGCTGTTCGCCATTAATCATTTCTGTGTGTATC
>JACUUQ010000347.1 GCA_014859175.1 Lutibacter sp. | reverse complement strand
ATTTTTTATATATTAAATTGCTAAAAATCAAGCGATTATCAGCTCCGAAACTTTAGATAATAATAAAAAAACATGCCAGAAGAGCAATAAGTGTGTTTAAATACGGATTAGATTACTTGTCAAAATTTCTTTTAACAGGATTCAAGTCCTTGGAAAACAACCTGTTTTACTTTTTGTCATGTACTTATGCTAATTTCATTAGATTAATCTTTCCAAATTGGCAAGGTAAATTTAAATTCACTGCCTTTATCAACCGCGCTTTCCACCCAAATTTTACCGCCATGGCTTTCCACAAAATCCTTGCATAAAATCAATCCCAATCCTGATCCTTGTTCATTTGAAGTTCCCAAAGTGGAGTTTATATCGTTAACGCTGAAAATGGTCGCAATTTCAGCATCTGTCATCCCAACGCCGTTGTCTTTTACGGTTATTTCAGCAAAATCATTTTTCGATGATGAATAAATTTGAATTTCTCCTTTTGGCTGGGTGAATTTTATGGCGTTTGATATGAGGTTTCTAAGAATGGTGTCTAACATATTTTCATCGGCCTTCACAAAAACATTTTTTTCAACCTTATTTAAAATTGAGATATCTTTATTTATGGCCTGAATTTCCAAAAATGAAATTACACCGGTAACTTGTAACGCCAAATTTATATTTTTCGGATTAAATTTTAAGTTTCCGGATTGGGAACTCGCCCATATCAACAGGTTATCAAGCAAACTCGAGACTTTTGCGGTTGAACCCTTAATTATTTTTAAAAATTTCAATCGTTTTGCTGCATCATATATTTCATTATTTTCAATCATCAGATTCGTAAAACCGGCAATTGAATTAAAAGGATTTTTTAAATCGTGAGCAATAATGGAGAAAAATTTATCTTTTGTGCTATTCAATTGTTTTAATTTATCGCTTTGAACATCAATTTCATCCTTCATTTTATGAACCTGATAATTTTTAAACTCCAATAAATTAAAAGCTTTTTTCTTGGAGGCATTTTGTTGAATCAGTAAAATTAATAAGAATGCAAAGATTACCATCGCAATAACCAAAAAATGGGTAAACTTTCTTTCTTTCTCATAA
>JACUUQ010000167.1 GCA_014859175.1 Lutibacter sp. | reverse complement strand
GATGAATGGCGAACAGCATCTGTACCAATAAAAAATAAAATATAAACAGATGAAAAAAGACAGAGCCGCCACAGAAGACAAAATTTACCTTGCCTTTTTAGCCGTTTTGAAAGCAAAAGGGCCTCAAGGAATTGGCATTAACGCCATTGCCAAAGAAGCTGGTGTGTCTAAAGGTTTAATTTACCGTTATTTTGGCGGAATGAAAGGCCTGTTGCTTCAATTTGCGCAAAAAGGCGATTTTTTTAAATCATTGCTGACCATTGACGAAAATATGGACAGCATAGAAAATTTAAAAAATTTCACACAGAAAGGAACCAAGGAAATCAGGGAAAATGTTTTGGCGCAAGAAATTTTACGATGGCAATTGATAGAAAATAATGAAGAAACAAAAGAACTTTTTAAGTTTGTAAATATCCGACTTGGAAAAACATTCAAAACAAATGAAAAAGAAACCTCTTTAAATAACGCTTTTCAGCTTATGATTGGCGGTTATGTGTATTTTACATTGCTGTCTAAATTTAATAAAACATTTATTGCCACAGATTTAACCTCAGAAAAAACCTGGGAAAATTTTGATGATGCCATTGAGAAAACGCTTGAATTGTATAAAAAACAATAAATAAATTTGGTTTAATAAATTAGTTCTCAAAAAAGAATATCTCCTCAATTTTCAGATTAAAGAGTTTTGAAAGCCTGAAAGCCGTTGGCAAACTGGGGTCAAATTTTTATTTTTCAATGGCGTTAATTGTTTGTCGGGATACGCCAACAATATCAGCCAAATCTTCCTGAGTGTAGCTATGTTCGGCACGCAGCACTTTTAGCTTGTTTTTCATGAATATCTTTTTGTATTTACAATGATACAAACCAAGTAAGTTATGCCAATAAACAACACCAAGTGGCTTATCTCTGCCTTAAAAGAGATGAGGTTGGTGGTGTCAAGCAAAGAAAATGACAATCCGAAAACAACCACGGCCAGTCAATGTTAAAGCCAAAGACTCCAAATGAATTTTGCGTTCAAGCTCGTCGAAATTATTGTATAAATTTCTGTTTGCGATAATCATTAAAATTCCATTGGCAAAGTTTGCTGAAACTGCCAAAGCCGTTAAACGGTGTGATCATCCCAAATGTACTTAGGCCCAAAGGAAGCAATTGCCATAGTGGCCACCCAACTCCACGTCCACACTGCCAATTGGTGCAGCTTTTTTTTCGAGCTGTTTTAATCATAAAGTAATTAATAGTTGACTTAATGTAATGTTTACTTTACAAGTAAAATTAAAATAACTTAAATGTCAAGTCTTATTTACAAAAATAATTAAAAAAGAAAAAAGGCGGTCCGGTAATCGAACCACCTTTTCTAAAAATTTATGTGCTAAAAACTTCATTTATAATGCCATACGGCCGAACAAACGAAATTAAAATTATGCCAGATCATAACGATCCCGGTTCATCACTTTGGTCCATGCCGCCACAAAATCGTGCACAAACTTCTCTTTGTTATCATCTTGTGCATAAACTTCCGCATAAGCTCTCAATATGGAATTTGAACCAAAAACCAAGTCAACACGTGTGGCTGTCCATTTGGTTTCTCCAGTTTTTCTGTCCACTATATTGTAAAGATTGTTGGCAACAGGCTTCCATGAGTAATTCATATCTGTAAGGTTCACAAAGAAATCATTGCTTAATACGCCTTCTTTTTGCGTGAACACTCCGTGTTTGGAGCCTCCGTAATTGGCGCCTAAAACGCGCATTCCGCCAATTAGCACAGTCATTTCGGGAGCTGTTAGCCCCATCAATTGTGTTCTGTCAAGCATCAGTTCTTCAGGCTTTATTGTGTAGTCCATTTTCAACCAGTTTCTATAAGCATCGTGCAGTGGCTCAAGTACTTCAAATGAATCAACATCGGTCATTTCAGCTGTGGCGTCACCACGTCCTGCGCTAAAAGGCACTTTTATATTTACGCCCGCAGCCTGAGCTGCTTTTTCAACCGCAGCAGACCCACCCAAGACAATCAAATCGGCGATACTTACTTTTTTAAGCAAACCGGATTGAATTTCAGTAAGCTTATTCAATACTTTTTGTAAACGCTCAGGCTCATTTCCTGCCCAGTCTTTTTGTGGTGCCAAACGAATTCTGGCGCCGTTTGCTCCGCCTCTGTAATCGGATTTTCTAAACGTTCTTGCACTGTCCCAAGCAGTATTGATAAGTTCTGTTTTGGACAATCCGCTGTTTAATAACGTTTGTTTTAAATCTTCAATTTCCGATTCGCTTAAAGTATAATCAACTGCAGGTATAGGGTCTTGCCAGATTAAATCTTCTTGAGGTGCATCTGGACCTTGATAACGCGTTTTAGGGCCAAGGTCTCGGTGGGTTAATTTAAACCAGGCACGGGCAAAAACTTCCGTAAAATATTCTTGGTCATTGTGAAAACGCTCTGAAATTTTTCGGAATTCAGGATCCATTTTCAAGGCCATATCAGCATCGGTCATAATTGGGTTACGGCGAACATTTGGAATGTGGGCATCAAAGGGTTTATCCTCTTCCGCAATATTAATAGGCTCCCATTGCCATGCGCCTGCCGGACTATTCTTTAGTTCCCAATCATATTTTAACAATAAATTAAAATACTCATTGTCCCATCGGGTAGGATTTGTGGTCCATGAACCTTCAAGTCCGCTTGAAACAGTATCTTCGGCATTTCCTTTCCCTTTTGGGTTCATCCAACCAAAACCTTGATCTTCCAAATTTGCGCCCTCGGGACTTTGGCCTAAAATTGTAGCATCACCATTACCGTGGCATTTTCCAACAGTATGTCCGCCGGCTGCAAGCGCAACGGTTTCCTCATCATTCATCGCCATACGCTTAAAAGTGGTGCGCACATCTTGGGCAGTTCTCAAAGGATTGGGAACGCCATCAACTCCTTCCGGATTTACGTAGATGAGTCCCATTTGAACTGCGGCCAAAGGATTTTCTAAAGACTCACGATTTTCGTCATTTTCGTAACGATTTTTAGTTGCTGCCAGCCATTCTTTTTCTGATCCCCAGTAAATATCTTTTTCGGGATGCCAAATATCTTCACGCCCTCCAGCAAATCCGAATGTTTTTAATCCCATAGATTCATAGGCCATATTACCGGCTAAAATGAATAAATCGGCCCACGAGAGTTTGTTGCCATATTTTTTCTTGATTGGCCATAACAATCTGCGGGATTTGTCAAGGTTTACGTTATCGGGCCAGCTGTTAAGCGGCGCAAAACGCTGGTTTCCGGTATTGCTTCCGCCACGTCCATCAGAAATTCTATAGGTTCCTGCAACATGCCAGGCCATACGTATCATTAAGCCGCCATAGTGTCCCCAATCTGCCGGCCACCAGTCTTGGCTATCTGTCATCAATGCTTTTAAATCCATTTTTACGGCCTCTAAATCCAGCTTTTTGAATTCTTCAGCATAGTTAAAATCGGCTCCCAAAGGATTTGTTTTGGTGTCATGTTGGTGTAAGATGTCTAAGTTTAGTGCTTTTGGCCACCAATCCATTACCGTGTTACTTACCTCAGTGTTGGCTCCGTGAACAAACGGGCACTTACCGCCTCCATTAGTTGCTTTGCTATTTTCCATATTTTTCGTATTTAAAATTTTGATCTTTACAAATTAACATATTTGAAATCATATTTTTACATAAATTTAAACTATAAAATCTATATAATTATAAAATTAATTTATAATCTTCACAGTAAGATATTTCTATTTAGCGAAGTAGAAAAGATACTATTTATCAATAAACAACCGCATCTGTTTTTAACAAGATTCTATTTATACGCTAGGAAATGTTTAAATCTGTGAGAAATTCCAAATATTTATCTCATAAATTTAAGTAATATTTTGGGAATTAAGTGCAAAAATTTATAAAAAACAGCGGGCGCTCTTCAAAAAAGCAGCTTCGAAAACGATTAACAATTTTCATTTAACCGCAAAAAAACGCAAAGAAAATACGCAAGAATACGCAAAATGAATTTTGAATGATGAATGATGGATTCTAAATTAATCGCGTTAAGGATAGAACGATTTGTTTGAGCGCTCCCGTTTTTTCGGGACGCGAGTAGTGATAGCCTGACCCGCAGGGGAACGCCCAAACAATTATAATCATTTTTCGCGAAAAACCACTTTACGCAACACTTTTTATGATAGGAAACTGTTATTTAAAGTTAAAAAGCAAGGGAAAAAGGAAGGTTACCAAAGCTGTCCAAATGCCATAAATCGGAATAAAAACTGCGATTACATTTTCAACTTTTTGCACTTTGGATTTTCCTCTTAGGATCAAAAATAATTTATGCGCCACTAAAATAAGGTTGATGAATATCAACAAATTGGCACCTAAAACAGCGATTCTGTTGGGCGTAATTCCGAATTCCACCAAGCGGAATGCGATGGCCGAAAGCGCCAAACCATTTAAAATGATGGTGAGTGCGGAAAGTCCGAAGAGAAATAACAGGTTCAATTTTTCTGTGGCGTTTTTGGTTGCCGCGGTTACGGAAAAAAGGATGATGGCCATAACGCCGATCAATAATGCATTGAATATTAACAAAAAATTACGGTCGTTGTAGAGATTTTTCCCTGTGTAAATGATGGCAATCAGAAAAATTAAGAGTGTCACAAAAACGATGGGCGTAAATAGTCGCGCAATTACGGGAGAAATTTTATTCACCAATTGCGGGTTGTTTTGCACCAAATACGTTGCCAAAATTGGAATGGCCGGCGCTCCCCAAACCGCAATATGCTGTGCGAAAAAATCTTCTATTTTGAGGCCGATCAGTTCGAATAATCCTATGGTAATGCCGGTAAACAAAATGCCTGAAAGCACCATCACTGCAGTCATTACCACAAAATCGCCGTTATAGCGGAGAAAATCGATTTTCTTTTGGGTGTCGTTTACATGACCGCCTATAAAAGTATAACCCACTAAAGTCCATAAAAATATGGGCAAATGAATGCAGGCCAAAATAATTGAGTCGCTTTTATTGTTATCCGGCAAAAAATTAATGTAAAATACCGACAACAAAATAGCGATTATGGGAAAAAGCAGTTTATTGATTCCTAGCTTTTGTTTAAAAGCAAAATAGGCTGTTAACACAGGAAATACAATAAATCCGATATTTCGAGGAAAAAAGAAATCCTCATCAATACTAAAAAATTGCGGTATTTGCGCAATAAGTCCGGCAATAAATATCAAACCGGCCACAAAAATTAAATCATTTTTTTGTCCCCAAAATATTTCTTCCTGCGGATAATTGAGTCTTTCGTTCCAAATTTGCGCGGTTGAATTTTCTTTTATCGTTGGATAAATGGCATTAAAATCCTTTTGAAAAGCAGATTTATTTTTTCGGTATAATTTTTCGAGATACTTTGGATTGTCAATTTTTTGAACGATTTCTGTTTTCAAATTGCTGAATTCATCCTCCAATTGGGTTTCGGTTGTTGCTGCCATAGTCAATTGATTTTAGATTTGTTTTGTTGTTTAAAGTTGATTTAAATTAACTCGACAGGTTAATTAACCGCTCAAGCGCATCAAGATGTTCGCTGAAAGCTTTTTTTCCTGCGCTAGTTGTGGCGTATGAAGTGTTTGGTTTTTTTCCGATAAATTGTTTTTTTACGGTGATAAATTGCAACTTTTCCAGGGCGTTTAAATGGCTCGCCAAATTGCCGTCGGTAACGTGCAACTGCTCTTTGAGCGCGGTAAAATCGACAAAGTCATTCACCATGAGGATTGACATAATGCCCAACCGCATCCTGCTTTCAAATGCCTTATTTAAATCCTCGATATAATTTTTCACCGCTCGTGTTTAAAGTAAATTTTTATTCCGTAAATCATGTGCAATATTCCAAATCCGAATGCCCAAAAAAGCAGTCCGTAATCTACAAATAAGGAAGCTAAAAGGCCAACTGCCACTTCAATAATGCCCAAATAACGAATTTCGTTTATGGCATATTTACTGGCATTGATTAACGCCAATCCGTAAAAAATTAAGGTGGCCGGAGCAATTAAGGCCAAATGGCCATGATAAAATAAAATGAGGCAATAAATGCCGCCTGCCGCCAGCGGAATCATCATATTGACCAAAAGTCGGGATGCGGTGGCGTCCCAAACAGGCAAATCCTGTTTTTTGGCATTTTTGATTGCAAAAAAAACACCCGTTATAAGTGATAAAATCAACACCGCCATAA
>JACUUQ010000166.1 GCA_014859175.1 Lutibacter sp. | reverse complement strand
AAACGACTTTATTTCTCATTGAAAACTTAAAATATTAAATATTTAAAATTGGGCCTGCCCGCCTTTTTGGTGGGCGTTACCACAAGGGTCGGGCTATGCGCTTCAATCCGTCTTTGCGGGCGCAGCGCAGCAATCTGTTGAACATATTGCTGGTTAAGCTCGCAAATCCGGGATTTACACTACTATCCCTAACGCAAATTGATTTACGAATTACGATTTTTGATTTACGAAAAAATGACGTAATCAAATATTATCCAAAACAAAATTGCGCACTTTGCGTTTTTTTCTTGCGTTCCTTGCGGTTAAATGCAAATTTCGTTAAATTGATTTTTTTTATTTTTTAATTGTTTTTATTACAGAATACGCAAAATACTGCGCAAATCATTATACTGCTCTAATTGCAAGCTCTAATAAGAAATCAAAAGTAAGTTATTTATGGAGATTTAAAAAGTCCTTTCCTTAGGAAGATATTTAGGATAGGATAAAAGAAAAAGGGCAAGCGACCTGCATCACACCGCTACAACCTAATACCTTTGCTGCGTTCCCGCCCTGGAGGGTTCAAAGGGAGCTGGTTGTGCAGGACTTGCCCGGTGGCAAATTTACAATCATTTTTTAATTTTACCACTATTTTTTTCTAATTTTAGTGTAACAAATATAATTGTGTGTTTACTAACAACTTAGTAAAAAAGTACCATTATTGTTGGCATTTAAACGCCAATGGTAATGAGGTATTTACTATATTTGTTCAACCAAAAATCAATCAATTATTATGGAAAATCAAGAAATCACACCAAAGCAAATTATGTTAAACTACGGTTTAATATTGGGTTTTGCGTCAATTTTAATCAATGTAGTTCTGTATGCTGCAGGCAAAACTTATGATCCCCATTGGTCTGTAGGCGTTGTAAGCATAATAATAACAGTGGGTCTCATCATTATGGGCATCAAGAAAATTAAAGAGCTTAATAATGGTTTTTTATCCTTGTCGGAAGCCTTAAAAACTGGGTTGGGAATCGCGTTAATTTCTGGACTTATTACCGTTGTTTATACCTTAATTTTTACGAATTTTATTGAGCCCGAATATTATGTGAGGATGATGGAAGTGCAACAGCAAAAAACTTTGGAAGCCTTTCCAAATTTAACTGACGAGCAATTGGAAGCATCCATGGAAATGTCTAAAAAATTATCGGGAACTTTTATATCTACAGCGGTGACCATTATTGGAAGTTTAATTTTTGGATTCATCATTGCGCTTATTGGCGGATTGATTATGAAAAAATCTGACGAAGAAATCACCAGTATCTAAAAACAAATTTTAATGGATATATCCATCGTCATTCCACTGCTTAACGAAGATGAATCTTTAAATGAATTACACGATTGGATTGTAAAAGTGATGCAATCCAATCGTTATTCTTATGAATTGCTTTTTATTGATGACGGCAGCACCGACGATTCCTGGAAGGTTATTTCATCATTATCGGAGAAAAATCCCAATGTAAAAGGCATTCGGTTTCAAAAAAATTACGGAAAATCCCAGGCATTAAATGCCGGGTTCAAACAAGTGACCGGCGACGTTGTGATTACCATGGACGCTGATTTACAAGACAGTCCGGATGAAATTCCCGAATTGTACGAATTAATTAAAAGCGGCGATTTCGATCTGGTTTCTGGCTGGAAAAAAAAGCGCTTCGATTCAAAAATCAGAAAAAACATTCCCTCTAAATTATTCAATGCCGCTGCCAGAAAAACTTCCGGCTTAAAATTGCACGATTTTAATTGCGGATTGAAAGCCTACAAAAATGAAGTGGTAAAAAATATTGACGTGAACGGCGAAATGCACCGCTATATTCCCGTTCTCGCCAAAAATGCGGGATTCAACAAAATTACCGAAAAAGTGGTGGCGCACCAGGCCAGAAAATACGGCGTGACAAAATTTGGCATGGAACGTTTCATCAACGGATTTCTGGACTTGATTACCATCTGGTTTTTGTCCAAATTCGGCAAAAGGCCTATGCATTTGTTCGGATTGTTGGGTACGCTGACTTTTTTCATCGGATTTTGTTTTGCTTTGTATCTGGGAATTGACAAACTCTTTTTTAATCCGACTGGCCGTTTGATTACCGACAGACCGCAGTTTTATTTGGCAATTGTTGCCATGATTATTGGAACACAACTTTTTTTGGCCGGATTTTTAGGGGAACTCATTTTACGCACAAAATCGGATACCAAACGTTATACCATTTCAGATACCATCAACAATTGATTTTTTTAACATAATTGCACTATTTTTGCACTCTTAAATACTTATGATATGACTACAATCTTAAATAAAGCCCAACTTTGGCTTACCGATACTTTCGACGCACAAACTCAAAAAGAAGTTCAGCAGCTTATCGCCGGTGATCCAACAAAATTAACGGAACATTTTTATCAGGACATGGAATTTGGCACCGGCGGAATGCGCGGCATTATGGGCGCCGGAACCAACAGAATCAACAAATATACCTTGGGCAGGGCAACGCAAGGGTTGTGCAATTACTTAAGCCAAACTTTTCCAAACAAACCGTTGAAAACTGTTATTGCTTTTGACTGCCGACACAACAGTAAAGAATTTGCAAAAATTGTGGCCAATGTGTTTTCTGCAAACAATATTAAAGTTTACTTATTCGAAGATTTGCGTGCAACCCCCGAACTTTCCTTTGCGGTTAGACATTTAGGTTGCGATGCAGGTATTGTGCTTACCGCTTCCCACAATCCGCCGGAATACAACGGTTACAAAGTATATTGGAATGATGGCGGACAAATTGTTCCACCCCATGACAACTTGATTATTGATGAAGTTAATAAATTGGATTTTTCCCAAATTAACTTCAAAGCCAACGAAAACCTAATTGAAATTGTCGGCAAGGAAGTCGATGAAGCTTTTATAAATGCCTGCGTAAAAAATGGCACTTTTAACACCAAAGGAAAAGAAAATTTAAAGCTTGTCTTTACCTCTATACACGGAACTTCTATCACTTCAATCCCGGAAGCACTGAAAAGAGCCGGCTATACAGATGTTCACATTGTTGAAGAACAACGCTTGCCAAACGGCGATTTTCCAACTGTTAAATCTCCCAATCCCGAAGAGCCGGATGCCTTAAAAATGGCGACTGATCTGGCTGAAAAAATACAGGCAGATATCGTCATCGGAACTGACCCGGATGGTGACCGATTGGGCGTTGCCGTAAGAGATTTACAGGGAAAAATGATCTTGCTAAACGGAAACCAAACCATGTGTTTGATGACCGATTTCTTAATCAGAAAATGGAAAGAAGCAGGTAAATTAAACGGCAAGCAATTTGTGGGTTCCACCATCGTTTCCACCAATTTGGTGAATGAAATTGCCGCCAGATATGGCGTTGAAACCAAAGTTGGACTTACCGGATTTAAATGGATTGCCAAAATGGTGCGCGAAGCCGAAGGAAAACAAGATTTTATTGGCGGCGGCGAGGAAAGTTTTGGTTATATGATTGGCGATTTTGTGCGCGATAAAGATGCCACTACCGCTACCCTATTGGCCTGTGAAATTGCGGCAAATGCAAAAGCAAACGGAAGTTCTATGTACCAAGAACTGCTTCAAATTTATGCCGACAATCATTTTTACAAAGAACATTTAATTTCCCTTGTGAAAAAAGGAATGGACGGCGCCGACCAAATTAAACAAATGATGGTTGATTTGCGTGAGAATCCGTTTACGGAAATTGACGGCTCAAAAGTCAACTATTTATTTGATTATCAAGCCTCAACCAAAAAGAATTTACTGACCGACAAGGTTGAAAATATCGACATTCCAAAATCCAATGTGTTGATTTATCTCACGGAAGACGGCACAAAAATAGCCGCAAGACCAAGCGGCACCGAGCCTAAAATTAAATTTTATTTCAGCGTGAAAGGGAAATTGGATGCTGTTGAAAACGCCAAAAAAGTTGAAGCGGAATTGGATGCCAAAATTCAAAGCATTATTGCTGAGCTTAAATTAGCCCCCTAACCCCCGAAGGGGGAATGTGATTAAGTTAAGGATATTTGTCATTCCGACAAAGAAGGAATCACATCAAATTAGTTAACCATTATGAGATTCCTCGTTCCTTGGAAGGACAAAAAAAGAGCGTTAAGAGAATATTCTGTGAACATTTTAGTGAATGTGCCAGCCGGCGCGTTGGCTTATGAAGGGAATAGTATAAAAAAATTAAAAATATATTAATGAAGTACTTCAGACAAATATTGGTTTATGCCAACCCTTATAAAATATACGGTGTTTTAAACATTGTCAGCAATGTTTTTTATGCCTTGTTTGGCACCTTAGCCTTTGTTTCGCTGATGCCGATGTTAAAAGTGCTTTTTAAAACTGCGGAACCCATTACAGCAAAACCTTCGTATGAAGGAGTTACCAAATTGGGTGATTTTATTGAAAATTCCATCAATTACTTTATCACCATAAAAATAAATACGGAAGGCGAAATGAAAGCCTTGCTGTTTATGATTGTGATTGTCATCAGCACTTTTTTGCTGAAAAATATCTTTGGTTATTTGGCCATGTATTTTATTACTTTTTTAAGAAATGGCGTTTTAAAGGATGTTCGAAATGACTTGTACGAAAAAACCGTCGATTTGCCGTTGGCTTATTTTTCTGAAAAAAGAAAGGGAGATATCATCGCAAGGATTTCTACCGATGTTTTGGAAATCCAGCATTCCTTTTTGTCCATTTTGGAATTGATTGTCAGAGAACCCTTAATGATTTTGTTCACGATTATCGCGATGCTGGCTTTAAGTCCGCAATTAACCTTATTTGTGTTCATCTTTATTCCCATTGCCGGATTCGTGATATCATTGGTAGGAAAAAAATTAAAAAAACAATCGGATAAAGTTCAAAAAGAACAGGGACTGTTTTTATCCATTTTAGAAGAAACGTTAGGCGGATTAAGGGTAATCAAAGGATTTAACGCGGAAGTTTATTTCAATAGGAAATTTAAGGATTCAACCTCACGGTTTTACAGATATTCCAATTCATTGCTGAACCGACAAAATTTGGCTTCGCCATTGAGCGAGTTTTTGGGAATTGGCGTTATTGCCGTTTTACTTTGGTACGGCGGCTCTTTGGTTTTGGTGTCAAAAACGTTGGCTCCCGATGCTTTTATTGTTTATATGGGATTGGCTTACAATATTTTAACCCCGGCAAAAGCCATTTCAAAAGCCGTTTACGGCGTTAAAAAAGGTGATGCCGCCGCAGAACGCGTGTTGGAGATTTTACATACCACTTCGCCTTTGGCCGACAAGCCAAATGCTATTGTGAAAGAAGGATTTAATTCGGCCATCAGCATTGAGAATATTTCATTCAAATATGAAGATGAATACGTGCTTAAAAATTTCTCGTTGGAAATACCCAAAGGAAAAACAGTGGCGTTTGTAGGGCAGTCGGGCAGCGGAAAATCGACCATCGCAAATTTGCTGACACGTTTTTACGACGTAAATGAAGGCAGCATTAAAATTGACGGCATAGACATTCGCGATATCACAAAAAAATCATTGCGCAGTTTGCAAGGCCTTGTTTCACAAGATTCCATTTTATTTAACGACAGCATCAAAAACAATATTTTACTGGGCATCACTACTAAAACCGATGAAGAAATTATGGACGCCGCAAAAATTGCGAATGCCCACGAATTTATAAACGAGATGCCAAACGGCTATGATTCCAATATTGGTGACAGCGGAAATAAATTGTCGGGCGGACAAAAACAGCGGTTGAGCATTGCGCGTGCCGTGCTTAAAAATCCGCCCATTATGATTTTGGATGAAGCCACTTCCGCTTTGGACACAGAATCTGAACGTTTGGTGCAGGATGCATTGGAAAAAATGATGAAAAACAGAACTTCGGTGGTGATTGCGCACCGACTTTCCACCGTTCAAAAAGCGGATTTGATTGTGGTATTGCTAAAAGGTAAAATCATAGAGCAAGGAAACCACGATGAATTGATTGCCAAAAATGGGGTTTATACCAAGTTAGTTGAAATGCAGACGCTTTAGAAAGAAGTTATTGGATATGGGTTATTTGTTGAAAAATATACTGATAAATTAATTTAAAATTCAAATATTAATTCCCCCTTCGGGGGTTAGGGGGCTTTCTATTTACTTTTAACCAATCCCATCTTCTCCCCTTTTTTCAGCATAAAATTGTAAGCTTCTTC
>JACUUQ010000165.1 GCA_014859175.1 Lutibacter sp. | reverse complement strand
TGGGATAATTGGATTTCCGCGATTGCTCAAATCCGCCCGTTTTAAACAATTCGCCCAAAATATTGTTGATGCCCATAAAAAAACCAAGATAGTAGTCGTTTATTTTCCACGATTTTCCGCCAACGGCATTCACCAAAAAAGTTGCGTCAAATTTTTCCTGTTTCAACAAATGATCAACCTGTTTCTGGGTGACTTGCAAACCAGTTTCATCATCCAAAAAGGGCACGCCGTCAGAATCCAGATAAAAATTATTGGTTCTCAGCAAGGGAGAAATATCCAGATAATTGTTGGTCAAATAATTGGCATTGATCTGGAAAAACCAATAGGCCGGATCGCGGTATTCAAAAGTGAAAGAATAGGCACGTTGCGGTGTTCCGGAAATATGATAATTTTTCAAATAAGCCGTACCAAAATTGCTGTTTAAATCGGTAAAACTTTCAGAAATCAAGTACAATTGCGGATTGTTGCTGTAGGTAAATTGCCCTACAGAACCGGCGGCAAGCAATTTTACCGTGGGTAAAACCTGGTATTCAAAACTTAATTCGGCACCCATATTCGTTTTGTCCACGCCCGTAATAATTTCATTCACAAAATCGGCCTGGTCGCCCAACAAACCTTCCGCAAAAAAGAAGGAAGTTTCTATGGCATCGCTAAATTTGGTGTAATAAGCCGTTAACCGCGATTGGATTTTTGGCGCCCGAAAAACATAACTTAAATCGCCGGTCATCATTTTTTCGCTCGTTAAATCGGGCGTAATGCTGTTATTGACCCGTGAGTTGGAGAATGCGGTTTTAATGGTGGGCGCGTTTGTGATGAAAGCACCGTTTAGCGTTACCAAATGCCGTCCCGTGATTTTATAGGTGGCGCCCGCTTTTAGGCCGAAATCCATAAAATGTTGCTTTTCCCCTTTTCCGAAGGAATTTTCAAAATAAGTGCCATTTTTATACAAACCTTCCCGCTGGTATTTGGTGCTTTTTGCGTTCATTCCCACAAAATAATCGAACTTGTTTTGAGTTCCCTGAACTTGCCCGAAAGCGCTCGCCGTAAAAGCATTGATGGTGTAATTGTACTGAAATGTGTCGCCTACAACAACCGTTCGGTTCGGATTGTTTAAATCATTTTGCTGCGCATCACCAAGTGCATATTGGTCTAAATCCACAAAACCGTTCCCACCCAGCAAATCCAACATATTCGCATAATTTTCAGACTTTAAATTTTTGAAGAAAACGCCTCCGTTGAAGTTCAGATTGGAGTTAAATTTTGTGTTTATCAGCGAATTTGCCGAAAATTGCGTGTCATCAACCCTGTCTTCATACAAATAATATAAGGAATAGCCATTATCGGCATTTGCTTGGTACAATTGATTCCACTTTATTTGGCCGTTTTTCAAGAATTCCTGCTCGCTTAAATAGGCATTCGCATAATCTGGACTTTCCGGGAATCTCAAAAAATTGCTTGGTAAATTTTTCCAATAAGTCGGATCCGGATTTAGGGCGTTAAAATAACCCAATCGGCTGTTTCCAATTCGCCCAAACTGATAAGCCAAAGTCGATTTTATCGTAGTGTTTTCCTTTTCATAAAAATGGCTGAACATCAAAACCGGTTCAAAAATTTCTTTGATTCTCGAGTTTCGCTTGTCGCCTTCCTGATTTCCCCAATAAGCGTTGTATTGATAGCCTTTCAAATCATAAACTTCCTGCGTGTTTGGTGATGATTTTCCTCTTCTGTTGGGCGTTGCAAAAGCCGTAAAATTTAAACTGTGGTTTTTGGTGAATCTTTTTTCCGTCGCCAAAAACCCTGACCAGGCATTGTAGGAAGTTCCTTCAATATAACCTTCCTGAGCAAATCTGCGGGAGGCCGAAACCACAAAAGCCCAATCGTTTTTGTTCCATCCGGAAGCGTAAGTCGCCATTGCGCGGCCGGTATAACTTTTATTGGTTGAAGAAAGCGAAACTTTTTTTACCGCCTGATAATCCGAAGCCCTGGTGCTGAAATTTGTGGCGCCCAAAATGCCGCCAAAAGCAAAATCCGATGCCGCAATGCCGTTGGAAAATTCCTGATTTCTGAACGCGTCATTCAATCCGCCCCAATTGCTCCATTGCGGACGGCCATCATACAATTTGTTCATTTCAATACCGTTGACGGCGATGGTTCCGTAACTGGAATCGTAACCTCGAACCTTAAACCAGGCCTGGCTGAAATTGAAAGCCGCAGCTTGTAAATAAGCATCTTTAGAAGCCTGAAACAATCCCGCAATATAATCGGAGGTTTTTCCTTCTTCATCCAACAAATCTTCATCGGTTAAAACAATCAAACTTAATTCATCAGTCGCAACAATGGTTGTTTGCAAATAAATTGTACCTAAATCATAGGGTTTATTTTCAAGAATATTAATGGGGAAATCTTGCGTTTCGTAACCTTCAAGCTGAATTTGCATCGTATAGCTTCCAATAGGGATGTTTTCAAGGATAAATCCGCCGTTTAAATTCGTTTCAGCAAAAATATTTAAGGGTGAAATTTTTAGGAAAACGCCTTGCAAAGTTTCTTCTGAAGTGGCTTCAACAACTTTTCCTTTGATGGAAGCAAGGCTTTGTGAGTCTGAATTAACGGTATAAAAAAGACACACAATAGTAGCAACAACTATTATTTTCATAGACAATTTTTTATGAAAGTAATCATTTTTTGAATACCGCCGATAAAAATCAAAAAAATTATTTCGCTATCTTATTGAAATATAGCGTTCTCTCAAGTATTTCTTTTATTATTTCTGCTTATCTTAGTCGCTTAAAAAAATGCTATGAATCGACTTTCACTTCTTTCTCTGCTTATTTTATTGGCGATTCAGCCAATTTTCAGCCAAAAAAAATACGACATCAAAACCATTGCATTTTACAATTTGGAAAACCTTTTTGATATTGTTGACGATACTTTAAAATTGGACGAATCAAGCCCGATTATGGAAATTAAAGAAAACCGGGCAGCAATTTATCAGCTAAAACTTAACAATATGGCAAAAGTGCTTTCAGAAATTGGCACAGACGAAGCCAAAAACAGTCCGGTAATTATTGGTGTTGCCGAAATTGAAAATTATGCGGTGTTGGAAGATTTGGTGAACACATCCTACTTAAAGGACAAACAATATGGCATAATTCATTACGATTCTCCCGATATCAGAGGCATTGATGTGGGTTTTCTGTACCAAACAAACCATTTTAAACCCATTTATCACGAAACTTTCGAACTGCGTTTGTGGGGTGACGAGGGTTACCGAATTTATACGCGCGACCAGTTATTGGTCTCAGGCTATTTGGGCGATGAACTAATCCACATCATTGTAAACCATTGGCCTTCAAGAAGAGGAGGCGAAGCAAAAAGCAGGCCAAGCAGAGAAAAAGCCGCCTATTTAAACACACAAATAATCGATAAAATAAAGGAAACCGATCCCAACCCAAAAATCATCATTATGGGCGATTTAAATGATGATCCAACTAACAGCAGCCTAAAAAATATCTTAAAAACCAAAGCCAAAAAATCCGAAGTGCAAGACGGCGACATTTATAATCCCATGGAAGAAATGTTCAGGCGCGGGCAAAATACCTTGGCGTATCGGGACAATATCAACCTCTTCGACCAAATAATGTTCACTTCGCCGTTGTTAACAACCACCAACAATTTTTCATCCTATAAAATGTACAAAGCGGCCATTTTTAAGCCGCAATATTTAACCACGCAAACCGGAAAATACAAGGGTTATCCTTTCAGAAGTTTTGGAAATGGCGGATTTACAGGCGGCTACAGCGACCATTATCCGGTTTATATGTACCTAATAAAAGAGATTTTTTAAGCATTTTCTAATAATAACACCTAAAAAAACCTGAAACCTGAAACTTTTAAATTTTTTGGGCCTGCCCGCCTTTTTGGTGGGCGTTTCCTTTCAGGCCACGCTTTTCGCTGCAATCTTTTTGCCGATGAAAAATCGGCAAAAAGGATTTCCGCTTCAATCGTTAACGCAAACCCATATATAATCATGTTCGGACTGGCAGCGTACGCATAGGTTTAGAACTGCCCGAACTGTTTATAATAATGATATCTTATCAAAAAAAGTGAATAATTGCAAATCCACCCACAGAAATGAAAATTAAAATCAATAAATTTGTGAATTAAGTTCAAAAACATAAAATTATGCATAAAATAACCATCGCTTTTTTATTTTCATTTGCGTTTCTGGCAATGTCAGCACAGGATGTAATGACGCCAGAAAAACTGCTTCAACTCAATAAAGTATCAGGAATTGGCCTCACAAAAGACGGCAATAACCTTATTTACAGCATTACCGGTTACAGCCTTGAAACAAACAGCAAATCAAAAACAACCTACCAAATACCAATTGCAGGCGGAAATAACCAGGTAATTACGGATTATAGCGCATTAATTGCCGACAACAGTGTTTCGCCCGATGGAAAATACAAAATTTTAACTGCGGAAGTCAAACTAAAAAACGTTACCGGACTGGATTTTTATCCGGATGCCACCAATTCAAACGTTCAAATTTATGACGAACTCAATTATCGCCATTGGGACACTTGGGAAGACGGCGCTTACAGCCATATTATGTATAAATCTGTTTCAGAAAATGATGCAGAACCAATCGATATTATGGCCACAGAACCATTCGACAGTCCGCAAAAACCATTTGGCGGAGCAGAAGATTATGTGTGGAGTCCCGACAGCAAAAACATTTTATATGTTGCCAAAAAATTAAGTGGCACTGAATACGCCAAAAGCACAAACACCGATATTTACCAATACAATCTTGAAACAAAAACCACAACCAATTTAACTTCAACAAATAAAGGTTACGACACCAATCCCGCATTTTCTTCCAACGGGCAATTGGCCTGGCTGCAAATGAAAAGAGACGGATATGAATCGGATAAAAATGATATTATTGTCAGCGTAAATGGCTCTTCCGTAAATTTAACCGCAAACTGGGACGGAACCGTCAGCAGCTTTATTTGGCAAGATAAGGGTGAAAAAATTTATTTTGTGGCGCCGGTTTTGGGAACAGTGCAATTGTTTGAAATCGGAATTCCTGTTTCAGGAAAGAAAACAAGTTCGCTGAAACAAATCACCAACGGCCAATTTGATGTTCACGGCATTGTGGGCCAATCTAAACAAACGATTGTGGTGAGCAGAAGAGATATGAACCACGCGCCTGAGTTGTACGCCATAAATTTAAAAGACGGAAAAATGACGCAATTGACCCATGCAAACGACGCTTTTTACAATAGCATTATGCTGAGCAAGGTTGAAAAAAGAATGGTAAAAACAACCGACGGCAAAGAAATGCTGACCTGGGTTATTTATCCGCCAAACTTTGATCCTGCGAAAAAATATCCAACAATTTTATACTGTCAGGGCGGACCGCAAGGCGCTTTAAGCCAAATTTATTCTTTTCGATGGAACTTTCAGTTGATGGCCGCAAACGGTTATATCATTGTTGCGCCGAACAGAAGGGGAATGCCGGGTTATGGCGTGGAATGGAATGAACAAATCAGCAAGGATTATGGCGGACAAAATATGCAGGATTACTTATCTGCCATTGATGAAATGGCAAAAGAGCCTTTTGTTGATAAAAATCGTTTGGGTGCCATAGGCGCAAGTTATGGCGGTTATTCGGTTTTTTATTTGGCTGGAATTCACGATGGAAGATTCAAAAGTTTTATTTCTCACGACGGAATTTTCAACTGGAAAAGTATGTACGGAACCACCGAAGAATTGTTCTTTGTGAATTGGGATTTGGGCGGCCCTTATTGGGATAAAAACAATGTTGCTGCGCAAAAAGCCTACAACGAATTTAACCCAGTTGAAAAAGTTGGCAATTGGAATACGCCAATTATGATTATACAAGGCGGAAAAGACTTCAGGGTGCCAATCGGACAAGGTTTGGAAGCTTTTCAGGCAGCGCAATTACAAGGAATCAAAAGTAAATTATTGTATTTCCCCGAAGAAAACCACTGGATTTTAGACAACAAAAACAGTCTGGTTTGGCAACGTGAATTTTTCAAATGGCTTAAAGAAACATTGTAATTTTTTAAAAAACATACCATAAAAAAAGCAGGCAGCGAAAAATTCGCTGCCTGTTTTTATATTTAATCGTGTAGTCGTTTATTCGTTTGCCGCTTTCAGCTTTTAACTTGGAGCTTTCACCTTTTAACTTTGAGCTTTCAACTTTGAGCTTTCAACTTTCACCTTTGAGCTTTCAACTTTCAACTTTCACCTTTGAGCTTTCA
>JACUUQ010000164.1 GCA_014859175.1 Lutibacter sp. | reverse complement strand
ATTAATGGCGAACAGCATCTGTACCAATAAAAAATAAAATATAAACAGATGAAAAAAGTATTTGTTGTAATTTTTTTGGTCATCTTTTCAATAAATAACTTGAAAGCCCAAAAAAGAGATATTGTACAGTACAAGCAAAATTGGGACAAGCAGCAAATATTTTGGGGATATTTTTTAGGACTTAATCAAAAAGATTACAAAATTTCTTACAAATCAAACGATGCTTTTATTGTTTCAACCCCAAGTTTGGGTTTTGAAGTTGGCCTTATAGGTGATTTGCGTTTGCACAATAATATTAGTTTACGTTTAGAACCCGGACTTTCGAGTAATTCAAAAGAATTGGCGTTTACACATATTTATGGTGGAGAAAAGGACAGTATCAGAAATGTGAATTCAACCTATTTCAGGGTTCCTTTATTGCTGAAATTTAATACGAACAGGTTAGACAATATGCGGCCGTATGCCATTGCCGGCGTTTCTTACGATTATAATTTTTCCAGCAATCAGGACAATCCCGATGATAATTCTGATGGAGAATTCAGAACCAAAAAGAATAATTTTTCTTATGAACTTGGTGTTGGCGTAGATTTATATTTGCCGTACTTTATTTTTTCGCCTTCCATTAGAGGTGTTTTTGCCATTAATGATGAGCTGGTCAGGGACAATAATCCCAGCAGTCCCTGGACAGGGCAAGTTGATTATTTTGGAACAAGAGGTGTGTTTATCAAATTTGCTTTTCATTAACCATTTAAGTCAATCGCTTAAATTCACTCAACAAAATTGAGGTTGCCGTTGCCACATTTAAACTTTCAGTCAGTTTTAACGCACCAAACCTTGGTATTGAAATGGTATTGTTTATTAATTTTAATATCGAATCTCGAATGCCGTTTGCTTCATTTCCCATCACCAAAATCGCATTTTCCGGCAATTTACTTTTATACACATTTTCACCGTCCATTGCCGCGGCATATTTTGGCAATTTGGAATTTTGTATATAATCTTTCAAATCCGTATAAATTATTGATACCCTTGCCAAAGAACCCATAGATGATTGCACCACTTTTTGGTTGTAGCAATCAACGGTGTTGGTTGAGCAAATTAATTGATCCACCCCAAACCAATCACACAATCTAATAATAGCGCCTAAATTTCCGGGGTCATTAATTTCATCCAAAGCCACAATTAAACCCGATTTTATGGAAGGTGTTGTTGAAGGAATCTTAAAAAGTGCCAATACATTGTTTGGTGATACAAGTGTGCTAATTTTTTTTAATTCGGTTTCAGAAATTTCTGTAACTTTCTCTAAATTTTTATAAATGGCTTTGTCAACACAAAATAATTGCTCCAATTCAAAATTTGAGTTTAAAAATTCAGCCACAATTTTAGTGCCTTCAGCCACAAATAAATGATTTGCGGTTCGGTACTTTTTTTGATTAAGGCTCGTTATTGTTTTTAATTGATTTTTGCTTAAACTCATTAATTTATTTATAAAAAATTGTAATTTTTTAAACCGTTGAAAAGTTATACTTTTGAAACAAATTTAAACGCTTATTTATTGAAAACCAATTTTATCATATTATTAATTTTCGGAGGTTTGATTTTTGGTTTTTCATCGTGTAATTCAGTGAAATATGTTGCTGAAAATGAATTTCTGTTGGTAAAAAACAAGGTTGTTGTTAATGACAAAAAAAATGTCAGCAACGAAATTAACGATTATATTGTGCAACGTCCCAACACTTTGGTTCTTGGTGCGGCAATTCCATTGCATTTTTATAATTTAGGGAACAAAAATTTTGAAGCTGATTTTGACCAATGGAAATTAGACAGTCCGGGGTGGTATAATTTTACAACGGGCGTATTTTCAGAAAAACAAGCGCGTGGCGTTCGTAATTTCAAATATAAAATGCATCAATGGATTCTAAAAAATGGGGAGCCGCCGGTTATTTTAGATTCGAAAAAAACAACCCAAACGGTTAAAAATTTAACGCAACATTACTACAACGAAGGTTTTTTTAAAGTGAAGGTAACTTCGGAAGAAAACCAGTTAAAAAATAGAAAAGCTTCTGTTGAATACTTTGTAAACACAGATAGACCTTATAAATTAGACAGCATTACCACCTTTATCCAATCCACTGTTTTAGATTCAATATACGAGATTCATAAGGAGAAATCGGCAATTATGGAAGGAGACCAATTTAGGTTGTCGTCCTTTGTTAAAGAGCAAAACAGGCTAACCAATTTATTTAGAAACACTGGCGTTTTTAGATTCAATAAAAATGCGATAACTTTTGAAGCGGACACTTCAACCACCAATTATAAATCGGATGTGCTGCTGCTTATCGACGGTAAAATTGGGGATTTTCCTTTTATCGTACAGAAAATTCAGAAAGTCAATATTTATACCGATTATTCCTTTACCAACAACGCAAATAATGTCATTAAGGACAGTTTGGATTATAAAGGATTCAAGTTTTATGCACAGGAAAAATTAAAATACAATCCGAAGTATTTGCTAAATGCTATTTTTATTGAACCAAATGATCTTTATAAAGACGATACAAGAGAGCTGACCCGAAAAAATATCAGAGGCCTTCAGAATTTCAGGACGGTTGACATCAAATATGTGGAATTGGAAAACGAGATGCTGGAAGCTTCTATTTATTTATCGCCTCTTAAAAAGTATTCAATAGGAATTAACACCGAATTAACGCATTCAAATATCAGACAGCTTGGGATTTCCGGAAAACTTTCATTTTTGGACAGAAATATTTTTAGGGGAGCCGAGTTGTTGAAATTTTCAATTCAGGGTTCCTTTTTGGACTCAAAAGACGCAGCCGAAAAAGAAAAATTATTAAATGCCTGGGAAATTGGGGGAGATATTTCACTGGAACTTCCAAGATTTGTGTTTCCTGTTAAATTTGAAAAATTAATTCCGAAAAGCATGGCCCCAAAAACAATTTTTACCTTGGGAACAAGTTTGCAAAAAAATATTGGGCTGGATAAACAAAAATTCACCGGAATTGTGGATTATACCTGGGAATCATCAAAAACAAAAAATCATAGTTTTCAGCTGTTGAATGCACAATTTATCAAAAATTTAAATATTGATTCGTATTTCAATATTTACAAATCCGAATTCAATGCAATTCAGGACATCGCCAATACCTATTTTGATCAAACCTTAACGCCTGATAATGTAATTGGATTTATCGACAGTAACATTGATGCCAATTTTAAGCAAAGCAATCCGGAAGAATTTAAAATCGCCAGAAATATCAGAAACCGTTATAATATTATCACAGAAGATGTTCTGGTTCCTTTAATGGCTTATACGTTTACCTATAACAATAGCGAAAATTACAAAGACACCAATTTTTCATTTTTTAGGTCTCGATTGGCTGCGTCAGGTAATTTAACCACGTTGTTGGCCCAAGAAAAAGATGCAAACAACACAAAAACACTTTTTAACATTCCAATAGCGCAATATGTGAGAGTCGATTTGGAATACAAAAAATTCTGGGATTTTGTGGGGAACAATGTCTTGGCTTTTAGAAGTTTTTTAGGCGTTGCGGTTCCTTATGGAAATTCCAGCGCAATTCCTTTTAGCAGAAGCTATTTTATTGGCGGTCCTAATGATTTACGCGCTTGGAAAATTTATGATTTAGGTCCGGGTTCCACAAAAAGCGGATTGGAGTATAACGTTGGGAACTTAAAATTTATCAATAGTTTAGAATATAGATTCAATGTAATAAACAGCATAAACGGTGCTTTATTTATTGATGCAGGAAATATTTGGGATATTTCAAACAATTCCATATCGGATTCGGAAGCTAAATTTAAAGGATTTAATTCGATAAAGGACATGGCTATAGGATCTGGTTTCGGACTTCGATATGATTTAAGTTTTATTTTATTGCGATTGGATTTAGGTTTTAAAACCTATGAACCGTACCTTTCGAAAGGAGATAAATGGTTTAAAAATTACAATATAGGACACGCCGTTTTTAATTTTGGGATAAGTTATCCGTTTTAAATCGGAAATTAAAACTATTTCGTTTTCGTTTTTTTTTCTGTTCATATCATTATTTAAAAGGGATAATTCATTAATTTTGCTACAATAATTCACAATAAATTTAGACAAAATATTATGGCTCAAACAATTAAACCAGGAGTTGCTACAGGAAAAACGGTACAGGAAATTTTTAAGTTGGCAAAAGCCAAAAATTTCGCATTGCCTGCAGTAAATGTTATAGGATCAAATACCATTAATGCTGTTTTAGAAACTGCAAAAGAATTAAAAGCACCTGTTATAATTCAATTTTCAAATGGCGGCGCTCAATTTAATGCCGGGAAAGGTTTGTCTAATGAAAATCAAAAAGCAGCCATAGCTGGAGCTGTTGCTGGCGCAAAACATATTCATTTGTTAGCTGCCGCCTATGAAATTCCGGTGATTTTGCATACAGATCATTGCGCAAAATCATTATTGCCATGGGTTGATGGAATGTTAGATGCAGGAGAACAGTTTTTTAAAGAAAATGGCGTGCCGCTTTTTAGCTCGCATATGCTAGATTTATCTGAAGAGCCAATTGAAGAAAATATCGAAATTTGCAAAACATATCTTCAGCGAATGAGCAAAATGGGAATGACATTGGAAATTGAACTTGGAATAACTGGCGGTGAAGAAGATGGCGTTGACAATTCTGACGTTGACTCTTCAAAATTATATACGCAACCGGAAGAAGTTGCTTATGCTTATGAAGAACTTAAAAAAGTGAGCGATTGTTTTACCATTGCAGCTTCATTTGGAAATGTTCACGGAGTTTACAAACCCGGAAATGTGAAGTTAACGCCAAAAATATTAGACAATTCTCAAAAATTTATTCAGAATAAATATAACACAGAAGTAAATCCGGTAGATTTTGTATTTCACGGAGGTTCAGGTTCAACGTTAGAAGAAATTAGGGAAGCAATTGGCTACGGCGTAGTTAAAATGAATATTGACACCGATCTTCAATTTGCTTTTAATGAAGGAATTAGAGATTATATGGTTAACAATATCGATTATTTAAAAACGCAAATTGGTAATCCAGACGGTGATGACCAGCCAAATAAAAAGTATTACGATCCAAGAAAATGGTTGCGTGAAGGTGAAGTCACTTTTAAAACGCGTTTAGTTCAGGCTTTTAAAGATTTAAACAACGTTAACACATTATAGTATTGAAGTTTATAATTATAATTTCATAAAGAGAACATATTTTTATATGTTCTCTTTATTTTTTTTAGTAATTTGCACCTCTTATTCTCACTAAAACAACATAATTATGTCATCTTGGTTTAAAAGAAAAGATAAAGGAATTCAAACGCCTACAGAAGATAAAAAAGATGTGCCGAAAGGTTTGTGGTATAAAACGCCAAGTGGCAAAATTGTTGACTCGGCTGAATTGAAACACAACTATTATGTGAGCCCGGAAGACGGCTATCACGTTAGAATAGGAAGCGCTGAATATTTTGAAATTCTTTTTGATGACAATACATTTAAAGAATTTGATAAAGATATGGTTTCCAAGGATCCGTTAAAATTTTCTGACAGCAGAAAATATGTTGACAGACTTGAAGAAGCTTACGAAAAAACAAAATTAAAAGATGCGGTAAGAACGGCTGTTGGGAAATCTTTGGGCAAAGATTTGGTTATTGCCGCGATGGATTTTACCTTTATTGGCGGATCTATGGGGAGTGTGGTAGGCGAAAAAATATCAAGAGCCATAGATTATTGCATAGAAAACAAAGTTCCTTTTTTAATGATCTCAAAATCTGGCGGCGCAAGAATGCAAGAAGCATCATTGTCTTTAATGCAACTGGTAAAAACATCGGCCAAATTAGCGCAGCTTTCAGAAGTGAACATTCCTTATATTTCATTGTGTACCGATCCAACAACTGGCGGAACAACAGCATCATACGCCATGCTTGGAGACATCAATATTGCTGAGCCAAATGCTTTAATCGCTTTTGCCGGACCAAGAGTTGTAAAAGATACCACAGGTAAAGATTTGCCGGAAGGATTTCAACGTTCAGAATTTGTGATGGAACATGGTTTTTTGGATAAAATTGTGGAGCGTAAGTACTTGAAAAAACAAATCAATTTATATATTGATTTAATTCAAAACCTGCCGGTAAGAAATTAATAAAAGTGTATAATTTCATTTAAAAAGAGATCTTTACAAGTTCAATTTTTTGAAATTTAAATGCTGTTATATTAAACAACATTTCTTTTCGCAACACATAATTGTCTGACAAGGATTTAATGTTCCGTTAAAAATAAAATATCACTTCC
>JACUUQ010000008.1 GCA_014859175.1 Lutibacter sp. | reverse complement strand
ACGTGCAACAAACGGCAAATTTTATTGCTGTGCTGTTTCAAATAAAAAGGATAAAACTCCTCATACGATTTTATGCGATCTTCCATAAAACAAATATATTTAAATAATGTTGAATTTTGAATGTTGAATGATGAATTGTCTTTTTTCTGTATCCTGTTTTCTTATAAGTCTTTTAACTATTAACTTTTAAAATGCAAACGCGCCAGCTGGCCCAATCGCTAAAAACAGCTACCAGCTGTTTTTTTAACGCTCTGTCCCCCCTTCGGGGGCTAGGGGGCTATTTTATAGGTAAACCCCGCCATCATATTTCCTTTTGGCATCGGCACTAAATTGGTTTCGGTATATTCCGCATTGAAAATGTTATTTGCCGCCAATGAAAACTCCATATTATTTTTAAGCGCGGCCACTATTTTGGCATCCAGCACATTGTAATGTTGACCGTTGGTTCTTTCAACATATCTGTAGGTTATATGCTGACTGAAAATTGGACTGAATTTAGCAGAAATACCTGATGTAAACTGGTGTTTGATGCTATTGAGAGAATATTGCGTAAATTGAACGTTGTTGTTTTTTATATTGTCATCAATAAAACTGTAACCCAAATTGATTTTTTGTTGTTGGTTGCCCAATTTAAATTGATAATTTAAGGTTGTCTCCAGGCCTTGCGTAACCACTTCACTAAAGTTTCTGGCTTCCCATTTATCGGTTTCACTATCTTTGGTCCAGTCAATTAAATTATCCGATTTTCTATTGAATATTGCCGCATCCATAAAAAAATTATTGGCAGTAAATTTAATCCCCAACTCTTCCGCCAAAGCAGATTCCGCCTCCAAATCAGCATTTCCTTTGGTGGTTAACCCCACATAATACAAATCGGTAAAAGTGGGAACGCGATAGGTATAGCCAATATTACCGTACAATTTTACTTTTTCTGAAATGCGGTAACCCATATCCAATCCGGGAAAAGCTTTCGTGTCAAAATCAGAATAAGAGCTTATGGCAACACCCGGCGTAATATCCAGTTTTTCATTCCACAATTCAAATCGGTGCTCAATAAAGCCCGTAATGGTCGTTCTTTGGTGATTGCCTAAATTGTTGCTTACAAAAAACAATCTTGAAATATCCAATCCAACACCAGTTTTTCCCAAGCCTGAATTGAAAACAATATTTGTTTCCCCGCCAACTTTATTTGAAATATGCAGATTTCGGTAATAAGAAGGATTTTCTCTGATAAATAAATATAAATCCTGATTTCTTCTCCAATAAATTCTTCGTTTGATGATCACATTTCCAATCAAATAATCCGAAGAAAGCGCCACCAAACTAGTTTGGGTTTCTTCATATTGGTCTTTATAGGCCGGACTTGCATAAAAGCCGTTTGCGCCAAATTTACGCTTTGCAAAAGAAGTGATTAAACTATAATTTTTAAAATTCGATTTTAGAAAAATATTGCCATTTTTAAAATCGGTATTAAACCGATAACCGTCAGATTCCTGATAACCTACTGAAGCTAAGATATTGCCATCTGTAAATTTTTTGGCAAAAGAAACTTCTCCTTTTTTATTGTTATAAGAGCCGTAACCCAAATTGATGGCAGCAGTATTTTCTGTTACCGCTTTTGTAACAATATTTATGGCGCCTGTAAAAGCATTTTGACCATAAATACGGGCCGCAGGTCCTTTAATAATTTCGATTCTTTCAATATTTTCCAAAGATAAAATACCGTTCATGGTATGATGCCCCGTTTGTGCATCATCCATTTTTACGCCATCAATCAACAATAAAGTCTGGTCAAAATTTCCACCTCTGATATACAAATCCGATTGCATTCCGTCTATTCCCCTTCTTCTGATATCAACACCGGCAACATTTTGAAGCACATCAGTTAGGTTGGTTGCCGCGGACTTTATAAGATCATCGTTGGTTAAAATAATGATGGTGCGGGAAGTTTTGGAAAAAGGCAAGGATATTCTGCTAGAAGTGACTTCAACTTCCTTTAATTTAACGGTGTCTTTTTGCGCATTTGCAGAAGTGCTTAAAATTGACAAAAACACAAGCAGGCAGTATGGTATTTTCATGTAATTAATTTCATTTTTAGTAACCGGCAAAGCTATTAAAATCAAACTAAACAGGGAGTGAAAATATATAAAAAAAGCCAAACTTTCGTTTGGCTTTTTTTACTTTTTATGCTTCGCCCGTAGGTCCAAAATTCAATGGGATTCCAGGTTGGTCATAATCCTTTATTTCACCATGAGATTTCTCAAACCTATGCACATTATCGGCAAGCGCTTTAACCAGGCGTTTTGCATGTTGCGGCGTTAAAATAATCCTTGATTTTACCTTAGCCTTAGGTTGCCCCGGCATAACACTGATAAAATCAACAACAAATTCAGAAACTGAATGGTTGATAATTGCCAAATTGGAATAAATTCCTTCGGCTGTTTTATCGTCCAACTCAATATTTATCTGTCCGTCTCCTTTAGGTTCGTTATTGCTCATAATTAAAGTTTTGACATCATTTCTTCTTTAGGGCCAACAATCATATTGTCGTAATTTTTCATTCCTGTTCCTGCCGGAATTCTTTTTCCAACAATTACATTTTCTTTCAATCCTTCTAAGTAATCAATTTTACCGCTTACCGCAGCTTCATTCAACACTTTGGTTGTTTCTTGGAATGATGCAGCAGAAATAAACGATTTCGTTTGTAAAGACGCTCTAGTGATCCCTTGTAAAATTTGTTCAGCGGTTGCAGGCCTAGAATCTCTGGCTTCCACCAAATTTCTGTCTTCTCTTCGCAATACGGAATTTTCGTCACGCAATTGGCGAGGCGTAATAATTTGTCCTTCTTTTAAAACATCAGAATCACCTGCATTTTCAACCACTTTCAATCCGTAAATTTCATCATTTACTTCAAAGAAATCGTTTTTATGCACCAATTGGTTTTCTAAGAATAAGGTATCTCCAGAATCAATAATTTTAACTTTACGCATCATTTGGCGAACTACCACCTCAAAATGCTTGTCGTTAATTTTCACCCCTTGCAAACGGTAAACTTCCTGAATTTCATTCACAATATATTCCTGAACTTTTCCCGGACCTTGAATATTTAAAATGTCATCAGGTGCTGTTGCGCCTTCTGAAAGTTGCATTCCTGCTTTAATATAATCGTTTTCCTGAACTAGGATTTGGTTAGAAAGTTTGATTAAATACCTTCTGATATCTCCCAATTTAGACTCAACAACGATTTCACGGTTACCTCTTTTAATTTTACCGAAGGAAACAACACCGTCAATTTCCGACACAACTGCTGGATTTGAGGGGTTACGGGCTTCGAATAATTCCGTTACACGTGGTAAACCTCCTGTAATATCACCGGCTTTACCAGATTTACGGGGGATTTTAACAATTATTTTACCTGCAGGTATTTTCTCACCGTCTTCTACAAGTAAATGAGCGCCCAAAGGCAAGTTGTACGATCTTAGTATATTGTCTTTTTTATCTTTCAACAATAATGTTGGAATTGTTTTTTTGCTTTTTGATTCGATGATCACTTTTTCCTGGAACCCGGTTTGCTCATCTATCTCAACAAGGTAATTTACGCCTTTCTCAACATTGTCAAATTCAATAACACCCGCAAATTCTGAAACAATAACACCGTTAAATGGATCCCATTTACAAATTACGTCGCCTCTTTTTAGTTTTTGGCCATCTTTAATATAAATGTTTGAACCATAAGGAATGTTGTTTGTGCTAAGCGTTAATCCGGTTTTTTCATCAATAACCTTTATTTCTGAGGTCCTTGAAATTACGATATCAATATCATTTCCTTCATTGTCTTTACCGGCAACAGTTTTTAAATCATCAATAGAGGCTGTTCCAGCAAGTCTGGCAATTAAGCTATTTTCTTCTGAAATATTTCCTGCAACCCCACCAACGTGGAATGTTCTTAGTGTTAACTGTGTACCAGGTTCTCCAATTGACTGTGCCGCAACAACGCCAACCGCTTCACCAATTTGTACCATTTTTCTTGTTGATAAGCTATGCCCGTAACATTTTGCGCAAATACCTTTTTTGGATTCACAAGTTAACGCAGATCGAACTTCAACACCATCAAGTGATGAATTTTCGATACGTTTTGCAATTTCAGTAGAGATTTCTTCTCCTGAACGCACAAATAACTCTTCAGTAACCGGATCAATAACGTCATGCAATGAAACACGGCCATCAAGTCTTTCGCTTAATGATTCAACAATTTCATCATTCTTTTTAAGTGGCTCAACAAATAAACCTCTTAAAGTGCCACAATCCACTTCATTGATAATCACATCTTGCGAAACATCAACCAAACGACGTGTTAAGTAACCCGCATCGGCTGTTTTTAAAGCAGTATCCGCCAAACCTTTACGTGCACCGTGGGTAGAAATAAAGTATTCAAGAATTGACAGCCCTTCTTTAAAGTTCGACAAAATTGGATTTTCAATAATTTCCCCCCCGCCCGATGAAGATTTTTTAGGTTTCGCCATCAATCCACGCATACCTGTTAACTGGCGAATTTGTTCCTTAGAACCCCTTGCACCAGAATCAAGCATCATAAACACAGAGTTAAATCCTTGTTGGTCTTCACGCAAACGTTTCATGGAAAGTTCCGTTAAACGGTTGTTTGTGGAACCCCAAATATCAATTACCTGATTGTAACGCTCTTTATTTGTTAGCATACCCATATTATAGTTTGCCATAATAACGTCAACCTGCTCGTTTGCATCAGCAATCATTTGTACTTTTTCCGGCGGAATGATAATATCTCCCAAACTGAATGACAAGCCGCCACGGAATGCAAATTTGTATCCCATATCCTTCATATCATCAAGGAATCTACCTGTTGTAGGCACATCCGTAACTTTCAGAATTTGTCCGATAACATCTCTTAAAGATTTTTTAGTCAATACTTCGTTGACATATCCTGCCAATTCAGGCACAACTTCATTAAATAAAACCCTGCCGACAGTTGTTTCAATAATTTGTGAAACCAATGCGCCTTCCGCATTAAAATCTTTTGTTCTAACTTTAATAACCGCATTTAGTTCAACAGCTTTTTCGTTGAATGCAATGGTTACTTCTTCAGGAGAATAAAAAGTCAACCCTTCACCTTTCACTTTACGTTCAGGAGTCGATCTTCTTTCTTTGGTCATATAGTACAGGCCTAAAACCATGTCTTGGGAAGGAACCGTGATTGGCGCTCCGTTAGCCGGATTTAAAATATTGTGTGATGCTAACATCAACAATTGACATTCTAAAATAGCTTCAGGGCCTAATGGTAAATGAACTGCCATTTGGTCACCGTCAAAATCGGCATTGAACGCAGTACAAGCCAATGGATGCAACTGAATTGCTTTTCCTTCAATCAATTTTGGTTGAAAAGCCTGAATACCCAAACGGTGTAATGTTGGGGCACGGTTTAGCAACACAGGATGTCCTTTTAGAACATTTTCTAAAATATCCCATACAACTGGCTCTCTTTTATCTATAATTTTCTTTGCAGATTTTACTGTTTTTACAATTCCTCTTTCAATCAATTTTCTGATAACAAAAGGTTTGTACAACTCAGCTGCCATATCTTTTGGCAATCCGCATTCAAATAATTTTAATTCCGGTCCAACAACAATTACAGAACGTGCAGAATAATCAACACGTTTTCCAAGTAAGTTTTGACGGAAACGCCCTTGCTTACCTTTTAAGGAATCTGACAATGATTTTAACGGACGGTTTGATTCTGTTTTTACTGCGGATGATTTACGCGTGTTATCAAACAATGAATCCACAGATTCTTGCAACATACGTTTTTCATTACGTAAAATTACCTCAGGCGCTTTTATTTCAACCAATCTTTTTAAACGATTGTTTCTGATAATCACCCTGCGGTATAAATCATTTAAATCGGAAGTGGCGAAACGGCCACCATCCAACGGCACCAACGGACGCAATTCTGGCGGTGTCACCGGAATCACTTTCATAATCATCCATTCAGGACGATTTTCACGATTTTTGCCTGCATCTCTAAAAGCTTCAACAACATTGAGTCTTTTTAACGCTTCTGTTTTACGTTGTTTAGATGTTTCTGTGTTTGCTTTATGACGCAATTCATAAGACAATTCATCTAAATTGATGCGATTAAATAAATCAATTAAACATTCGGCACCCATTTTAGCAATGAACTTTTCTGGGTCATTATCATCTAAATACCTGTTTTCAACAGGGAATGATTCAAGAATGTCCAAGTATTCTTCTTCCGTTAAGAAATCCATTTTTTGCAATGGGTCTCCACTGGCGTTTTTAGCTCCGGCAGGTTGAATGACTACATAACGTTCGTAGTAAATAATCATATCTAACTTTTTAGATGGCAACCCTAAAAGGTATCCCATTTTGTTAGGCAATGATCTAAAATACCAGATATGGGCAACAGGAACCACCAAATTAATGTGTCCTACTCTGTCTCTACGAACTTTTTTCTCGGTTACTTCAACACCGCAACGGTCGCAAACTATTCCTTTATAGCGAATTCTCTTGTACTTTCCGCAAGCACATTCAAAATCTTTTATTGGTCCAAAAATTCGCTCACAAAACAATCCGTCTCTTTCAGGCTTGTGAGTTCGGTAATTTATAGTTTCCGGTTTTAAAACTTCTCCGTTTGATTTCTCAAGAATTACTTCAGGAGATGCCAAACCAATAGAAATTTTATTGAATTTTTTTACAGTGTATTTATTATCGGTTTTTCTGGCCATAATATATTAATAATGGGTTCGAATTTAAAAATGTAAAAATAGTATAAATAGCCAGAAGGTGTAAAACCTCCTGACTATCGTTTTTGTTATTCCTCTAACCTAACGTCCAATCCAAGACCTCTAAGCTCGTGCATTAATACGTTAAATGATTCTGGCAATCCTGGTTCTGGCATATCATCACCTTTTACAATAGCCTCATACGTTTTGGCTCTTCCCAAAACATCATCCGATTTTACTGTTAAGATTTCTCTTAATGTGCTTGATGCACCATAAGCTTCAAGTGCCCAAACCTCCATCTCACCAAAACGCTGACCTCCAAATTGTGCTTTACCGCCCAATGGTTGTTGTGTAATTAATGAGTATGGTCCAATTGAACGTGCGTGCATTTTGTCATCAATCATATGGCCTAATTTGATCATATAAATAACGCCTACAGTTGCAGGTTGGTCAAAACGTTCTCCTGTGCCACCATCATATAAGTAAGTATGGCCATGTTTTGGAATTCCGGCATCTTCAATTAACTGGTTGATCTCGCTTATTTTTGCACCATCAAAAATTGGTGTTGCAAATGTTTTTCCAAGTTTCTGGCCAGCCCATCCAAGAACCGTTTCATAAATTTGTCCGATATTCATACGTGAAGGCACACCAAGCGGGTTCAACACGATATCAACCGGGGTTCCATCTTCTAAGAATGGCATATCTTCTGCGCGAACAATACGTGCAACAATACCTTTGTTTCCGTGACGTCCAGCCATTTTATCGCCCACTTTTAACTTACGTTTTTTAGCGATGTAAATTTTGGCAAGTTTTAAAATTCCTGCAGGCAATTCATCACCAACTGAAACTGTAAATTTCTCACGACGCAAAGATCCTTGTAAATCATTCACTTTTATTTTATAATTGTGAATCAATTCATTAACAAGTACATTGATTTGGTCATCCGTAGTCCAAACGCCTCTTGTTAAATAAGCAAAATCAGGAACTGCATTCAGCATTTTTAGCGTAAACTTTTTACCTTTCTGAAGAATTTCTTCACCCAAATCGTTCATCACTCCCTGAGAAGTTTTTCCGCTTATTAGGTTGAATAATTTTTCGGTTAAAACGGTACGTAAATCCTCCAATTTCGAAGAATATTTGTGCTCTAAATTGGTAATGCTAATTTTATCTTTTGCTCTTTTTGATTTATCTTTTACGGCACGCTCAAACAACTTCTTGTCAATTACAACCCCACGCAATGATGGAGAAGCTTTTAACGAAGCATCTTTTACATCACCGGCTTTGTCGCCAAAAATTGCTCTTAATAATTTTTCTTCAGGTGTTGGATCAGATTCTCCTTTAGGCGTAATTTTACCGATCAAAATATCTCCCGGTTTTACTTCTGCGCCAATACGGATCATTCCGTTTTCATCCAAATCTTTTGTAGCTTCTTCTGAAACGTTAGGAATGTCGTTTGTCAATTCTTCCGCACCTAATTTGGTGTCTCTAACTTCCAATGAATATTCGTCAATGTGAATCGAGGTAAAAATGTCCTCTTTTACAACTCTTTCAGAAATCACAATTGCATCCTCAAAGTTGTACCCTTTCCAAGGCATAAAAGCCACTTTCATATTTCTTCCCAAAGCCAATTCACCGTTTTGTGTGGCATAACCTTCACAAAGCACCTGCCCCTCTTCAACCCTGTCGCCTTTTTTAACAATCGGTTTTAAGTTGATTGAAGTTCCTTGGTTTGTTTTTCTGAACTTGATTAAATTGTATGTTTTGCTGTCGCTGTCGAAGCTAACCATACGCTCTTCATCAGTTTTGTCATATTTAATTTTAATGGTGTTGGCATCAACATACTCTACAGTACCCAAACCTTCAGCATTGATTAAAATACGTGAATCTTTTGCAACCCTTCTTTCTAATCCGGTACCAACAATTGGCGCTTCCGGACTGATTAATGGAACTGCCTGACGCATCATATTCGATCCCATCAACGCACGGTTTGCATCATCATGTTCCAAAAACGGAATTAAAGAAGCCGATATTGAAGCAATTTGGTTAGGCGCCACATCCATAAAATTCACCGCTTTTGGGTCAACTACCGGATAATCTGCCTCCTCACGAACAATCACTTTGTCGTTTACAAAATTGCCTTCGGTGTCTAAAGGAAGATTTGACTGGGCAAATTTCATTCCTTCTTCTTCTTCAGCACTTAAATACGCTGGTTCATCAGTAATATTTACCTTACCATTGGTTACCTTTCTGTAAGGCGTCTCAATAAATCCTAAATTATTCACTTTTGCAAAAACTGCCAAAGAGGAAATCAAACCAATATTTGGACCCTCTGGCGTTTCAATTGGACATAAACGGCCATAGTGCGTAAAGTGAACGTCACGAACCTCGAAACCTGCTCTTTCTCTGGATAAACCTCCAGGTCCTAGTGCCGATAATCTTCGTTTGTGCGTAATTTCAGCCAATGGATTTGTCTGGTCCATAAATTGAGACAATTGGTTTGTTCCAAAAAATGAATTGATGACAGATGACAACGTTTTTGCATTTATCAAATCAATTGGTGTAAACACCTCATTATCACGTACATTCATACGTTCACGAATGGTTCTTGCCATACGGGAAAGACCTACGCCAAACTGACTGGCCAATTGCTCGCCAACAGTACGTACACGACGGTTTGATAAATGGTCAATATCATCCACTTCCGCTTTTGAATTGACTAATTTTATCAAGTTTTTGATAATGGTAATAATATCTTCTTTCGTTAAAACTTTAGCATCAACAGATACATCCAATCCTAACTTTTTGTTCATTCTGTAACGGCCAACTTCACCTAAATTGTAACGTTGTTCTGAGAAGAATAATTTATCGATAATACCTTTTGCAGTTTCGAAATCTGGCGGTTCAGCGTTACGCAACTGTCTGTAAATATGTTCAACAGCTTCTTTTTCAGAGTTTGTTGGATCTTTTTGCAGGGTATTGTGAATAATGGCATAATCGGCCATTTCATTATCTTCTTTATGAAGCAGGATTGTTTTGGTTCCTGATTCAATAATTTCTTCAATTTGATCTTTTTCTAAAATGGTATCTCTGTCCAATACGATTTCATTTCTTTCAATAGAAACAACTTCGCCGGTATCTTCATCAACAAAATCTTCAAACCAAGTTTTTAAAACACGGGCGGCCAGTTTTCTGCCGATGTATTTTTTCAATCCGCTTTTAGAAACTTTAATTTCTTCCGCAAGATCAAAAATCTCCAAAATATCTTTATCTCGTTCATAACCAATGGCTCTGAACAAGGTGGTTACCGGTAATTTTTTCTTTCTATCAATATAAGCGTACATTACCTGATTGATATCAGTTGCAAATTCTATCCAGGAACCTTTAAAAGGAATTACCCTTGCTGAATATAATTTTGTTCCATTTGCGTGGAATGATTGTCCGAAGAATACACCCGGTGAACGATGTAATTGAGAAACTACAACCCTTTCGGCGCCATTGATAACAAAGGTACCGCTATGCGTCATATATGGAATTGTGCCAAGATAAACATCTTGTACAATCGTTTCAAAATCTTCGTGTTCAGGATCAGTGCAATATAGCTTTAAACGCGCTTTTAAAGGCACGCAATAAGTTAAACCTCTTTCGATACATTCTTGAATTGAATATCTAGGCGGATCTACAAAGTAGTCCAAGAACTCTAACACAAATTGGTTACGAGTATCACTAATTGGGAAGTTATCGAGGAAGGTTTTATATAATCCTTCGGTACTTCTTTCGTCAGCTTTGGTTTTTAGTTGAAAAAAATCTTGAAATGATTTTACCTGAATATCCAAGAAATCGGGATAATCTATTACCATTTTAGCTGATGCGAAGTTTATTCTTTCGGTGATTTTTTTTGTTGCCAATGGACAAAAACTTTAGGTTAATAAAACAATATAAAATATAAGAACGAATATATACACAAAGCGGTTTAGGTCTGAGGCTTTCACCCAGACCTAAACCTTAAATTGTGTTAGCTAATGAAAGCTTATTTAAGCTCAACCTCAGCTCCGGCTTCTTCTAATGCTGCTTTTAATCCTTCAGCTTCATCTTTAGAAATACCTTCTTTTATTGGTGCTGGTGCAGCATCAACAATAGCTTTAGCTTCTTTTAGACCTAAACCGGTTAATTCTTTAACCAATTTAACCACTGCCAATTTAGAATCACCAGCTGCTTTTAAAATTACGTCGAATTCAGTTTTTGCTTCTGCTTCGTCATCTCCTCCGCCTGCTGATGCAGGACCTGCAACCGCTACTGCTGCTGCTGGCTCAATACCGTATTCATCTTTTAATATTTTAGCCAACTCATTTACTTCTTTAACTGTTAAGTTAACAAGTTTCTCTGCGAAATCTTTTAAATCTGCCATTTCTCTTTGTTTAAATTTTATTATTTAGTTTATTAGTGCACGTATTTATTTCTCTGATAATGTTGTAAGAATACCAGATAATTTATTACCTCCTGATTGCAATGCTGAAATAACATTTTTAGCAGGCGATTGTAATAAGGTAATGATATCTCCAATAACTTGTTCTTTAGATTTTATGTTAACCAAAGATTCTAACTGGTTGTCACCAATATAGATTGCTTCTTCAACATAAGCACCTTTCAATAAAGGAATAAGAGACTTTTTTCTGAAATCTTTAATTAATTTCGCTGGAGCGTTACTTGTTTCAGATATCATTAAAGAAGTGTTTCCTTTTAATATCGAAGGTAAATCTCCGAAATCTTTATCAGATTTTTCCATTGCTTTACCAAGCAATGTATTTTTTACTACTGCAAGTTTTATGTTTGCTTTAAAACAAGCTCTTCGTAAATTTGATGTTTGTAAAGCGTTTAACCCTGATATATCTGCAAAATATATAATTTTACCTTCAGTTAACTTGGTTGTTAAAGCTTCTATTACTTGTGATTTTTCTTCTCTCGTCATAATTACTAAGTTTTAACTTTAATTAAACTGATTTAGTGTCAATATTCACTCCAGGGCTCATTGTACTTGAAAGATAAATACTTTTGACATAAGTTCCTTTTGCCGTTGTAGGCTTAAGTTTTATCAAAGTATTGATGATTTCATGTGCATTGTCAATAATTTGTTCGGCATCAAATGATGCTTTCCCAATACCTGCATGCACAATACCGGTTTTATCAACTTTAAAGTCAATTTTACCAGCCTTTACTTCCCTTACTGCTTTTGCAACGTCCATAGTAACTGTACCAGTTTTAGGGTTTGGCATCAAACCTCTTGGTCCTAAAATACGACCTAAAGGACCTAATTTACCCATAATACTTGGCATAGTGATAATAACATCCACATCAGTCCAACCATCTTTAATTTTTTGAAGGTAGTCATCCAATCCAACATAATCAGCGCCTGCTTCTAGAGCTTCAGCTTCTTTATCTGGTGTTACCAATGCCAACACTTTAACATCTTTTCCGGTTCCGTGCGGTAATGTAACCACGCCTCTAACCATTTGATTTGCTTTACGTGGATCTACACCCAATCTAACAGCTATATCAATAGATGCATCGAAATTTACACTTGTAATTTCTTTTACTAAAGCGGAAGCGTCTTTTAAAGAATATGCTTGATTTTTATCAATCTTCGCATGTGCTTCTTTTTGCTTTTTAGTTAATTTTGCCATTTTAATAACTGTTTTATTTTTTTATAGGAGCATCTCCACTTACATTAACACCCATTGAGCGTGCTGTACCAGCCATCATAAGCATAGCCGACTCGATTGTAAATGCATTTAAATCTTTCATTTTATCTTCAGCGATCACTCTTAATTGATCCCAGGTTACTGTTGCCACCTTGTTACGGTTAGGCTCAGAAGACCCTTTTTTTGCTTTAGCAGCTTCCATAATTTGCATGGCCGCTGGTGGTGTTTTTACAACAAACTCAAAGGATTTATCTTTATAAACAGTAATTGCTACTGGTAAAATCTTTCCTTGTTTGTCTTGGGTTCTTGCATTAAATTGCTTGCAAAACTCCATAATATTAACTCCGGCAGCACCCAAAGCAGGTCCAACTGGTGGTGATGGGTTTGCAGCACCTCCTTTAACCTGTAATTTTACTACTTTACTAATTTCTTTTGCCATCTTTAAATCTTAAATTATATATTATGCATAAATTGGAAGCCAATGCATAATATCTCCATTATTTCTGTAACAATTATGAAATTTTTTCAACTTGCATATAGCTTAATTCCAATGGCGTTTTTCTGCCAAAAATCTTAACCATAACTTCAAGTTTACGTTTTTCTTCATTTATTTTTTCGATAGTGCCGTCAAAACCATTAAATGGCCCGTCAATTACTTTTACGGTTTCTCCAACAGTAAACGGAATTGCAACATTATCATTTTGAACTGATAACTCATCAACCTTACCTAGCATTCGGTTTATTTCAGACTTTCTCATAGGTACGGGATCTCCGCCTTTGACTTCGCCTAAAAATCCGATAACACCAGGTATTGATTTAATGATGTGTGGAAGTTCACCACTTAAGTTTGCTTCAATCATTACATAACCGGGAAAATAAACGCGTTCTTTGTTTATTTTTTTTCCATTACGCACTTGAATAACTTTTTCTGAAGGAACAAGAACTCTATCAACATAGTCAGTCATGCCTAAACGGGCAATCTCGTTCTCAATATAAGTTTTCACCTTATTCTCTTGTCCTCCGATTGCTCTAACAACATACCATTTTTTAACAGAATCTGTCATACTAACTTTTACTAATTAAAACAGTTTAAAATATTCAGTTAAACCTGCTTGAAAAACTTTATCTACAGCAAATACCGCTATTGCGAATAATATGGTAAATATTGCAACAACAACAGTCGATTTTTGAGCTTCTTCCCAAGAAATCCAAGACACCTTATTGCGTAACTCTTCAAATGAGTCTTTGATGTAATTGATTAAATTCATTTTTTAAAATTTTAATCGTGTAGAAAAACTTCCTTAGACTATGCTCAGGATTAACTTCTCGCGCCACTTTTTATTATTCGCATGAGTGGAGAGCCTTCCTTCGACTACGCTCAGGATAAACTTCTCGAACCACTTTTGTTTATTAGCACGGGTGGAGAGACTTCCTTCGACTGCGCTCAGGATAAACTTCTCGCACCACATTTTATTTATTAGCACGGGTGGAGAGACTCGAACTCCCGACACCTGGTTTTGGAGACCAGTGCTCTACCAACTGAGCTACACCCGTAAATTTAAGGTGCCCCTCTTAAAAGAAGCACCTATAATTTATCTTGTATCAGGTGTATTTAATTAATCTAATAATTCAGTAACCTGACCTGCACCAACTGTTCTGCCGCCTTCACGGATTGCAAAACGTAAACCTACGTTTAATGCGATTGGTTGATGTAAATCTACTTTTATTGTTAAGTTATCACCGGGCATAACCATTTCAACACCTTCTGGTAAAGAAATTGTACCAGTTACATCTGTTGTTCTAACATAGAACTGTGGACGGTAGTTGTTGTGGAATGGTGTGTGACGACCACCTTCTTCTTTTTTAAGAACGTAAACTTCCGCTTTAAATTTACCGTGTGGTGTTACAGATTTTGGTTTACAAATTACCATACCTCTTTTGATATCTTCTTTTGCAATACCTCTTAATAAAAGTCCAACGTTATCTCCTGCCTCACCTCTATCTAATATTTTTCGGAACATTTCAACTCCTGTAATGGTAGAAGTTAATTTTTCAGCACCCATACCAATAATGTCAACAACATCACCAGTATTTGCGATTCCTGTTTCAATACGTCCTGTTGCAACTGTTCCACGACCAGTAATTGAGAACACATCTTCAACTGGCATAAGGAATGGTTTATCAATATCACGTAATGGTAATTCAATCCAAGTATCAACAGCGTCCATCAATTCAATGATTTTTTCCATCCATTTTGGCTCTTTGTTTAAAGCTCCCAAAGCAGAACCTTGAATAACTGGCGTATTGTCACCATCATAGTCATAGAAAGACAATAAGTCTCTGATTTCCATTTCTACCAATTCCAATAATTCCTCATCATCAACCATATCCACTTTATTCATGAATACAACCAATCTTGGAATACCTACCTGACGGCCTAATAAGATATGCTCTCTAGTTTGAGGCATTGGACCATCTGTTGCAGCAACTACGATGATAGCACCATCCATTTGCGCAGCACCTGTTACCATGTTTTTCACGTAATCCGCGTGACCTGGACAGTCAACGTGGGCATAGTGACGATTTGCTGTAGAATACTCTACGTGTGCGGTATTGATAGTGATACCTCTTTCTTTCTCCTCTGGAGCATTATCAATTTGATCAAAGTTTTTTATTTCACAAAATCCTTTTTCTGCTAATACTACAGTAATAGCAGCTGTTAAAGTTGTTTTACCGTGATCAACGTGTCCAATTGTCCCGATGTTTAAATGTGGTTTTGAACGATCAAAGGTTGCTTTTGCCATGATTATTAAATTTTAATTTTTAAATCTTAGTTATATATAGTGTTAATTTCAATTCTTATTTTGAGCCAATGATGGGAATTGAACCCATGACCTCTTCCTTACCAAGGAAACGCTCTACCCCTGAGCTACACCGGCAAAAAAAGAGCGAGAGACCGGGCTCGAACCGGCGACAGTCAGCTTGGAAGGCTGAAGCTCTACCAACTGAGCTACTCTCGCAATATTTTTTTCAATTCCCTATGCTTTATATTGCCATAAAACAATTGTGGTGAGAGAAGGATTCGAACCTTCGAAGCTTGCGCAGCAGATTTACAGTCTGCCCTCGTTGGCCACTTGAGTATCTCACCATTTTTCAAAGATCTGGCCGATAGATACTTTCTTCGACTGCACAAAGGATGAACTTATTTTCATATTTCGTAAATATTTAAAAAATCAAACATTTACTTTCCTTAGCGTTTTTCTCTTTCAAAGAGCCGATAGAGGGACTCCCTTCGACTGCGCTCAGGATAAACTTCTAGTCCCATTTTATAAACATCTCAAATTAAATCAAAATATTTACTCCCAAGCATATTTAAAATTTCAAAGAGCCGATAGAGGGACTCGAACCCACGACCTGCTGATTACAAATCAGCTGCTCTAGCCAGCTGAGCTACATCGGCTTTTTACTCCACAAAAGAAGTCCGCTATTTCTAACGGACTGCAAATGTATTAAAGTTTTATTTTTTAAACAAAGCTTTTATGATAATTTTTATTATTTTATTTATCACGTACTTTTTCTTTCTCTTTTGTCAATTTTCTTTTTAATGAATCTACTGCAACCATAGTGCCTTCTTCAAATGTTTTGCATTGTTTTTTAACTACAATGTCATTCCCTGGAATGTTAATTTTAATGTCAACTGTTTTATTTTCTTTTTCACTTGTTTGTTGCACTTTTAAAAACACTTCTGAATCTACAATTTTATCATAATACTTCTCTAAACCGGTTACTTTTTTCTCAATAAAATCAATAAGATCCTTATCCGCATTAAAATTCACAGATTGTACAAATACTTTCATAATAAATCAGTTTTTTTGGCTTCTTGGGTGGGCCTGGTTATATACTTCCTTTAATTTACCCAAACTACTGTGGGTGTAAATTTGTGTTGACGCTAAACTAGAATGTCCAAGCAATTCTTTTACCGCGTTTAAATCAGCACCTTCATTAAGCAGGTGTGTTGCAAAAGAATGCCTTATTACGTGAGGGCTTTTCTTTGCTTTTGATGACACCGCACTAAAATAATTATTTATTGTGCGATACACAAGCGTATCATATATTTTTTTGCCGTTTTTTGTTAAAAATAAATAAGGTTCTTTAATCTCAAGATTTTCCCTGATGGCACTATATTTCATTAAGGACTCCTTCACTGTTTTTAATAACGGAATAAAACGTTCCTTATTCCGCTTTCCCAACACTTTAACAGTTTCATTAACATAATCAATATCGGTAATTTTAATGTTAATCAACTCGTTTCTTCGCATTCCTGTGGAATAAAACAATTCGACCATTAATTTATTTCGAACCGATTCAAAATCGCCGTCATCCAATGTGTCAAGCACCTTAAAAATTTCCTTTTCCGAAAAAGGAACCTGAACCTGTTTCAACACTTTTAAAGCCTGATGTTTCACCAAAGGGCTTGCCTCTATCTGTTTGGTTTTTTGAAGAAACTTGTAAAATGATTTTAAGGAAGAAACTTTTCTGTTGATGGTGCGGTTGGTGATTTTCGCATTTACCAAACTCACAATCCAGTTTCTGATTTGCGCATAATTAACATTCGCGATGCTCTCATCGCCATATTCCTGGTCACAAAATATTTGAAACGAATTCAAATCATTTTGATACGCCGTAATGGTGTGATGCGAATATTTTTTTTCTAAAGCTAGGTAATTCAGAAACGAGGTTATGGGCATAAAAAAACCGTTAGTACACAAATTTACGAATTGTTATTTGTATTTACTAACGGTTTATGAAATTGGTTAAAAAATTAACCTTGCTCTTCGTTTGTTCTTAAATTTTGAACATACTTGGCTTTTATGTTTTTAGCACGATTTGTTACTGATGGTTTTATGAACTGTTTACGTGCACGTAGATTTTTCATCGTTTTTGTCCGATCAAATTTCCTTTTATAACGTTTTAACGCTCTATCAATATTTTCTCCGTCTTTTACTGGTATAATTAACATAGTTTAGCACCTCCTTTCAAACTGTTCCTTTTTTAATTTTGGTTTGCAAATATACATCTAAATATAATATGTGCCATATATTTTTAAAAAAAATCATCTCAACAATTATATTGTTGCTTTGTACTCTTTTTTATCGATAATTATTTTTGCGATAATTTCACGCAAAATCTCAGAAGTTCCGCCTCCTATTGGTCCTAACCTACTGTCTCTTAACAATCTTGCCATCGGGTAATCTTCCATATAACCGTAACCGCCCAAAAATTGCAGACATTCGTAAATTACTTTATCGGCTATTTTAGTGGAAACCAATTTAGACATAGTCGCTTCTTTTACAATGTATTGCCCTTCATTCAATCTTTTGGCTACGGAATAATTAAATTCTTTGCACATTTCAACTTCACTGGCCAAATCGGCGATTTTATGTCGCAATGCCTGAAACTGATCAATTGTTTTTCCGAAAGCCTGGCGTTCTGCCATATATTTGATGGCATAGTCTAAAGCATATTCCGATCTTGCGTGCGCATTAATTCCCATCACCAAACGCTCCAACGCAAAATGATTCATCAAATATTGAAACCCTTTTCCTTCATTACCCATTAAATTCTCGGCTGGAATTACTACATTATCGAAAGCAATTTCGGCGGTGTCTGAAGCCCTCCATCCCAATTTATTCAGCTTTGTCGCCGAAATTCCAGGGGTATTTCTATCCAAAATAAAAATACTGATGCCTTTGGCTTTGGCTGCCGGATTTGTTTTTGCAGTCACAATCAAATAATCTGAATAAACACCGTTGGTAATGAAGGTTTTTGAGCCGTTAATTACATAAGTGTCGCCTATTTTTTCTGCCGTTGTTCTCATTGCCGCAACGTCGGAACCTCCAAAAGGTTCTGTAATGCACAGACATCCAATTTTTTCGCCCTCAATGCTTGCCGTTAAATATTTCCTTTTTATGGCTTCGCTGCCTTCTTTTTCCAAATGGGTCATCGCCAAATATACGTGAGCCCAAATAGCTGCCGCAAAACCTCCTGAATTCACTTTTTGAAGTTCTTCCAACAATATCACGGTGTAAAACATATCCAAACCTAATCCGCCAAATTCTTCGGAAGCGTTTAATCCCAAATAGCCCATTTCCCCAAATTTCTTCCAGATAAACCTTTCAATGGTGCCAGTTTTTTCCCATTTATCAATATGGGGAACGACTTCCTTTTGTAAAAAATCCTGAAAACTTTTTCTGAATGCTTGGTGTTCTTCTGTAAAATACATACTATTCATAAAGGCTGTTCGCTTAAAATATTAGTGCTATTATTTAGCGTCCAAATATAAGGTTATTCTGTTAAATTTTTCGAGCGGAAATCCATCAATTTTTTTCAGTTCTTCAATGGATTGTATTTCAGCAACTTGATTTTTATAATTGAAGATTTTTTTGGTAAGTTCATAATCCAGATAAACAATGGCCAACACTTCCTTAAAAGTGGCGGTGTTGACATTTATTTTTTGAATTACAGGCGGGTTTGTGACTTCAAAATATTGTAACACTTTTTCGGCAACTTCTTTGTCTAAATTCCAAACCTCAAATATTTGGTAATTAAAAGAAAATCCCTGCAATTTTGTGCGGTAATCAATGATGCGTTTCGCCAGTTTTTCCCCAATTCCGTTAACAATTATTAAGTCTTCTGCGGAAGCAGCATTGATGTCTTTCTTCTGAATTGATTTTTCAACAATATTCTTCGGAATTGGCATTTTTATGGTTTTTCCTGAAGAAATCCATTCCGGAAATTTAAAATACGGACTCATAACCGCCAATAAACTGTCGTTTACCCCGGTTATTTCTTGAAATTGCTTCGTTGAATTGATGAATTTTCCCTGTTCCCTAAACGCCAGCAATTTATCAATTTCAATGGTGCTCATTCCAAGTTGATGTCCTTTAAAATCGGTAATAAAATTAGGGTTGAAAGGATAAATTTTAGGAATGTTTTTTGCTGATGCCACATTTTTCAACGAATCCATTTCCTGCTGAAAAGCCAAAATTTCTGTTTGGGAAACTGCAGTATTTTCATCCGAAGAAAAATCAACAAAAAAGAAAATGCCTTGAAGAAAAACGATAAAAATTAGCAAAAAGAAAATCCCATTTCTTTGACTTTTAGTGTACCTGAAATGGGATTTTATGAGATTCATCTATTATTTATTATTTTTTAGCCAGCCTTTGGGCTTTGTAAAGTTCGCCGGCTTTCAGTTTGCGCCAGTATTCATTTAAATCCACTTTTACTTCACCAGACATTATATAGAGTCCGATTATATTTGGAAACGCCATGGCAAGAATCATCATATCAGAAAAATCTAAAACAGCGCCCAAACTAACGGAAGCGCCAACCACAACAAAAATTAAAAAAAACATTTTATAAACCATTTCCGCTTTTTTGCTTTTCCCGAATAAATAAGACCAGGCGCGCATTCCGTAGTAAGACCAGGAAATCATGGTAGAAAAAGCAAATAAAAATATGGCGACAGTCAATACGTAAGGGAACCAGGAAATTACGGTGCCAAAAGCATCAGAAGTCAATTGCGCGCCACCCATACCAACAACTTCATGTTTACCGGTAAAAATTAATACCAAAGCCGTTAGCGTACAAACCACCACGGTGTCAATAAAAGGTTCTAACAGGGAAACAAATCCTTCAGAAGGGGGATTGTTTGTTTTTGCAACACTGTGGGCGATAGCAGCAGACCCAACACCTGCTTCATTAGAAAAAGCAGCTCTTTGAAAACCTATAATCAAAACACCTATAACGCCACCTTTTAAGGCTGATGGACTAAATGCGCCGTCAAAAATTGCCGCAAATGCCGGCCCTATATTTTCTATATTGATAAAAATTACCGCCAAACAGGCAATCACATAAATAGAAGCCATAATGGGAACTATTTTTTCGGTAACCTTGGCAATACTTTTAATTCCGCCAACAATAACTGCGGCAACAAGCAAAGAAATAATGACGCCAAAATAAAATCCGTGGCCTGCAAGTTCAGGAATTTGTCCGGAAACTGCTTCAAAGGCCTGATTTGCCTGAAACATGTTACCGCCACCAAATGAGGCTCCAACACATAAAACAGCAAATACACCAGCTAAAACTTTACCCAATACCTTTTTATTTTGTTTTTCCAATCCTTTACGCAAATAATTCATCGGACCTCCAAAAACCCTTCCGTCAGAAGCGATATCACGATATTTTACGCCTAAAGTACATTCCACAAATTTTGAAGACATTCCCAACAATCCGGCAAGAATAATCCAAAAAGTTGCTCCGGCGCCACCTAAAGAAATCGCAACTGCAACTCCGGCAATATTTCCCAAACCAACAGTGCCAGAAACAGCTGTTGCCAGCGCCTGAAAATGCGTAACTTGTCCGGGAGCATTTGGATCATCATACTTTCCGCGTGCCAAATCAATGGCGTGTTTAAATCCTTTAATATTTATAAAGCCCATTCGAATGGTGAAAAACAATGCGCCAATAGACAGCCAAATCACAATAAAAGGAATATGCTTTTTTTGGAGGTCACCATTTGGATGAAGCAACGGTATTTTTTCATCATAAACCACCGCGGCATAATTATGTGCTCCTTCCTCAATAACATCCCCCTTTTTTTCAGAATTGTAAATAGACCCGCCTTCTATTGCCAGGTGTTTTAAAGTACCGTCCACAAAAGCCCTTCCAACTATGTCGCTTCCTCCTCTTGAAATAATGGCGATGGTATCACCTTCCTTAACTTTTTCGCCATCTTGAATTAGCCATTTTTTAATCAAAAATTCCCCTTTAATGCCCGGACTCCAACCTGGAATAGGAATATTTTTTTTCTCAACATATACATTAGGATCATAAATTCCAACTGCGGAAAAAGGATCCCAAAACAAAACCATGGCGATGCCGTTTACAACCGGCGTAAAAGTTCCGTTAAATCGCTCCGAAATATTTTGCATAGGAACTTTATATTTTTTGGTAACCGTATTGCCAATAGAATCGGTTATTACAACGCTATAAGGAACGCCTTCCACCAAACCGAAAGCTTTATTGGAAGTTAACGGAGTGCTTTGGTGGCTCCATTTATAGGTGTAAGGAGGTGTGCCGCCATGCACTTTAACTTCAAGAATCCCATCATTAATTAAGCTGGATGGATTTACGATATTTTCATTTACGGTAAGATTTTGAGAAAATGAAGCTGCAGTAAACAGCAGCAGAATAGGTATCAATAATTTTGAAGTCATAGTTTGTCAGTTGGTTAAAATAGCTCTAAAAAGCCTCCAAGATGCTAAAAAAAAAAGCTTGCCACAAATTTTTTGCCTTAAACTTGATTTTTATTTACTAAGTAGCTATAAATGAGCATTATAATATTTCACGTAATTTTTTAATTTGACTGGGTCTTCCCAGTACAATTAAATTAGAATCCGCTGTTAATTTTGTATCTGATTCCGGGTTTATCACATATTCATGAGTTGCGGTTTTAAAACCTATTACAGAACAGCCTGTTTTACGTCTTAAATCCAAATCCCGGATGGTTTTGTTTAAAAATTCAGTGTGCAACCCATTTACAGAGATTTCTTCCAAATTTGTAGAACCTTCTTCAAGAATTGTGAGTCTTTCCACAAATTCAACCAAATCTGGCGTAACCACCAATGATGCCATATGCATTCCGCCAATTTTATCGGGCATGATAATATTGTTTGCCCCGGCAATTTTTAATTTATTGATGGACGATTCATTTGAAGCCCTGCTAATAATAATCATTTCTTTATTTAACTGCCTGGCAGAAAGCACCACAAACAAATTGTCGGCATCAGAAGCCAAAGCCGTAATTAAACTTTTGGCATTGTGCACAGCAGCCTTTTGTATAGATTCGTCTTGGGTTGCATCACCTTCAACATACAAAATATTGTCGCGCTCAAGTTGTTCAATCAGGGCTTTGTCTTTTTCAATCACAACGCAAGGCATCTTAAAGTTCTTTAATTTTATAACGGCTTGTTTGCCATTACGCCCATAACCACAAACAATTGTGTGGCTTTTTAAATTTTGAATTTTTCGTTGCACCTTTCTTGATTTTAAAAGTTGAAGAAGTTTCCCATTCACCAAATATTCAGATAAAGCAGTCACGGAATACGCGTAAACAATAATACTTATTAATATTAAAAAAATGGTAAAAATCTTTTCGTGTTCATTTAAAGGATGTATTTCACTAAAACCAACTGTTGTCATTGTTATAATGGTCATATACAAGGCATCCAAAAAGTTGGCTGCGGAAAGAATCATATAACCAATTACGCCTATTGAAACAACAGAAATAAAAAATAGTATTGAAATGTATAATTTTTTTTTAAATATCATTTTGTTATAGATCAAAAACAGATTTTCGTTTGGTGTAAACCATATCTTTCAAACGCAATAAAAAAGCGAGCGTTAAATAAATGCCGAAGGAAAACCCCAAGGTAATAAAGGAAATATAGATGAAAAATATGCGCACATTGGATACGTCAATCCCCAATTTATCTGCAAATCTCGAGGAAACCGCAAATCCGTGTTTTTCAAAAAAATGACGCAAAGAAACTATCCAGCCCACAATCTATAATTTTGACGCAATATACTAATTTTCAAAATAAAGATGAGCTGGCATACTAAAATTGTAGCTACATTTTTTTAACTTTGCAACTTTCCAAAAATCCAATGACAAAACACACAGAATATATTGAAGTTTTGGGCGCGCGAGTCCACAATTTAAAAAATATTGACGTTCGTATTCCCCGAGAAAAATTGGTGGTAATAACTGGTTTAAGCGGCAGCGGAAAATCGTCTTTGGCTTTTGACACGATTTATGCGGAAGGCCAGCGCAGGTATATTGAAACTTTTTCGGCGTATGCCAGACAGTTTTTAGGAGGTTTGGAACGGCCGGATGTTGATAAAATTGACGGCCTCTCGCCTGTTATTTCCATTGAACAAAAAACAACGAATAAAAGTCCGCGTTCCACCGTGGGAACCATCACAGAAATTTACGATTTTTTGCGATTGCTTTATGCGAGAGCCGCTGATGCCTATTCTTACAATACCAATGAAAAAATGGTAAGTTATGCGGATACGCAAATAAAAGAACTTATTTTAAAGGAATTTGAAGCTAAAAAAATAGTGATTTTGGCACCTATTGTTAAGTCGAGGAAAGGGCATTACAGAGAACTTTTTGAACAAATTTCAAAACAAGGTTTTGTGCGCGTGAGGGTTGATGGAGAATTGATGGAAATTACCAAAGGAATGCGCCTTGACCGTTATAAAACACACGATATTGAAATTGTGATTGACCGCTTAACAGTGAATGAAGCATCGGAAAAAAGAGTGGAAGAAAGCATTGCAACAGCCTTATATTCCGGTGACAATGTGGTGATGATTCTGGAACATGAAACCAACAATCCGCGTTATTTCAGCAGCGATTTAATGTGTCCGACCACAGGAATTTCCTACCCAAATCCCGAACCAAATTCATTTTCTTTCAATTCTCCAAAAGGCGCCTGCGAAACTTGCGGCGGATTGGGAAAAATAGATAAAGTGAATATCAAAAAAATAATTCCGGATCCAAAAATTTCCATCAAAAATGGCGGAATAAAACCCATTGGCGAGCAAAAAAACAGCTGGATTTTTAAACAGCTTCAGTTAATTGCAGACCGTTATCATTTTCAATTAAGCGATCCTATTTCAAAAATACCTGCTGAAGCGCTGGAAATCATTTTAAATGGCGGAAGCGAAAAATTCGACATTATTTCAAAAACGGCAGGAATTACCCGAACTTATGAAATTGATTTTGAAGGAATTATTCATTTTATTGAAAACCAATACAATACAAGCGATTCCACTTCCATAAAACGTTGGGCAAATGAATTTATGGACGAGATCAATTGCGAAACCTGCGATGGAAAACGGCTGAAAAAAGAAGCCTTGTATTTTAAGGTCAACGAAAAAAATATATCAGAATTGGCGCAACTCGACATCAATGAACTTGCGAATTGGTTTGCCAATATTGAAGAAAAATTAACCGAAAAACAAATAAAAATTGCAACGGAAATACTGAAAGAAATCAGAACGAGAATTCAGTTTTTATTGGACGTTGGCTTGGATTATTTAACCCTCGACAGAAGCTCAAAATCACTGTCGGGCGGCGAAGCACAGCGCATTCGGTTGGCCACGCAAATTGGCTCGCAATTGGTTGGCGTGCTTTATATTTTAGATGAACCTAGCATTGGCCTGCACCAGCGCGACAACCAAAAATTAATAAATTCGCTGTTGAATTTACGCGATATCGGCAACTCGGTAATTGTTGTTGAACACGATAAAGAAATGATTCAGCATGCCGATTTTGTGCTCGATATTGGTCCGGGCGCAGGCATTCACGGCGGGGAAATTGTAAGTGAGGGAACTTTTGAAGAACTGAAACAGCACCATACACTGACGGCCGATTATTTAAACGGTACAAAATCCATTGAAATACCTAAAAAACGACGTGCAGGAAACGGACATAAAATAGTGTTAAAAGGCGCTACCGGCAATAATCTAAAAAATATTACCGTAGAATTTCCACTGGGAAAATTAATTTGCGTGACCGGTGTTTCGGGTAGCGGAAAATCGACTTTAATCAACGAAACTTTATACCCCATTTTAAACGAACACATTTACAATGGCGTTAAAAAACCGATGCCTTTCAAATCTATTGAAGGATTGGAACATATTGACAAAGTAATTGCGATAGACCAATCCCCAATTGGCAGAACACCACGCTCAAATCCGGCCACTTATACCGGTGTTTTTAGCGAAATAAGGGATTTGTTCGCCAAAACAAGCGAAGCAGCCATAAGAGGTTACAAGCCAGGCCGGTTTTCATTCAACGTTAAAGATGGGCGCTGCGAAACCTGCGAAGGCGGCGGCGTTCGCGTGATTGAAATGAACTTTTTGCCAGACGTTCATGTGGAATGCGAAACGTGCCAGGGAAAACGCTTCAACAGAGAAACATTGGAAATTAGATACAAAGGAAAATCAATTTCCGATGTGCTAAATATGACCATCGAAGAAGCCACGGCATTTTTTGAACTCATTCCCAAAATCCACAGAAAACTGAAAACAATCCAAGATGTGGGTTTAAGCTATATAAAACTTGGACAGCAATCCACAACACTCTCCGGAGGAGAAGCGCAACGCATAAAACTGGCTTCGGAATTGTCGAAAAAAGATACCGGGAACACTTTTTATATTTTAGATGAACCCACAACAGGGCTTCATTTTGAAGATATTCGCGTTTTAATGGAAGTTTTAAATAAATTAGCCAATAAAGGAAATACAATTCTCGTTATAGAACATAATTTAGATGTTGTAAAACTTGCCGACCACGTGATTGACATTGGTATGGAAGGCGGAAAAAAGGGCGGACAGTTACTTTGTTTTGGAACGCCGGAAGAAGTAAGCAAACATAAAAAAAGCTATACGGCCAAATTCTTAAAAAAAGAATTAAATTAGCCCGCAGGTTTCCATAAATAAATAAATAAATAAATAAAGAATTTTATCAAATAATAAAGAAATTACAACGTAATTATGACAAATGAGGACAGACAAATAAGGGAAAAATTCAAACAAAAAACGTGGAATGAAATCAAAACAAACGACTCTTGGGCCATATTTAAAATTATGGCCGAGTTTGTTGAAGGTTTTGAGCGGCTCAGCAAAATTGGACCTTGTGTCACTATTTTTGGATCTGCGCGCACAAAAGAAGACCATGAATATTATAAATTGGCAGAAAATATTGCCTATAATTTAACAATAAATGGATATGGCATTGTGACCGGCGGCGGCCCAGGAATTATGGAAGCAGGAAATAGAGGCGCGCATCGCGGCAAAGGAACTTCCGTTGGATTAAATATTGAATTGCCTTTTGAGCAACATGACAATCCGTATATTGATTCAGATAAAAGTTTGGATTTTGATTACTTTTTTGTCCGTAAAGTGATGTTCATTAAATATTCCCAAGGATTTGTGGTAATGCCGGGAGGTTTTGGTACCATGGACGAACTTTTTGAGGCAATCACCTTAATTCAAACTAAAAAAATCGGAAAATTTCCAATTGTATTGGTTGGCACAAAATATTGGTCGGGATTGATAGATTGGATTAAAAATACGTTGGTGAATGAGGGCTCCATTAGTTTGGACGATCTCAATTTAATTTCAATCGTTGACACGGAAGAAGAAGTTTTGGAAGTGATAAACACCTTCTACAAAAAATACAGTTTAAGTCCAAATTTTTAAGTAAAACCTTGAAAAAAACGCTGTTTTTAACGTTTTTATCCGGTATTTTTTGTTTGAACACTTTGTATTCTCAAACAAACAGCACCACCATACTTGCTGTTTTAAATACGCAAACAAATGAGCTTAAAATACAGCAGGAAATTAATTTTTACAACAAATCCGACAGTACTTTAAACGCCGTTTATTTTCACAATTGGGCAAATGCTTACAAGGATAAAAATACGCCGCTGGCCAATCGTTTTATTGAAAATTATTCAAAAACATTTCATTTCGCCAGCGAAAAGCACAGAGGAAGCTCCAAAATAAACAGTTTTTCGGTCAATTACGATCTTGTGACTTGGGAAATTACAGAACAAAATCCTGATATTTTAAAAATCAATCTGAAGCAACCTTTAAAACCCAAGGAATCCATAAAAATAGTTACAACTTATACCATAAAAATCCCCAATGATAAGTTTACAAATTATGGCGCAAGCAAAACTGGCTATAATTTAAGGTATTGGTACTTAATTCCGGCAGTTTTTGATGGCGAATGGCAGCTGCAAAACAATCTGGATATGGACGATTTGTATGTTGATTTTACAAATTATCTGATCAACATTAAATTGCCGAAGGAATATACGCTGAACAGTGATTTAACGGTTTCCGTTGATTCTTTCGCCAATTTTAACAACTATAAATTGGTTGGAAAAAACAGACAGGACATCGCCTTAAACATCACTAAAGTAAATGATTTTGTTGCCTATAATTCGAATCCGGTTAAGTTGCTTACAAACCTAGATTCGAAAAAATTGCATCCTGCCATTAAAACAGAGATTATCAATAGAGAGCTTTCCTTTATTCAATCCTATTTAGGCGACTATCCGTATGAAAAATTGCTGATCAATAAAATTGATTATGAGAAAAATCCAGTTTATGGGCTTAACCAATTGCCTACGTTTTTAAAACCCTTTAGTGACACTTTTGAGTTTGACATTCAACTGTTTAAAATATTAAGCAGAAAATATATCGACAACGTTTTTTTGTTTAACCAAAGAGAAGATGCTTGGCTTGCAGATGGTTTGCAAATCTATTTAATGATTAAATATGTTGAAAAATATTATCCTGAAGTAAAAGCGATTGGCGATATTTCTAAAATTTGGGTGCTAAAAAACTTTAATCTGGCCAAAATTGATTTTAACGAAAAATACCCTTTTGTTTATCAGTTTGCGGCAAGAAAAAACTTGGACCAGCCATTAACAATGCCAACCGATTCCCTCTCAAATTTCAACAGAAAAATTGTAAATAAATATAAGGCGGGTTTGGGCATTCGCTATTTGGAAAATTATTTGGGAGAAGCCACAATCTTCAATGCCATTAAGGTTTTTTCAGAAAAATATTCAGGACAAAGCGCACAAAGCGATAAATTTTTAAATCTGATTGATACGCCCAAAGATATTGAATGGTTTAAAACAGATTATTTAAACACCAACAAAAAAGTTGATTATACCATCAAAAAAATAGTCAAAAAAAATGATTCACTCGAAATTAGCATTTTAAATAAACGAAACTTTACAGCACCCGTTCAGTTGTATGGCATCCATAATAAAGAAATTATTTATAAAAAATGGCTGGTTGGCATAGATTCCTTGACAAAAATAACCATTCCCGCAAATGGTTTTGACAGATTATCATTAAATCACGAGTTCTATCTGCCAGAATATAATTTAAGAAATAACTGGAAAAATATTGACGGAAATTTATTTAACAGGCCGCTGCAGCTAAAATTCATGAAGGATATAGAAAACCCCTATTACAACCAGTTTTTTTATACGCCAGAAGCCAGATATAATTTTTATAATGGCGTAATTTTAGGAATGTCAATTTCTAACAAAACATTGCTAAACAAAAGTTTTCAATACAAAATTACGCCATCTTACGGCACAAAAAGCAATTCCCCTTCCGGTTCATTTAGCTTGCTTTATGAATACCTGCCTGAAAATAAAAAAGTGAATAAATTTTTGGCAGGAATTTTAGGCAGCAGTTTTGATTATGCCGAAAACCTGTCCTATACAACTTTTAGTCCGTTTACAATACTCGAATTTAAACGAAAAAGCTTGAGAGATGTTAGCAGTAACGCGATATATGCTTCTTATTTTTTAGTTGACAGGGAAAAATCCCCAACACAAACACAACATATTGAAACCAATAAATACAATGTTTTTAATTTAGGTTACGGTTATTCAAAACCAAATATTATAGAAGACATAAGATTCGCGGGAGGAATTCAAGTTGCAAATAAATTCAGCAAAATATCGGCGACAGGACATTATAGAATCCTGACGGACTCTAACAGGCAATTTGATTTTAGAGTTTTTGCAGGAGCGTTTTTATCGAATAACACTGAAACAGATTTTTTTAGTTTTTCATTAGACAGGCCAACGGATTATTTATTTCAATACGATTATTTGGGAAGATCGGAAACTACAGGTTTTTTAAGTCAACAAATAATTATCAATGAAGGAGGATTTAAATCCAAACTACCCGTTCCCTATGCAAACCAATGGCTAACAACCATAAACACAAGCGTTGGATTGTGGCGCTGGATTGAAGCGTATAATGATATTGGTTTTGTAAAAAATAAAAATGAAAAAGTTTACTTTGCCTATGATAGCGGCGCCAGATTGAACTTTGTACCTGATATTTTAGAAGTGTATTTTCCATTTTATTCAAATTTGGGCTGGGAATTGGGACAGCCAAGTTACAGCTCCAAAATTAGATTTGTGCTTATTTTAAACCCTAAAAAAATATACAATTTCGCTAAAAGAGGGTTTTATTGAGTTTCAAGTTAATTATCCAATTTTCAAACTTGAAACGTTAAACCGGAAACTTTTGATATTTGACTTCTAATATTTAATAATAGCCCCATTTTTACCCCAATTTTAATTACCATTTAAATTTGTAACTTTACCCCTACTAAAAAAATCAAAAATATGCAGGTAAAATCTTCATCCACCAACCAAGAACAGTTATCATTCAATCAATTTAAGAAGGAAGTCTTACGCGATTACCAAATTGCTGTAATAAGCAGGGAATGCAGTTACTTGGGGCGTAGAGAAGTTTTAACGGGAAAGGCAAAATTTGGAATTTTTGGCGATGGCAAAGAAGTGCCGCAACTGGCGATGGCAAAAGCCTTTAAAAAAGGCGATTTCAGGTCGGGTTATTACCGCGACCAAACCTTTATGATGGCAATTGGCGAATTAACCCCACAGCAATTTTTTGCCGGACTTTATGCGCACGCTGATATCAAAGCCGACCCTATGTCGGGCGGTCGACAAATGGGCGGTCATTTTGCAACCCATAGTCTGGATGAAAACGGCCATTTTAAAAACTTGACAGAACAATACAATTCAACCGGAGATATTTCGCCAACTGCCGGCCAAATGCCAAGAATGCTCGGTATTGCAAAGGCTTCAAAAATGTTTCGAAATATTCCTGAATTAAAAAATCCGAAATTTTCGAACAATGGGGATGAAGTTTCTTGGGGAACTATTGGAAACGCAAGCACTTCCGAAGGTGTTTTTTTTGAAGCCATAAATGCTGCCGGCGTATTGCAGGTTCCAATGATTATAAGTGTTTGGGACGATGATTACGGCATTTCTGTTCCGGCAAAATTTCAAACCACCAAAGAAAGTATTTCTGAGATATTAAAAGGATTTCAACGAAATGAAAACGAAGACGGATTTGAAATTTTTGAGGTAAAAGGCTGGGATTATCCGCAATTAATTTCCGTTTACAATAAAGCGGCAAAAATTGCCCGTGAAGAGCACGTGCCGGTATTAATTCACGTAAAAGACTTAACGCAGCCGCAAGGCCATTCAACTTCCGGTTCACACGAACGCTATAAAACCAAAGAACGCTTGGTTTGGGAAAAACAAAACGACTGTTTGGCCAAAATGCGCGACTGGATTATTGAATTCGAATTAAAAGACAGCAACAATAATTTGCTTCGCTTTGTTGATTCCGAAGAAGAATTGATTGTCATTGAAAAAGATGCAAAAAAAGAGGTCAATCAAGCCAGAAGAGACGCTTGGAATGCATTTTTAAATCCGATTAAGGAAGAAAAAGCCAAAGTGCTGCAATTACTTGAGAATTTGGCGAACAAAAGCCACAACAAATCTTTTATCCTTAAATTAAAAAATGACTTGACCGTTGTTCTGGACACTTCAAGAAAAGATCTTTTAGTTGCTGCAAGAAAGGCCATTGTTTACGTTAGGGAAGAAAAATCTGCAGAAAAATCGCAACTTCAACAGTGGATTGTCAGTTATTTAAAAAAAGAACAACAAAACTTTAGCTCCTTTTTATATAGCCAAAGCGATAAAAAAGTAAGCCATGTAAAAGAAGTTTTGCCAACTTATGATGCAAATGCTGAAATGGTTGATGGACGAATTATCATAAAAGACAACTTTGATTTCTTATTTTCAAAATACAACGAATTGTTTATTTTTGGAGAAGATGCAGGAAATATTGGCGATGTAAATCAGGGACTTGTCGGACTTCAGGAAAAATACGGAAAACTTCGCGTTGCCGATACCGGAATCAGGGAAGCAACGATTATCGGACAAGGTATAGGTATGGCGCTAAGAGGATTGCGCCCAATAGCCGAAATTCAATATCTGGATTATTTATTGTATGCCATTCAAATACTGAGCGACGATTTGGCGACACTTCATTACAGAACCGTTGGCAAACAAAAAGCGCCGTTAATTGTACGAACTCGTGGCCACCGTTTGGAAGGAATCTGGCATTCCGGATCGCCAATGGGCGCTATTGTGCATTTGTTGCGGGGAATGAATATTTTGGTTCCGAGAAACATGACAAAAGCTGCCGGATTTTACAATACTTTATTAGAATGTGATGAACCTGCATTAATTGTGGAAAATTTAAATGGCTACCGACTTAAAGAAAAATTCCCCAATAATTTAGGCGAATTTAAAACACCCATCGGTGTTGTTGAAACCATTAAAATAGGTAGGGACATTACCGTAGTTTCTTACGGATCAACCCTAAAATTAGTGGAAGATGTTATAAATAGTTTAAAACAGGTTGATATTGATATTGAATTGATTGATGTTCAAAGTCTGCTGCCTTTTGATGTCAGCAAAGATGTGGTGAAAAGTATCCAAAAAACCAACCGTTTAATCATTATTGATGAAGATGTTCCCGGAGGCGCTTCCGCCTATCTGTTGAATGAAATTCTGGAAAATCAAAATGCCTACGAATATTTAGACAGCAAACCTGTTACGTTAACCGCAAAACCGCACAGAGCAGCTTACGGAACAGATGGCGATTATTTTTCAAAACCAAATGAAGAAGATATTTTTGAAGCAATTTACAGCATCATGAATGAGGTAAATCCAACAAAATACAAACCACTTTATTAATGTAACACAAATTGCATTTTATAAAAATTCAATAAAAACACCTACTCAGGTGTTTTTTTTATTGATGTCATATTTAAAATCTCTACAAAGATTATGACAAGGGTCAGCTATTGATATTTATCATTCTTTTTACAATATTTATCCCATAACTTTGAGAATAATAAAATTACATTAGAGTAATCACCTATAAATTTATTGATATGGCAAAAGTAAAAGGAGCTATAGTTGTTGATACACAAACCTGCAAGGGATGTGAAGTTTGTATTCCTGTTTGTTCGGATGGCGTGATTGGCATGTCAACAGACGTGAACAGAAAAGGCTACCACTATGCTTACATGAAAAATCCTGAAGCTTGCACAGGCTGCACAAATTGCGGCGTTGTTTGCCCGGACAGAGCAATCTCCGTTTATAGAATCAAAGTTTCAGACTAACCAATTAAACACTGCGAAGAATGTCAGAATTAAAATTAATGAAAGGTAACGAAGCATTGGCTGAAGCTGCAATTAGGGCTGGAGTTGATGGTTATTTTGGTTACCCAATTACACCACAAACAGAAATTATTGAATATTTAATGACCGAACGCCCCGAATTAAGGACTGGAATGATTGTTTTACAGGCGGAAAGCGAAATAGCGGCCATAAACATGGTTTATGGTGCCGCAAGCACCGGAAAAAAAGCAATGACTTCCTCATCAAGTCCGGGAATTTCTTTAAAAATGGAAGGAATCTCCTATTTGGCAGGGGCAGAATTGCCAGCCGTTATTGTGAACGTTGTGCGCGGCGGACCGGGATTGGGAACAATCCAGCCTTCACAAGCCGACTATTTCCAATCGGTAAAAGGTGGCGGACACGGAGATTACAAATTGTATGTTTTGGCGCCGGCATCGGTTCAGGAAATGGCCGATTTTGTTGAAGACGCTTTTGATATCGCCTTTAAATACCGCGCTCCCGTTTTAATTCTTTCTGATGGTTTGATTGGCCAAATGATGGAAAAAGTAGTCCTTAAACCACAAAAACCAAGAATGACCAATGAGGAATTGATTGAAAAAAATGGTGATTGGGCTGTTACCGGCAAAAAAGGAAGAGAACGCAATATTATTACGTCACTCGATTTACAATCTGAAAAAATGGAAGCCAGGGTTCGTAGGTTAATGAAAAAATACGAACAAATGGAAAAAGAGGACTTGCGTTTTGAAAAAATAAACTGCGACGACGCTGAATATTTAATTGTTGCTTACGGTTCAAGTGCACGAATTTCACAAAAAGCCGTTGAATTGGGAAGAGCTAAAGGAATAAAAGTTGGTTTATTAAGACCAATTACCTTATTTCCTTATCCGAAAAAAGCACTTTTCGATTTGGCCGACCAA
>JACUUQ010000163.1 GCA_014859175.1 Lutibacter sp. | reverse complement strand
ATAAAAAAAAGCATTGAAAATTTTCAATGCTTTTTTTTATTATTTTTTGTTTCAATCTAATTCAACAATTCATAAGACTGTTTTGCAATTTCAACCTCTTCGTTGGTTGGCACAATCAAAATTTTTGTTTTTGAATTTTGTGTATGAATTTCAGTAAGTTCTTTTGCCCTGATATTGTTTTTTTCTTCATCCAGTTCAATCCCAAAATAATCCATATTAGTACAAACCAGCTTTCTTATAAAACTTGAGTTCTCGCCTATTCCGGCAGTAAAAATGATAGCCTCCAACCCATTCATGGCCGCTGCATAAGCACCAATATATTTTTTAATTCGGTAAGCGTTCATATCCAATGCCAACTGACATTCTTTATTTCCTTTTTCGGCTTCCGATTCAATATCGCGCAAATCACTGTAGCCTGTTAAACCAAACATACCGCTTTCTTTTTGAAGCAGATTATTGACTTCATCAAGCGAATAGCCCAAATTATTGACCAAATGGAAAATAATGGCGTGGTCTATATCTCCGCTTCTTGTCCCCATAATTAATCCGGTTACCGGCCCAAAACCAAGCGTGTGGTCAATGCTTTTTCCGTCTTTAACGGCAGTCATACTGCAGCCATTTCCCAAATGAATGGTGATTATTTTTGAGTTTTCAATGCCCAAATGTTCAATGGCTTTTTCAGAAACATATTTATGGCTTGTTCCGTGGAAACCATACAAACGAATATTATTTTCGACCAAAAACTTAGTTGGAATGGCATATTTATAAGCTTCAACCGGAATTGTTTGATGAAAAGCCGTATCAAAAACAGCAATTTGTTTCGCATTAGGGAAAAATGATTCCGCAACAACAATGCCTTCATAATTTGCAGGATTGTGTTGTGGCGCCAATGAAAACAATTTTTTTATTTTGTCCTTAACTTCTTGGGTAATAACTGTAGTGTTTGAAAAAGTGCTTCCGCCATGAACAACCCTATGACCAACGGCCACAACTTCTGAAGTCGATTTTATAACGCCAATTTTTTCATCCAATAAAAAATTGACAACTTTTTCCAAACCAATAGTGTGATTTGGAATATCCAACACTTCATCAATTTTGGTGTGATTCGAATTATAATGGATTTCGGCATCTTTTGAGCCAATTCTTTCTACCAATCCTGAACAAATAACTTCTTCTTCAGGCATCATAAATAATTGATATTTTATAGATGAACTGCCTGAATTTATTACTAATATCTTCATTTAAAAACCTTGTGCTTGTATTGCTGTTAATATTACGGTGTTAAAAATATCATCTACCGTGCATCCTCTGCTTAAATCGTTTACCGGCTTGTTCAAACCCTGTAACATCGGACCGATTGCCAATGCGCCAGTTTCTCTTTGTACTGCTTTATAGGTGTTGTTTCCAGTGTTTAAATCGGGAAAAATTAATACGTTTGCGCGTCCGGCCACTTCAGAATCGGGCATTTTGCTTTTTCCTATGGTTGCATCAACCGCTGCATCATATTGTATGGGTCCTTCCACTTTTAAATCCGGTCTTTTTTCCCTGATAATTTCTGTAGCGCGTCGCACTTTTTCAACATCTTCCCCTTTTCCCGAGGCGCCTGAAGAATAAGAAAGCATTGCTATTTTAGGTTCCATTCCAAAGTTAACACTTGAATCGGCAGAAGAAATTGCAATTTCCGCCAACTGTTCAGAAGTCGGATTTGGGTTGATGGCACAATCGCCAAAAACAGAAACTCTGTCTTCCAAACACATAAAAAAGATGGAGGAAACCACTGAAACGCCCGGTTTTGTTTTAATAAATTGCAATGCAGGTTTAATAGTGTGCTGTGTGGTATGCGCTGCACCGGAAACCATGCCGTCAGCCAATCCCTTATAAACCATCATAGTTCCAAAATAGGAAACATCGCCCATTAAATCAACCGCCATATCTATGGTTAAGCCTTTATCTTTCCTGAGTTCAAATAAGATATTGCTAAAATCCTGATAGTATTCAGATTCAATTGGGTTGATGATTTTCACCTTGTCTAAATCTAATTTCAAACCCAAATGAAGTATTTTATTTTCAATATTGGTTCTATCCCCTAAAATAGTTAAATCAACAATATCACTCTGAACCAATTTGGCGGCAGCCGTTAAAATTCTGTCGTCATTGCCTTCAGGAAGCACAATATGTTTTCTTACCGTTTTTGCGCGTTTCAACAAATTGTATTGAAACATTCTTGGTGTAATTCCATTGCTTTTAAAAGTAATTAACTTCTCATTTAATTTATCAACTTTAACATACTTGTCAAATATATTTAATGAAATATTGATTTTTTCTTTATTTTCGGCGTACATATGGGAGCGAACCGCCCCAATTTTATTGGCGACATCAAATGTTCCTTCACCAACAGTTAAAATCGGAACAATTTGTGACAACCCATCTATTAATCTTATAATTGGTTCTTCGGGTAGGATACCGCCTGTTAAAACAATTCCTGAAATTGCAGGATAATTGGTAGAAATATTGGCTTGTAAAGCCCCTAAAATTATGTCGGCTCTATCGCCCGGCGTAATAATTAAACAATTTTCTTCCAATTGTTTTAAATAATTTCGCAATTGCATTGCTCCAACCTTAAAACTTGATGTTTGGTTATTTATAAGTTCTTTGCCAAACAAAATCTTGGCATCAATCGCTTTTGCAATTTCTTTTATGGTTGGATTGTTTAACGAAGCTATCAACGGAATTACATTTACAAAAACATTTTTCGGCAAGTTTTTCTCCACGCCATTTTTTACGATTTCAATGTTTTTTTCCTGAACTTTATTGGCAATAACCGCCAAAACTTCCACTTCTTTTTCTTTGAAAGAATCATAGGCCAAATGAAGTCCATCAATAAATTCCTCCAAAGTTTTTCCTACACCGCTTGAAACGATAATTGCAGGAATTCCTAAATTTTTGGCGATTAGGATGTTCGCATCCAATTCTATAGCCATTCCTTCTCCCGAAAAGTCACTGCCTTCAACCAACATAAAATCATTATTTTCTTCTAATGCTTTGTATTTTGAAATTATGGTGTCGAATATTTCGCCTTCTTTCCCGTTATTACGCATATTTATAAACTCACTGCGCGTAAATGCAAAAGCATCATTTGGATCGATGTCCAATTGAAAATGCGATAAAATGGTATTGATGTGATTGTCCTTTTTTCCCTTTTTAACATTGTCAATGATGGGTCTGAAGTAACCGACTTTTGCGGTTTTTCCCAATAACATTCTCATCAACCCCAAAGTGACGATAGACTTACCGCTGTTAGTTTCACTGGTTGCTATATATATGGCTTTTTTCATTAATTTTAATTTTGTGCAAATATAATGCTAATTACACTTTTTTTATATGATAAATGTCCTAAAAAAACAGCATTGACTTTAATATATATCAATATAAAAACCGCTTTTATGCTCTATAAAATTGCCGTATATTTGAGCTAAGAATTAAAAAAATGACAACATTAATTACCAATATAAAAGAATTGCTGCAGGTTGAAAGCGTGCCAAAAAAAATGGTTTCCGGGGCTGCCATGAAAATTCTTCCAACCATTAAAAATGCCTTCTTGCTGATTGAAAATAAGGTTATAAAAGATTTTGGCAAGATGGAAAATTTACCCATTATTTTTGTTGAAAAAACCATTGACGCAACCGGAAAAATTGTGCTTCCAACTTGGTGCGACAGCCATACGCATATTGTTTATGCAGGAAATAGGGAACAAGAATTTATAGACAGGATTAATGGGCTTTCCTATGAAGAAATTGCGAACAATGGCGGCGGAATTTTAAATTCTGCCTTAAAACTGCAACAAACTTCCGAAGAAGATTTATACCAACAATCTGCAAAACGCTTAGAAGAAGTGATGAAACTGGGCACTGGCGCTGTTGAAATTAAATCGGGTTATGGCCTGACAAAAGATGCAGAATTAAAAATGTTGCGTGTTATAAAAAAACTCAATAAAAACTACCCAATTACCATTAAATCCACTTTTTTGGCAGCTCACGCACTGCCTTCAGAATTTAAAAACAATAAAGTTGGCTATTTAGACAAAGTTATTGATGAAATTTTGCCCATAGTGGCTGCAGAAAATTTAGCGGAATATATTGATGTTTTTTGCGAAACGGGTTATTTTTCTGTTGATGATACCGACCGAATTTTGAAAGCAGGAGCAACATACGGACTCATTCCAAAAATTCACGTGAATCAGTTTACGTCGATTGGCGGTGTTCAGGTCGGCTTAAAACACCAAGCACTTTCCGTTGATCATTTGGAATTGATGCGTGATGAAGATATTGAAGTTTTGAAAAACACCAACACTATGCCAGTTGCCTTGCCGTCTTGTTCTTATTTTTTAAGCATTCCATATACCCCTGCAAGAAAAATAATTGACGCAGGATTGCCTTTGGCATTGGCCACCGATTACAATCCGGGCTCTACACCTTCCGGCAATATGAATTTTGTGATTTCAACTGCCTGTATTAAGATGAAAATGACCCCGGAAGAAGCTATCAATGCGGCAACAATTAACGGCGCTTATGCGATGGGATTGGAAAAAACCCACGGAAGCATTTGTAAAGGAAAAAAAGCAAATTTCATCATTACCAAAGAAGTCCCAAGTTATGGATTTATTCCATACTCGTTTGGAAACCAGCATATTGATAAGGTTTTTATTGAAGGCCAAGAAATTTAGCCGTTTAAACTTCTCGTTTTTTATCGTAAGGAATACTGCTTAAAATATGGTTAATGGCCACAACGCGAGCATAGGTTTTTTTATTTGCCTTAATTATTTTCCAGGCAACTGGTCCTTCTTTTGTTTTGGCAAACATTTTATTTTTATAATACGTATAAACATCCCACAACTCTTGAGCTCTTTCATCAACAGGCGTTATTTTCCACTGTTTTAACGGGTCACTTTTTAAATCCTCAAAACGTTTTGCTTGCTCTTTCTTGGAAATTGACATATAAATTTTCACCAAATGAATCCCAGATTCGGTAATCATTCGCTCAAAATCGTTCACTTGATTCATAAAAATTTCATACTCCTGTTGCGTACAAAAACCGTTTACCGGCGCAACTACTGCCCTGTTATACCAACTTCTGTCGAAAAAAATGATTTCACCTGCTTTAGGAAATTGAATGACATACCGCTGAAAATACCATTGTGATCGCTCATCTTCCGTAGGTTTTGGCAATGCCACTATGCGATAATGCCGTGGATTCATTCGTTCTGTTGCGCGTCTTATGGCACCTCCTTTTCCGGCAACATCCCTACCTTCGAAAATAATCATAATTCGTTCATTTTCCTCAATGGCCCAAGTTTGCAAACGAATCAATTCAACCTGAAGTTTTTTTAATTTATTTTCATATTTAACAAAGCGAACCGCTTTCTCTAAATTATAGGGCTCTTTTGAAAATAAAGCCCTTAATCCTTTATTGGTGTTGAGAATTTCAACATCTTCTTCTGATAATTTATAAGGCTTCATAATTAATCTATTTGTTTGGCTGAACGATAATAACGCATTACAATATTTGGATCCGGAAATAATATGGTGGAAGCATTTTCTTTTCCTTCATAGTTAAATTGGGACAACACATATCTGATGCTTTCCAAACGCGCCAATTTTTTGTCGTTTGCCTTTACGGTAATCCATGGACTGTAACTGGTGTGTGTTCGGCTATACATTTGCTCTTTGTAATGTGTATATTTATCCCAAAGTTCCTGACTTTTTCTATCGACCGGACTATATTTCCAACGTTTAAGCGGTGTTGCAATACGGGCGTTAAAACGTGCCAATTGCTCATCCTTTGATATAGAAAACCAAAATTTTATTAAAACCATGCCATCTTCATACATCATATGTTCAAATTCAGAAACCTGAACCATAAAATTTTGATATTGGGTTTCTGTGCAAAATCCCATAACTGGCTCAACAACAGCCCTATTGTACCAACTTCTGTCGAAAAATACAATTTCCCCAGTGTTAGGCATTTCTTTAATATAGCGTCTAAAATACCATTGGCCGCGCTCTATTTCTGTGGGTTTTGTTAAGGCTACCACTTTCATGGCACGTGGATTCAAATGTTCCGTAAACCTGCGAATATTTCCTCCTTTTCCTGCGGCATCACGGCCTTCAAAAATAATGGCCACACGCATTTTGTTTTTTGAAATCCATTGTTGCAGCTTTACCAATTCTATTTGTAAATTGCGCAATTCTTCTTCATAAAACAGTCGTTTTGCAACTTTATCAAAAGGGATATTTTTATTCTTAATGATTTTTAAAAGCTCTTGGTTTGAAGACACTCTTTCAAAATCTTCGATGGTCAATTTAGGAGTTTCTTTCATCTGTTTATATTTTATTTTTTATTGGTACAGCTGCTGTTCGCCATTAATC
>JACUUQ010000162.1 GCA_014859175.1 Lutibacter sp. | reverse complement strand
TGAAAACTGAAAACTGAAAACTGAAAACTGAAAACTGAAAACTGAAAACTGAAAACTTCCACTTCTCAATTATTAATGATAAATTTTAATCGTTAATTCTGAGACTTCGTTATCTTTGTTTTTATGAACGAAAACTTGAATCCCGACAAAAATACATCTTCATCAGAAGACTTGGAGGTTGAAAAAAAATTGCGTCCCTTATCATTCGATGATTTTACAGGTCAGGAACAAGTAATAGACAATCTTAAGGTTTTTGTTAAAGCGGCGAATTTAAGAAACGAAGCTTTGGACCATACGTTGTTTCACGGTCCTCCCGGATTGGGAAAAACCACTTTGGCTCATATTTTGGCCAATGAACTAAACGTCGGACTTAAAATTACTTCTGGTCCTGTATTGGACAAGCCCGGTGATTTAGCCGGATTGCTTACCAATTTAAGCGAACGAGATGTTTTGTTTATCGATGAGATTCATCGGTTAAGTCCAATTGTGGAAGAATATTTATATTCAGCCATGGAAGATTATCGGATTGACATTATGATTGAATCCGGTCCAAATGCCCGAACCGTTCAAATAGATTTAGAACCTTTCACCTTAATTGGCGCCACCACGCGTTCCGGATTGTTAACCGCCCCGATGCGCGCGCGGTTTGGAATTAGCAGCCGATTACAATATTACAATACCGAATTATTAACAACCATTGTGCAACGGAGCGCAGTTATTTTAAAAGTGCCTATTTCTATGGAATCCGCTATCGAAATTGCCGGCAGAAGCAGGGGAACACCCCGAATTGCAAATGCGTTGTTGCGGAGAGTTCGCGATTTTGCCCAAATTAAAGGCAACGGAAAAATAAGCATAGAAATTGCTAAATATGCTTTAAATGCCTTAAATGTTGATGCGCATGGCTTGGATGAAATGGATAATAAAATTTTAACCACCATTATTGATAAATTCAAAGGAGGCCCTGTTGGCATTAGTACCATAGCAACTGCTGTTGGTGAAAATACGGAAACCATAGAAGAAGTTTATGAACCATTTTTGATACAGGAAGGTTTTATTATGCGTACGCCACGTGGAAGAGAAGTTACGGAGCTTGCTTACAGGCATTTAGGCAGAATTAAAGGGAACATTCAGGGAGGTTTATTTTAAGTATATTTGTGACGTGTATCACAAAATTAAAAATAGTTCAATGTACTTTTGTTTCAGTATAAATTAGAAACTTATTTAGCTATGAGTTTAAAAAAAATATTTCCTTTTTTAATTTGGCTGCCTTTAGCAAAAAGTACTTGGAAAGATGATTTAATTGCCGGAATTACAGGAACTATTATTGTGATCCCGCAAGCGGTCGCTTTTGCCATGATTGCCGGTTTACCGCCCATTTACGGGTTTTATACTGCGATGATTACGCCAATAATTGCTGCCCTGTTTGGTTCTTCCTATCATTTAATTTCGGGGCCTACCACCGCAATTTCAATTGTGGTTTATTCAACCTTAATAAAATTTGTAAATCCGGAAACTGATCTTGAAGGTTTTATTTCTTTGGCGCTTGTCCTTACTTTTTTGGCAGGTCTTTTTCAATTTGCCATGGGCTTATTGCGTATGGGAAAATTGGTGAATTTTGTTTCACATTCCGTAATTATTGGTTTTACGGCTGGTGCGGGAATTTTAATAGCGGTTAAACAATTGCGGCATGTTTTTGGAATTAAGGTTCCTCAAGGAAGCGCAATTCCAGAAATTTTAAGCTATATCATCAGTCATATTTCTGAAACCAATTGGTATGTTTTTATTGTTGCCATTGGAACTTTAATAATTGCATTAGCAATAAAGTTATTTATAAAACCATTGGCAAGATACTACATGTTAATTGCCATGCTTCTTGGCAGTGTCATCGCAATTTTATTGGGCGGAAACGCCAATGGCATTGAAACAGTTGGCCATATTCCATCCAATTTGCCGCCATTTAGAATGCCTGAGTTAACTTATACAAACATTAGGGCGTTAAGTTCAGGCGCCATGATATTGGCTTTGCTGGGTTTAATAGAAGCGGTAGCGATAGGGAAATCAATTGCCTTGCACACACATCAAAAAATAGATGGGGACCAGGAATTTATCGGACAAGGATTATCGAATTTAATGGCGAGTTTTTTCTCAAGTTATGCCGGTTCGGGTTCTTTTACGCGTTCTGGCGTAAATTATCAGGCAGGTGCAAAAACACCTATGTCATCAATATTTGCTTCCATTTTTTTAATGGCAGTTCTTTTGTTGTTTGCCAATTACGCATCCTACCTGCCAAAAGCGGCCATGGGCGGCATTATATTGCTGGTGGGTTATAATTTGATTGATTTTCATCATATTAAACAGGTTTACATCAGCAGCGGCAGGGAATTAATTATTCTGTCAATTACGCTTCTGGGCACAATGTTTTTCGATTTGGAGTTTGCCTTGCTTGCCGGAATAATCGCATCATTTTATTTTTATATGGAGCGAACATCAAAACCTAACATCGCCGTTTTGGGTTTAAATTCCGAAAATAGATTGGTGAATATCATAAGAGATGAAAATGCCAAGGAGTGTTCCAGCATCAGAATTATTAGGATTGACGGATCTTTGTATTTCGGGTCTATTGAAAAGATTGCCGATTATTTGGATCATTTATATAAAGAAAATAAAATTCGCCAGGTGTTAATTTCTGCGGAAGGAATTAATTTTATTGATTTGGCGGCGGCAGAATGGCTTTCGAATGAAATAATAAAATGGCAAAAAAATCGAGGAGGCATCTATATTTCCGGATTAAAAATTATCAGCCAGGATGTGCTCAGAAAAGGTGGATTTATCAATAGGATTGGTGAAAACATCTTTTTTAAGGACAATAAATCGGCCATTGCAGCGATACATAAAAAACTGGACAAACCCTGCAAAATTAAAGCATTTGAAGAGTGTAAGTAAGTATTTCATGTAAAATTTATTCAACCCGCCAATTAAGGATTAAAATGAATTATAAAAAGATTTTTCCAATTTTAGATTGGCTGCCAAACTATAAAAAGGAATTTTTTAAAAACGACTTAGGGGCAGGAATTGCAGTTGGAATTATGCTGATTCCTCAAGGAATTGCTTATGCAATGATTGCTGGATTGCCGCCAATTTACGGATTATATACTGCCATGATTCCACAAATGGTTTACGCAATTTTTGGAACTTCACGCCAATTGTCGGTTGGGCCAGTGGCCATGGATTCGCTAATTGTGGCATCGGGTGTTGCAACTTTGGCGGAAATTGGCACCGAACATTTTATCGAATTCGCCATTCTTCTGGCCTTTATGATGGGTGTTTTGCAGGTATTGTTCGGGATTTTTAAATTGGGGTTTTTGGTCAATTTTTTATCACGGCCAGTTATTAGCGGATTTACTTCTGCTGCGGCTTTAATTATCGCTTTAAGCCAGTTAAAACATTTGTTGGGTGTCGATATTCAGCGAAATAATCAAATACATAGTTTGGTTTTTGATGCACTTCAGCATTTAAAAGACACCAATTTCATCACTTTGGCAATTGGAATTATTTCTATACTTATTTTAATTTTTTTTAAGCGGTTTTCAGAAAAAATACCAGCTGCATTGGTGGTTGTTGTTTTAGGGATTTTTGCCGTTCAAATTTTTAATTTAGATCAAATTGGCGTTAAAATTGTGGGAGATATTCCAAACGGATTGCCAAATTTTATTGTTCCGTCTTTTGAAAAACAAACATTAATCGATTTGTTCCCAATCGCGCTTACATTGTCATTTATTGCTTTTTTGGAGGCAATATCAGTCGCAAAAGCCATTGAATTAAAGCACAACGATTATAAAGTGATTCCCAATCAAGAATTAATTGCTTTGGGAATGGGAAATATTGTGGGTTCATTTTTTCAAACTTATCCGGCAACAGGCGGTTTCTCCAGAACGGCGGTGAACAATCAGGCTGGCGCCAAAACGCCTATGGCTGCTATAATTTCAGGGTCTGTGGTTGGACTTACTTTATTGTTTTTTACGCATGTTTTTTACTATTTGCCCGAGGCAGTGTTGGCTGCAATAATCATAGTTGCCGTTTTTGGGCTATTGGACTTTACAGTGCCAAAACAGTTGCTAAAATATTCAAAAAGAGAGCTTGTAATTTTAAACAGCACACTTTTAATTACCGCAACTGTTGGTATTAAAGAAGGTATTTTTGTCGGCGTTATATTGTCGTTGGGTATGCTAATTTATACAACCGCCAAACCGCATATCGCAATTTTGGGGAGAATTCCCAACACGCATTTTTACAGGAACATCAAACGATTTGAAGGACTTTTAATTACTTCAGAAGAGCTTTTAATAGTGCGTTTTGATGCACAGCTATTCTTTGCAAATGTTCAATATTTTAAAGATAAATTGGAATCATCCGTAGCGGGGAAGGAAAAAAAATTGAAATTAATCATTATTGATGGGGAAAGCATCAATAGCATTGACAGCTCTGGGGTTTATATGTTAAACGATGTGATTACCAAGTATCGAAGCAAGAATATTGACATCGCATTTACCGGAATGAAAGGGCCAGTTAGGGACGTATTGGAAAAAAGTGGAATTATAAAGAAAATTGGCTATCAAAATTGCTTTTTAAGCATACAGGAAGCGGTTGATGATTTTGAAGAAGGTAAAAAAAACCAGGAAACAGAAATCAAATTTTCTGATTACATAAAACAGACAAATAGTTAATATTTTCAAAATATTTTCTATTATGTGATTTAGATTACAAATGAAAGAATATTCATCTTGTAATTTTGAGAAACAAGAAATAATTTTAATAAAATATAAATCAGTTGGTTATGGGATAGGCATAACGAATATATGATGAAAATTCTGATTTAGAAATGCGAATTACTCCCGATACCTATCGGGAATCAATTAAATCAACAAATAGAACGATATGAAAGTAGAACAATTGTTTACAGGATGCTTGGCGGAAATGGCATACTACATCCATTCCAAAGGAGAAGCCGCGATTATTGACCCTTTAAGAGAAACAGAACCATATATAGAAATGGCGAAAGCTGATGGAGTTAAAATAAAATATGTGTTTTTAACCCACTTTCATGCCGATTTTGTATCAGGTCAAGTTGATTTGGCAAAAAAAACAGGGGCAACCATTGTATTCGGCCCAAATGCAAATCCTAATTATAATATACACCAAGGGAAAGATGGTGAAACTTTTAAAATAGGAGATATTACTCTTAAATTATTACATACCCCAGGGCATACTATGGAATCATCTTCTTATTTGTTTATAGATAAGGACGGTAATACGCCTTATGTATTTACAGGCGATTGTTTGTTTATTGGGGATGTTGGAAGGCCAGATTTAGCAGTAAAATCGGAACTGACACAAGAAGATTTAGCAGGTCATTTATTTGATTCTTTACGAAACAAAATAATGACATTGCCAGATGATACAATTGTATATCCAAACCATGGAGCTGGGTCAGCTTGCGGGAAGAATATGAGTTCAGAAACTTTTGACACATTAGGAAATCAAAAGAAAACAAATTATGCTTTAAGAGCGGATATGGCAAAAGAAGAGTTCATTAAAGAAGTCACTGCCGGTTTAAAACCAGCACCACAATACTTTGGAAACAATGTGCGGATGAATAAAGGCATTAACACCAGTATTGATGAAATTTTAAAAAGAGGAACAACGCCTATTGATGCGGATACTTTTAAAGAAATGAGTGAGCAGAAAGATATTTTAGTGATAGACACGCGCACAAAAGAAATTTATGCAGAGGAAGGAACTGTTCCGGGAGCTTGGTATATTGGCGTTGAAGGTGGTTTTGCACCTTGGGTTGGCGCTTTAGTTAAGGATATCAATCAAAAAATAATTTTTATTGCTGAAGAAGGAAGAGAGCAAGAAGTTGTTATTCGTCTTTCTCGAGTTGGTTACGATAACACCCTTGGATATTTGCGTGGCGGTATTCATTCTTGGAAAGCCTCAGGCCATAAAGTTGATAAAATTGGTTCAATATCTGCAACGGAATTCGCGAATAGACTAAAAGAAGGAACTATGGAAGCGGCATTGGATGTCCGAAAAGAATCTGAATACCTTTCAGAACATGTAGTTGGTGTTGAAAATTTTCCTTTAGATTATATTCATTCAAATTTTGCTGAAATAAAACCGGACAAAGAATATGTTTTGCATTGCGCCAGCGGCTATCGCTCCCTTATCGCCGCGTCAATTTTTATGGCAAATGGCGTAAAAAATGTTACAGATGTCAGAGGCGGTTTTAAAGACATTAAAGATACCGGGGTTAAACTAACCGAGTATGTTTGTCCAACAACTTTACTGTAAATGTTCTTTTTAATTCAATATGTTGGGGAAGTTTTTACTTCTCCTTTTTTATTATTTAGCGGTAACTTTGGTTACTGCTAAAATTTAATTGTAACTTTACTTTTGTAAAAAAATCGAAAACAGATGAAACGAGCATTGCAAATTTTAACATATAAAGCAATGATTAATGGCG
>JACUUQ010000161.1 GCA_014859175.1 Lutibacter sp. | reverse complement strand
TTTCCAAAGGAAAGGGAGTTTGACTTCGGCAATAGAGAAAAATATTTCTTATCTTTAGTAATTATTATTTTTATTGAGCTTTCAGCTTTCAGCTTTTAACTTTTAACTTTTTTTACCACCTAATAATAACACTTCCCCAGGTAAATCCGCTTCCGAATGCTGCCAAAACAACAAGATCATTGTCTTTTATTTTTCCCTTTTCCCAAGCTTCAGAAAGTGCAATTACGATAGATGCAGCAGTAGTATTGCCATAAGACATAATGTTGTTGTACACTTGGTCATCATTCAATCGAAATTTTTTCTGAACAAATTGGGAAATTCTCAAATTCGCTTGATGAGGAATAAACAAATCAATATCCGATGCCTGTAAATTATTTGCCTGCAAACCTTCATTAATAACTTCCGCAAACCGTACAACGGCATGTTTAAAAACAAAAGTTCCGTTCATATAAGGGAAATAAGATTCGTCATTTTCATCATTGGCGGCCAAAATTTCAGGAACCCAATGTTTAATGCTCGGTGCCGCTACTATTAATTCTTTGGCATATTTTCCTTCAGAATGCAAATGGGTGGACAAAATTCCTTTGTTATTGTCTTCAGTTCTCGACAATACCGCCGCTCCTGCTCCATCGCCAAAAATTACCGTAACACCTCGGCCTCTGTCTGTTTTATCCAATCCCCCCGAATGAAATTCAGCGCCAACAACCAGCACATTTTTATACATGCCTGTTTTGATGAATTGGTCGGCAACAGAAATCGCATACACAAAACCAGAACATTGGTTTCTGATATCTAGCGCCCCTACCGTTCTCATATCAAGCATTTCCTGCAATTGAACGCCACATCCTGGGAAATAAAAATCGGGACTCAAGGTTGCAAAAACAATAAAATCGATATCATCTTTGGTAAGTCCGGCTCTTTCAATGGCAATTCTTGCAGCTTTTGCACCCATAACTGAAGAACTGTCATCACTTCCTTCTTTAATCCATCTTCGCTCTTTAATTCCCGTTCTTTCCTGAATCCATTCATCGTTGGTATCCATCATTTTGGATAAATCATCATTGGTGACAATATTGTCAGGAACGTAAAACCCCAGACCTGTTATTTTAGAATTATACATAAACTTTGCTTTTTTGGTATATTTATTCAAACTTACTAAAATCAAAAACTATTTACAACATTAATTTTACGATGTTCATAACTATTTTATTGCCTACTTTAATTAAAATATAAAATTTAACCAATACATTATCAATCATATACCTGTATAGTCTAAAATTTTCAAATACGATACTCAACCAAATATAAAAATGTATAAACCAAAATACAGCAAAACAACTCCGCCAAAAATAGCTAAATTAGAATTATCCTTCACCAATTTAAATCACTTAAATGTTTTGCTTTAATGGTTTAATTCTAATTATCTCAGCATTTTGTGTTTAATTATTTTGGAGCCAGCCTGCCTTTTCGGTAGGCGTTACCACAAGGGTCGGGCTTTTCGTTACAATCTTTTTTCGGCAAAATGCCCAAAAAAGTATTTTCACTGCAATCCCTAACGCAAATGGTTTTGTAATAAGAACTTAGCCCTTTTAATTTTAAATTCACCCTATAAGCCTGTATTGAGCGTAGTCGAAATATGGGTTAGGGGGCTTTCAATTTTGCTCATAGCAAACTCCGTAATTGCGGTGATGGTCAAAGACGGATTTACACCCGGATTTGCAGAAATCATGGAACCGTCGCACACAAACATATTTTGATAGCCAAAAACCCGATTATTTTTGTCGATAACGCCTTTAGAACTGTCTTCTCCCATCACCGCACCACCTAAAATATGCGCAGTGGTTGGTGTTCCCAGCAAAACATCGACAAAATTTCCGAAAGGAATTCCGTTCACAATTTTGCCGTATTTTTTGCTTAAATCAAATGCTTCGGGAATAATTCCGGACGGTATCTCCCCGTTTTCAGGCATCGTTTTCATTTTTGTGATTTTTCCCAATTTTAATCTGATAGTGCTGTCAACCGATTGCATAAACAGCAAGACGGAAGTGCGTTTTGCATAATTTTTGGCAAAAACTGTTTTCAGCAATTTTATTGGGAATTTGAGCAATAAAAACAAAACGCCCAAAAGTCGTAATACTGCGTATTTATTAAAGATAACAGGTATGGTCATTGTTCTGAAAAATGCTGAACCTACGCCATATCGGACGGGTTCCAAATGCGAATTTTCACTGGTTTGTAAAATGGAACCAATGGCAATTCCTTTGGAAAAATCCTTGAAATTTTTATTGGTTGAAGTCACCAGCATTAAAGATTCGTTGTTGGTTCTTATGGCGCATCCAACCATTTCCGACAAATTTGGCAATGATTTCCTTTTCAGTTTTAAAAGCAAAGGCACCGTACCAACAACGCCGCCTGAAAAAATAACGCCTTTTGCGGTAACACTGGCTTTTTCCTTTTTTCCGATACTTGAAATAAATTCAATTTTGTAACCGTCAGCACCATTTTTTGCTCCCAAAACTGTCACATCAACAACTTCTTTTTCGGCCAATATTTCAGCGCCCAACTGTTGCGCCAAATACAAATAATTCTTGTCCAACGTATTTTTTGCATTGTGCCTGCAACCCGTCATACATGCGCCACAAAAAACGCAACCGGTTCTGTCCGGTCCTTTTCCCCCAAAATAAGGATCTTGAACGGTTCTTCCTTCTTCCCCAAAATAAACCGCCACATTTGTTGCTTCAAAAGCTTTTTCCTTGCCCATTTCTTTGGCCAATTTCCTAAGGGTTTCATCGGCTTCAAAAAATGAAGGATTTGTTGCCGCACCCAGCATTTTATAGGCGGTTTCGTAATGCGGTTTCAGTGCTTCTTCCCAATTATTTAAAGCGGCCCAACTTCCCGAAGTGAAAAAATTTGATTTGGGAACTGGCAGTGTGTTGGCATAAGTCAGCGATCCGCCGCCAACGCCAACACCCGATAATACGGTAACGTGGTTCAAAAAAGTCATTTTAAAAAAACCAAACAACTTCATATTTGGCTGCCACAACCACTTTTTTAAATTCCAATTGGTTTTTGGAAAATCTTTGCCGGTAAACCACTTCCCTTTTTCAACCACCAGAACTTTGTAACCTTTTTCTGAAAGCCGCAAAGCACTTACCGATCCGCCAAATCCGCTGCCAATAATCACATAATCAAAATCCATTTGTGCCATTTTTTTAATTCATCTATAAAAATTCAAAAACGAATATACATAATTATCCCAATTCACAATTTATATAACATTGCCAATTTGTCACCTTTCGCACTTTGGTATTTTTTTTGACTGTAACACAAGGTAAAATATAAATAAAAAACTAAAAGATATGGCAAAAGGAAGTATTAAAGTAACGGCTGAAAATATTTTTCCCATTATTAAAAAATTCTTGTATTCTGATCACGAAATATTTTTGCGTGAGCTCGTTTCAAATGCAACAGATGCTACGTTGAAATTAAAGCATTTATCCACTTTAGGCGAAATTAAGGGTGATATTGGAAATCCGATGATCGAAATAAAAGTAGATAAAGAAAAAAAGGAAATCAGGATTATTGACCAAGGTGTTGGAATGACGGGTGATGAAGTAAAAAAATACATCAACCAAATCGCTTTTTCTGGTGCCGAAGAATTTGTTGAAAAATACAAAGACAAGGTTGAAGACACAGGAATTATCGGTCATTTCGGATTGGGATTCTACTCTTCTTTTATGGTTGCCGAAAAAGTGGAAATTTTCACAAAATCATATCAGGAAGACGCGAAAGCAGTACGATGGGAATGCGACGGAAGTCCGCAATATATCTTGGAAGATATTGAAAGAGCCGAGCGCGGAACAGAAATAGTGTTGCATATTGCCGAGGATTCCACAGAGTTTTTGGAAGAACACCGGATTACGCAATTGCTGAACAAATACAATAAGTTTATGCCAATTCCAATTAAATTTGGAACGCGCGATGAAACATTGCCTTTGGCTGAAGATGCTCCAAAAGAGGCAGAACCGGAAAAAATTACGGTCGACAATATTGTAAACAACCCAAATCCGGCTTGGACGAAAAATCCGACCGAGTTAACCGAGGAAGATTATGCCGATTTTTATAGGGAATTGTATCCGATGCAATTTGAAGAACCCTTGTTTAACATTCATTTAAATGTTGATTATCCATTTAATTTAACTGGAATTTTATATTTTCCTAAACTGACGAAAAATATTGATCAGGCAAAAGATAAGATTCAATTGTATCAAAATCAGGTGTTTGTGACTGACAATGTTGAAGGAATTGTTCCCGACTTTTTACAAATGCTTCGCGGTGTGATTGATTCTCCGGACATTCCGTTGAACGTTTCCCGTTCGTATTTGCAAACTGATGCCGCCGTTAAAAAAATAGCGAGCTACATCACACGAAAAGTTGCGGATAAATTAATCAGTTTGTTCAAAAATGACCGCAAGGCTTTTGAGGAAAAATGGAACGACATCAAAATAATTATTGAATATGGAATGCTTTCCGAAGATAAATTCTTTGAAAAATCTGACAAATTTGCCTTGTATCCAACGGTTGACGGCACTTATTTCACATTTGAAGAATTAGAAGAAAAAATAAAGGCGCTTCAAACGGATAAAGACAACAAACTGGTTATTTTATATGCTTCAAACGAAAAAGCGCAACACAGCTACATTGATGCCGCAAAAGAAAAAGGATACGAAGTTTTGTTGCTGGATTCTCCGATTGTTTCCCATTTGATGCAAAAATTGGAAGGTTCAAAAGAAAATATTCATTTTGCGAGAGTTGATGCTGATCAAATTGACAATTTAATCAAAAAAGACGAAGTTAAAATAAGCAAACTTTCTGATGAGGAAATAGCCGAATTAAAACCAATTATTGAAGAAATAATTCCTGCAAAAACATATTCCGTTCAGCTGGAAGCGATGGATTCATCTGCAAATCCGTTTATCATCACACAACCCGAATTTATGCGCAGGATGAAAGAAATGCAAGCAACAGGCGGTGGCGGATTTATGGGAATGGGGAATTTCCCCGATATGTACAATTTGGTGGTGAACACCAACAACGAATTGGTTGGTAAAATTTTGGCCACCAAAACCAAAAAGAAACAGGAGGCATTAATCAAACAAGCATTTGACTTGGCAAAACTTTCCCAAAATTTATTGCACGGCGAAGATTTAACCAATTTTATCAAACGAAGTTTTGAGTTGATTAAATAGCAATTCAAAATAGTTTAACAAACAATTAGTAAAATGCCTCAATAGTTATTGGGGCATTTTTTATTACTTTTATCACAAATAAAAATTTACAATACTTGGCATTTTTTTTGCAGCTATCTATGAAATTAAAACTGAAAATGAACAATACCTTAAAAATATATCTTTTAACCCTTTTCATAAGTTGTTTCTCGGTAAATTTATTTTCACAAACTGATGGCGGAAAATCTTCGGCCAAGCCCATAAAAATGGACAACAATGCTGGTGTCCTTAAAAGTAAAACACCCATAAAAGCCACTTTCGAAAACACAAAAACAGCGCCGCCAATTCAAAATATTGACCTAAAAATTGATGAAAAGTTGAATACGAGCGCCATTGACAAAAACTTGGAGCAAAACAAATCCGCTTCAAAAAATCACAACTTTTTGATGGAAACATTGCCGGAAGACAAAGACATTATCGGCAAAAAATACTGGAAAGGGCAAGATGTGACCCATAAAAAACTGCAAAGCAATGTTAGTTTGGGAACAGCAAAAAGCACCACAAAAACAGTTAAAATAGAATGTCGCGATTTTGGTTTGGTTGACGGAGACCGAATTCAAATTTACCTGAACAATCAAGTTGTGAGCACCAACATTGGGCTAAAATCAAATTATTTTGTGGTGTACCTCAATTTAGAAGAAGGCTTTAACAGAATAGATTTTCAGGCGCTAAACCAAGGTTATTCCGGTCCGAACACTGCAGAAATGATTGTTTACGATGCCATGGGAAACATCATCTCATCTAAAGAATGGCATTTACAAACCGGTGAAACTGCCACGCTTGGCATTATTAAAAAATAAATATTTTATGGTTTTAGCGGCATCGGGCATTATTTTACAAGACAAAAAAATACTGTTGTTGCAACGTTCCCATTACACAGAAAATTATCCGGAATATTGGGGCTGCCCAGGCGGAAGAGCCGAAGCGGGCGAAACCGCCGAGCAAAATGTAATACGGGAAGTCAAAGAGGAATGCAACTTAGATTTTACCCCTACCGAAATTATAAAAACCGGCATTTGGCAAGACCGGAAATATTATCGATTTCTGGGAAATTGGACCGGCGAAATAAAAATTCAGGAACTTGAAGTTTTGGATTACAGCTGGTTTTCATTTGATGAGGCTTCAAAATTGAATTTGTCTTTCGATTATCGCGAAATCATAGAACTGCTGAAGAAAAAACATTTGTTTTAAATAAAGTCTAAAGTTTCGGAGCAAAAATATTCAAACAAATCAGGCAGCCCTTTGATTTGTT
>JACUUQ010000160.1 GCA_014859175.1 Lutibacter sp. | reverse complement strand
GTTGGCGTTGGTGAATGCGCGGGAGTCGTGATCGATTTGGTGGCGACTATTTTGCTCGACAGCGAAGAGAAAATAGAAAATGCCGCAGAAGCTTTAAAATTAAACCAGTTTGCCGACAGTATTTATTATGCTTACACCAGTTTGGTGAATACCGCCAAAGCCTTGTTGCTGACCAAAGACAAAACAACCAATACACAAGCCGGAATTATTTCTGAATTTGAAGCGCTTTTTGCCGATGAAATTGTATTGGAAAGTTCGTTTTCTGAATTTGTGTATCAAATTCAACAAAAGGAACCAACCAAAGAATTTGCCCAAAAATATTTGAAGGACGCACAATTATTCTATGAAAAAGCAACGGAATTACGGACTAAAATTTTAAGCGATGAAACGAGCATAACGAATCTTTGATACAAAAGGGAATGATTAATGGCGAACAGCAGCTGTACCGCTAAAAAAATAAAATTAAACAGATGATAGCGAATAAACATCCGAAAGTCACCTTGGTGGGCGCCGGTCCGGGAGATCCGGAATTAATTACCGTGAAAGGTGTAAATGCACTGTCGAAGGCAAATGTGGTGTTGTACGACGCTTTGGTTTGCAGAGAATTGCTGAAATATGCGCCACTGGCAAAAAAGATTTTTGTGGGAAAACGAAAAGGATTCCACAGCCATACGCAGGACGAAATAAATGAATTGATGGTGAAATATGCCTTTCAATACGGGAATGCCGTGCGCTTAAAAGGCGGCGATCCGTTTGTTTTTGGACGTGGCGCTGAAGAAATTGATTATATTGAATCTTTTGGGATTGAAACGGAAGTTGTTCCCGGAATTTCTTCTGCGATGGCGGTACCTGCGAGCCAGGGCATCGCGCTTACGAAAAGAGGAATTTCAGAAAGTTTTTGGGTGATCACCGGCACCACATCCGACAGAGAATTATCAAATGATGTGTTTTTGGCGGCGCAATCAACCGCAACCATTGTTATTTTAATGGGAATGAGCAAACTCAGCGAGATTGTGGCAATCTTCAATAAATTTGAAAAAGGCGATGTGCCAACGGCAATTATCCAAAACGGAACCACAAAAAACGAGAAAATTGGCGTGGCAACCATCGATTCAATTTTGGAAGTTGTTGAAACGCAAAAATTGGTTTCACCGGCAATCATCGTGATTGGGGAAGTGGTGAAACACAGCGCTAAATTAAGGGCGTTTTATGAAGATATTGTGCTGAAACACCATTCTGCATAAAATTTAAATCAACCCAAATGGAACAAAACGAATTATACCCAATTTTTTTAAAAGTGGCCGAGCTTGAAGTGCTGATTGTTGGTGGCGGAAATGTGGGTTTGGAAAAACTGACTTTTCTGTTAAAATCCAGCCCAAACGCAAAAGTCACCATCGTTTCCCTCAATTTTTTGCCCGAATTGATCGCGCTGGCCAAAAATCACAATGCAGAAATCATTGAAGCGGCGTATCATCATTCTTTTCTGGAGGGAAAGCAAATCGTCATTGCTACAACCGACAATATTGCGGTAAATATTCAGGTGTACAAAGATTGCAGGCAACGGAATATATTGGTCAATGTGGCCGACAATCCGCCTTATTGCGATTTTTATATGGGCGGCATTGTCACCAAAGGCAACATCAAAATAGCCATTTCAACCAACGGGAAGTCGCCTACATTGGCAAAACGCCTGCGCCAGTTTCTGGAAGAAGTCATACCAAACAACATCAACGAGCTCGCAGAAAACATAAATTCGTACCGAAAATCCACCGGCGGCACCTTTTCAGAAAAAGTGACCGCATTAAACGAATTGACAAAATCCCTGTTAATTAAATAATAAATTACCCGTTTCGTTTGTAATTCAGCGCCTTATTGCGTTAATTTGCAGCCAAGTTCATAAACACAGTAATCGCAGTTATTAAGAAAGGCAGAGGGATTAGACCCGTTGAAGCCTTAGCAACCCTTTATCAATAAAGAAGGTGCTACATTCTACCAAAATATTTTGGATAGATAACGAAGAGACTTTTCCGGAATTCTTCATGCATTTTTTAATAATTTTTTGGGCGTTACCCGCCGAAAAAGCGGGTCGGGCTTTACGCTATATCTTTTTTACTTCGCCGAAAAGGCGAATCAAAAAAGGATATCGCTGTAATCCCTAACGCAAATTGATTTACGATTTTAGATTTACGATTTGTTTTAGAATTAAAAATATCGGCAACGTAAAATTCGTCAATCGTAAATCCAAAATTTTCTTTGCGCCCTTTGCGTATTTTCTTTGCGAAATTTGCGGTTAAATTTTTCCTTGCTTTTTTATAAAAATGGCAAATATTGAACTAAAATAAAATTTAAAATAACAACCATCAACAATGGCTAACATAAAAGAAGAAATACAAAAACGAATATTGGTGCTAGATGGTGCTATGGGAACCATGATTCAGCAATACCGTTTTTCGGAAGAGGATTACAGGGGCGAACAGTTTAAAGATTTTCACGTTTCCGTAAAAGGAAATAACGATATGCTTTCCATCACCCAGCCACAGGCCATTCAAGAAATCCACCGAAAATATTTGGAGGCGGGCGCCGACATTATTGAAACCAATACCTTTTCGAGCACCACAATCGCTATGGCCGATTATGAAATGGAGGCTTATGTTTACGAAATCAACTTCCAGTCGGCAAAAATTGCCAGGGAAGTTGCTGATGAATTTACCGCTAAAAATCCAAACAAACCGAGATTTGTGGCAGGTTCTATCGGACCCACAAATAAAACCGCCAGCATGTCGCCCAAAGTAAACGACCCCGGATTTAGGGCAGTCACTTTTAACGATTTAAAGTTGGCTTACAAACAACAAACAGAAGCGTTGCTCGACGGCGGCGTGGATGTTTTATTGGTGGAAACGGTGTTTGACACGCTCAATGCAAAAGCGGCGTTGTTTGCCATTGAAGAAGTGAAAGAAGAACGAAATATCGATGTGCCCATTATGTTAAGCGGCACCATCACCGACGCCAGCGGAAGAACTTTGTCGGGTCAAACGGCAGAGGCATTTTTAATATCTGTTTCTCACATTCCATTATTGTCTATCGGCTTTAATTGCGCATTGGGCGCCAACCAGTTAACGCCACATTTGGAAGTGCTGGCAAGAAAATCGAACCTGCCGGTTTCCGCACATCCAAACGCCGGATTGCCGAATGCTTTCGGGGAATATGACGAAACACCCGAGGAAATGGCAGATCAGATAAAAAACTATTTGGACAAACATTTGGTGCGGATCATTGGCGGTTGCTGCGGCACAACGCCGGCACATATCAAGGCCATTGCCGATTTGGTTAGTAAATATTAGTAGGGACAGGTCGGTACGGACAGGTCGCGACCTGTCCGTACTATAAAAAATAAAGAATTTAATGCAAGAAGATAAATTACATATAGAAAATATATTTGTTCCCCCTTCGGGGGTTAGGGGGCTTAGGCTATCCGGACTTGAACCCCTGATTATAACGCCTGAAAGCAATTTCATCAATGTTGGCGAACGTACCAATGTAGCGGGTTCCCGCAAGTTTTTGCGTTTGATTAAGGACGAGAAATTTGACGAGGCGCTTGCGATTGCAAGGCATCAGGTGGAAGGCGGTGCGCAAATTATTGATGTAAATATGGATGATGGCTTAATCGACGGAAAAGAAGCTATGGTTCAATTTCTGAATTTAATAGCTTCCGAACCCGATATTTCACGCGTTCCGGTGATGATCGACAGCTCAAAATGGGAAATTATTGAAGCCGGATTGCAGGTGGTGCAGGGTAAATGCGTGGTCAATTCCATCAGCCTAAAAGAAGGGGAAGCAGAATTTATTCATCGGGCAAAACTAATCAAGCGTTACGGCGCGGCGGTAATTATCATGGCATTTGATGAGGTGGGCCAGGCCGATAATTTCGACCGAAGAATCGAAATTGCCAAACGTTCCTATGATATTTTGGTGAATGAGGTAAAATTTCCTTCAGAAGACATTATTTTCGATTTAAATATTTTTCCGGTGGCTACGGGAATGGATGAGCACAAAAGAAATGCGCTCGATTTTATAGAAGCGACACACTGGGTTCGCAAAAATTTGCCCAATGTGAGCGTAAGTGGCGGCGTAAGCAATGTTTCGTTTTCTTTCAGGGGAAATGATTCTGTGCGCGAAGCCATGCATTCGGTGTTTTTATACCACGCCATTAAAGCGGGAATGAATATGGGCATCGTAAATCCGACCATGTTGGAAGTATATGATGAAATTCCGAAAGAGTTGCTGGAACGCGTGGAAGATGTTATTTTAAACAGAAGAGAAGATGCCACAGAGCGCTTGCTGACTTTTGCCGAAAGTGTCATCAGTTCCGTAAAAGAGCATAAAGTGGACTTGTCCTGGCGTGAGAAACCCTTGCAGGAAAGAATTACGCATGCCTTGGTGAAAGGCGTGGATGAATTTATTTTGGAAGATGTTGAAGAGGCAAGATTACAGGCTGTAAAACCGATAGAAGTGATTGAACAGCACTTGATGACCGGGATGAATGTGGTGGGCGATTTGTTTGGTTCTGGAAAAATGTTTCTGCCGCAAGTGGTGAAATCTGCCCGAGTAATGAAACGTGCGGTGGCTTATTTACAGCCATTTATTGAAGCAGCTAAAAGCCCCCTAACCCCTACTTCGACTCCGCTCAGTACAGGCTCGGAAGGGGGAATTAAAACTACGCAACATTGGGAAATTGCCGATCCTTTGAATTATCGATTGTTAAAAGAGTTTGCCCTTAAAAGGCGCAATGAACCAACCGATGCGGAAAGGCTTTTATGGAATGTTTTATGCGGAAAAAAACTCGAAGGCCACAAAATTAGAAGGCAGCATATCATTGGAAATTATATTGCGGATTTTATTTGTTTAAAATCGAATTTAATTATTGAAATTGATGGATTGATACACAAATTGCCAGAAAATATTGTGAGTGATGAAGAACGTACAAAATGGCTGGAAAAAGAGGGGTTTCGGGTGCTGCGTATTACAAATAATGAAGTTTTATCCAATTTGGATGCCGTTTTGGATAAAATAATAAACGCGTTGGCGGTTCCCCCTTCGGGGACGGGAGGGGCCGCGGGAAAGATTTTATTGGCCACTGTGAAGGGTGATGTGCACGATATCGGAAAAAATATTGTGGGCGTGGTGTTGAATTGCAACAATTATGAGATCATCGATTTGGGCGTGATGGTTCCGGCCGAAAAAATTATTGAAACTGCCAAAAACGAAAATGTGGATGTGATTGGTTTGAGCGGACTCATAACGCCCTCATTGGATGAAATGGCTTATGTTGCCGCAGAAATGGAGCGTCAAAATTTTAAAGTGCCTTTGTTGATTGGCGGTGCCACCACCTCAAAAGCGCATACGGCTGTTAAAATTGACACCCAATATTCCAATGCGGTTATTTATGTAAATGACGCTTCAAGGGCTGTTACGGTGGTCGGGAATTTAATTAACGACAACAATACCGTGGTTGATTATGTGAAAAGCATCAAGGATGATTACGTGATTGTTCGGGAAGGATTTTATAACCGCTCCGACCGGAAAGAATATTTATCGCTGGCTGATGCACGGAAAAATAAGTTTAAAATTGATTGGAATACAGCAACTATTGCCGTTCCAAACTTTACCGGAATAAAAGTGATTGAAGAGTTGGACCTAAATAAATTGGTTGAATTTATTGACTGGGGCCCGTTTTTCAGGACTTGGGAATTGCACGGAAAATATCCTGCAATTTTAACCGATGCGGTGGTTGGCGAATCGGCGACCCATTTATTTCAGGATGCGAAAAAACTGCTTCAAAAAGTTTTGGATGAAAAGTTGTTAAAAGCAAAGGCGGTTTTTGGTTTATTTCCTGCAAATGCCATAAATGATGATGATATTGAAGTGTATGCCGATGAAAATAAAACAGAAGTTAAAGTCAGGTTTTTAACCTTGCGCCAGCAGTTGAAAAAGAAAGAAGGAACGCCAAGTTTGGCTTTGGCCGATTTTGTGGCACCGAAAGATACCGAAATCACCGATTATATGGGCGCTTTTTGTGTTTCCACCGGATTTGGAACCGCGGAACTGGCGGCGGCGTTTGAAAAAGAACACGACGATTACAATTCTATCATGATTAAAGCCTTGGCCGACAGGCTGGCGGAAGCTTTTGCGGAATATTTGCATAAAAAAGTGCGAACAGATTTTTGGGGTTATGCGGCCGCCGAAATGTTGACCAATGAAGAATTGATCAAAGAAGGCTATAAAGGCATTCGTCCGGCACCGGGTTATCCTGCTTGTCCGGATCATACCGAGAAAATCACCATTTGGGAACTGTTAAAAGTTAAAGAAAATATTGGGGTAGAACTTACGGATAGTTTGGCGATGTGGCCGGCAGCATCGGTATCCGGTTATTATTTTGGGAATGAAAACGCCAAATATTTTGGGGTCGGAAAAATAACCGAAGAACAGGTGAAGGATTTTGCCAGAAGAAAAAATATGGATGTTGAAATTGCCAAAAAGTGGCTGCGGCCTAATTTAACGGA
>JACUUQ010000159.1 GCA_014859175.1 Lutibacter sp. | reverse complement strand
ATTCACGAACGGAAGCTAGGTATTTAAACGTGTTGTAAACGGCGATCAACGAGGTGTTTTTAAACCTTTTGAATATAAAATTCATCACGTCGTCTCGGTCTCGCCAGGAAAAATCCAAATCGAAATCGGGCGGATTTATCCGGTGCAAATTGATGAAACGTTCAAAATACAAATCGAGTTCTATGGGATCAACATCAGTAATTCTCAGTAAATACGCCACAATGCTGTTGGCGCCGCTTCCCCGGCCAACATAATAATATTTTTTGCTTCGGGCATATTTCAATATTTTCCAATTGATTAAAAAGTAGGAAACAAATTGCTTTCCCTGAATCATTTTAAGCTCTTTTTCCAATCGTGTAAAAACGCGTTTCCCCAGTTTTTTATAACGATAATTTAAGCCGTCATAAGCCAGTTTTCGCAGCAATTTAAAGTCCAGTTCCTCATTATTGCTGTAAGTTTTCTGATTTTTCGGCGCATTTTTTGAAAAATTGAAACTGATGTGGCAATTGTCCAAAATACGCTGCGTATTTTCAATAATTTGCGGATATTCCTCAAAGACAGCTTTCAATGCTTTTTCAGAAATCATTACGTCTGATTCGGCTCCTTGTTCCGATTTCGGTAATTTACTCAGCAAAACATTGTTATCGATGGCGCGCAACAATCGGTGCGTGTTAAATCCTTTTTTATTTTGAAATGAAACCGTTTGCAACACCACCAATTTCTCCTGATGCAATCGCCATGCTGAAAACTTCAGCTGATTTAAATCGGAAGGTTTTACGCCCATAAACTCATTTTCTTCAAGTTCAAAAACCGTATTTTGATATGGATAAATCACATACGTGTCCGCAATGTGTTTTGCACGTTTCGGAATGGTAATTTTATCCAAATGCAAAAATTCCGACAGGTATCGGTTCATTTGCTGCAAGGCTTCATTATTTTTTGCCAGCATCACAAATTGTTGTTGCGCACCGTTTCTAAAATCGACACCCAAAACAGGTTTTATATCGTATTTTGGCGCCAAACGCACAAAATCCAAGTCGGCAGAAGTGCTGTTGATATCAGTTAAAGCCATTGTTGTAATATTGTGCTGAAATGCCAGTTGCAACAAGGCTTCCGGCGCTATGGTGCCATATTTTAAACTATAATATGAGTGGGTGTTCAAATACATTTTTTCAGAAAAAATTAGGCGGTAAACTTTTTTTTGCTAAATTAGCTCAAAATATTAGCAATTGTTGCTCATAAATTTAGCATTATGAATTATTTGTCACAAAACATCAAACACATGAGAACCTTAAAAGGTTTGACGCAAGAACAATTTGCGGAAGATTTAAAAGTTTCCCGATCCAGAATAAGCTCTTATGAAGAAAACAGGGCCATTCCTCCTGTGGAATTTTTAATCGACTTGTCCGATTATTTTAAAATTCCCATCGATATTTTAATCAAAAATGATTTGTCGGGCGCAAAAGATGTTTCGTTTATTGAAATTGGAAGCAGAAGGGTTTTATTTCCCATTACTGTAGATGGCGCCAATGAAGATTTGATAGAAATTATTCCTGTGGAAGCTTCCGCAGGTTATTTAAGAGGCTATGCCGACCCTGAATACATTGAGCATTTGGAGAAGATAAAACTGCCGTTTTTGCCTACGGGAACGCACAGGGCATTTCCCATAAAAGGAGATTCTATGTTGCCCGTAAAAAGCGGTTCGTATATTGTGGCGCGCTTTGTTGAAGAAATTAGCAATCTAAAAGACGGTAAAACGTATATTGTGCTCACCTTAAATGATGGCATTGTTTATAAGCGGGTTTTTAATAAAATTGAAGAACACAATATGCTGTTGCTGGTTTCCGACAACAAAAAATACGATCCTTACTATGTGCCTGTTGATGAAATATTGGAGTTGTGGGAATTTACCTGCAGCATCAATACGCAGGAATATGAAGAGCACGAATTAAAAATAAGCAGCATTGCCGCTATGCTAAATCAATTGGGAATTGAGTTAAAAGCACTGGAAAAATCGATCAAATGAGCATAACCAAAATTCAACATAATTGCGTAACCCATTAGTGAGTACCAAAATAAAAAATTTAAACAAACCTATTTTACAAATTACATAAAACGGAGTTCTTTTTATTTTTTCAAACTTTAGGCACTCCAAACTTTAGGCACTTTAAGTACTCATTAGTCACAATAATCTGTAATAAATGTACACCATAATTGATATAGAAACCACCGGACACAGCTCCAAAATAACAGAAATTTCCATTTTTGTGTATGATGGCGAAAAGGTAATTGACGAGTTTACAACACTTGTGAATCCGGAATGCAGCATCCCTCCTTTTATCACCAATTTAACGGGGATTACCAATGCGATGGTGAGCAATGCGCCAAAATTTTATGAAATTGCCAAAAAAGTGGCCGAAATTACCAAAGACACCATTTTTGTGGCGCACAACGTAAATTTCGATTACAACATCATACAAAAGGAATTTAAGGACTTGGGATTTGAATTTAAACGGAAAAAACTCTGCACGGTAAGGCTATCGCGAAAATTAATTCCCAATTTAAGGTCGTACAGTTTGGGCGCGCTTTGCGTTACGCAAAATATTGTGATTAAAGACCGGCACCGGGCAAAAGGAGACGCGGAAGCCACGGTGATTTTATTCGAAAAATTGTTGCTGCTGGATACCGAAAATGTGTTCAATTCCTTTTTAAATCCGCGCTCAAAACAATCGACCTTGCCGCCTTTGTTGCCGAAAAAAACGGTTGATGAACTTTCGGAAAATTCGGGTGTTTATTATTTCAAAAACGAAAAAAATGAAATTATTTATGTTGGAAAAGCCAAAAACATAAAACAACGCGTGCTGAGCCATTTTTACGACAAATCAAAAAAAGAAATTACCATGTGCCTGGAAACAAGCCATGTTTCCTTTGTTGAAACTGGCAGCGAATTGCTTGCCTTGCTGTTGGAATCTTCGGAAATAAAAAGTATCTATCCCAAATACAACCGAGCACAAAGAAAGGCTCAGGAAAGTGTCGGATTGTTTGCTTACGAAGACAGAGACGGAATTATTCATTTGGCTTACAACCGATTAAAATTGGTTACTTCTCCTTTAATGAAGTTTTCCAATATTACAGAATGCCGGATTTTTATGGAAAAATTATGCGAAGATTTTGAACTGTGTCCGAAATATTGCCACCTGCAAACCAATGTTTCCACCTGTTTTCATTACCAGATAAAAAAATGCAAAGGCGTTTGCAAGAAAGAAGAATCTGTTGAATTGTACAATTTAAGGGTGCAAGAAGCCATTGATTCCTTAAAATTTAAAGCTGAAAACTTTATTATTAAAGAAACAGGCAGAACCAACAGTGAATATGCTTATGTTTTGGTGCTTAACGGAATTTACAAAGGATTTGGCTACGCCAGCAAGAAACAAAAAATCACTTCCGCTGAAGATTATTTTGGAATGCTGAGCGCGCAAAAAGAGAACAATGATGTTCGGCGAATTTTAAATGCTTATGTAAGCAAAAATAATATAAATATTGTTCCCATAGATTACGTCACCACACCTTTCGAACTTAATTTTTCTTAAAAATAGTTTTATACGCATGGCGGTTTTCCTCATGAAACTAGTAAAATAATTATTGCACAGAGCTGCGCAAAGAATCACAAAGATTCACAAAGCTATTTTAGAGCACCTGTTTGTGTGGAAAAGCTAAAGAATTTAACTTTAGGCACTCCAAACTTTAGGCACTTTTTTAAATTTTATATTCCTAAAAATTATCTCGAATAATTAGGTGATTCTTTTGTGATGGTTACATTGTGCGGATGACTTTCACGCATTCCGGCAGCGGTAATTTTAACAAACTTCGCCCCTTTTTGGGCTTCAATATCTTTTGCGCCGCAATAACCCATTCCGGCACGCAAACCGCCAATAAACTGGATCATTGTTTCGTTTAATTCTCCTTTGTAAGGCACTCTTCCCACAATTCCTTCAGGAACTAATTTTTTAATGTCATCTTCAACATCCTGAAAATAACGGTCTTTTGACCCATGTTCCATCGCTTCAATAGAACCCATTCCGCGATACGATTTAAATTTTCGTCCTTCATAAATAATGGTTTCGCCCGGCGATTCTTTTGTGCCTGCCAGTAAGGAACCCAACATCACACAATCGGCTCCCGCAGCAATGGCTTTAGGAATATCTCCCGTATAACGAATACCGCCATCGGCAATTACGGGAACGCCCGAACCTTTTATGGCATTTGCCACCTCAATAATGGCCGAAAGTTGCGGAAAACCAACACCCGCAATAATACGGGTTGTGCAAATAGAACCTGGTCCAATACCCACTTTCACGGCATCAGCACCAGCTTCAACCAAATATTTTGCGGCTTCGCCTGTTGCAATATTTCCCACCACAACATCAATATTGGGGTGAGCACCTTTAATTTGTTTCAAAACAGTCACCACGCCTTTTGTGTGCCCGTGTGCCGTATCAATAATTAGCGCATCAACGCCTGCTGCAATTAAAGCTGAAGTTCTTTCAAGCGCATCGGTGGTAACGCCTATTGCCGCCGCAACGCGCAAACGGCCGTATTGGTCTTTATTGGCATGCGGATTTTCCAGCACTTTAATAATATCTCTGTACGTTATCAACCCCACCAATTTATAATCGGCATCAACAACCGGCAATTTTTCAATTTTATTTTCCTGAAGAATTAATTCTGCCTGTTTTAAGGAAGTTCCGGCAGCCACGGTAATCAGGTTTTTGGAAGTCATCACTTCCGAAATTTTTCGTTTGTTGTCTCCTTCAAAACGCAAATCTCTGTTGGTAATGATGCCAATTAATTTTCCGTCTTGATCAATTACAGGAATCCCACCAATGCCATATTCTTTCATCAAGCTTTTGGCAACAAAAACCGTTTCATCTTTAGTGATGGTAATGGGTTGTAAAATCATACCCGATTCTGATCTTTTCACTTTTTTGACTTCTGCAGCCTGTTTTTCAATGGACATATTTTTATGCAACACGCCAATTCCGCCTTCACGAGCCATGGCAATTGCCATATTCGATTCGGTAACGGTATCCATCGCTGCGGAAACGATTGGAACATTCAATGTGATGTTTTTTGTGAATTTTGTCTGTGTACTTACTTCGCGTGGCAAAACTTCTGAAAATGCCGGAACCAATAGTACGTCATCGTAGGTTAAACCTTCACCTACAAACTTTGAAGAATCTGAAATCATAGTGCAATCAACTTAATAATTAATTGCGTGCAAATTTAGACTATTTAAATTAAATAGCGCTATTTATGGCTTTTTTGAAAAATAAAATTTGATAAGCTATGGCTATGGTAGCCGACACAAAACTAAAAGTCATTAATATTCCCGAAAATATTACTACATATTTAAACCAAATTACGCCGCTCCAAAGCAAATAAATTCCGCCAAAAGTTAATATGACTGAGAAAAAAGGCTCTATCATTAAAAAATATTTAAACTTTTTATTGATGGAAGTTGTGGCGAGAATTAAGGAAAGTAAAAAGAAGATAACCGATAAAGAAAGAATATGGTTGTGGACAACCGTAAGAATTTCTCCTTCACTTTTTTTGAATTTCATGACTTCAGCGGCTTCATCATTTTCATTTCCCAAGTAATGACTTTCAATTTCCGAAGAATTCAAGGAAGTTGTATTGTTTACAAAACTCAATCCACCATAAAAACCAACGCTAAGCACAATTATAAACACCAAAATAAGTGATTTTATTTCTTTTGGAAGTTGATGTATGAGTCCGTGAATTTGCATTATAGTTGTTTTTTATTGTGTAAAATTGTGACTGTTTTCAATAATTTATTTACCTCGTTGGTCATCGATTTTGCCGAAATTGTTGCCCCGGAAATTGCGGCGATATCCTTTTGATAAGTTAAATTTTCAGTTGTTTTTTTTCCATTAAACTGATTCAGCCAGCGCTTGCTGCCCACTTCCGAACCGTGATCTTCCCTGTAAACCAAAACTTTCACTTTTGAAACGATTAGGTTTTTGTCAAAAATAACAATAAAATCGAAATAATCAGCTTTTCCAAAAGCTTGTCCCAGATAATAATAACCCATTGTTTTTTCTTCAGTTTTAATTTTAAAGAAATTGGTGTCATCAATTTTTATTGGAAGTGTTTCATTTACTTCTTTAGAAACAGCAATTGGCTGTTTTGAATATTTTTCAAAATTAAATGCCGTTTTTATTTCTTTTTCAATCAGGACTTCTATTCTTTTATTTGTTGTGAAACTTGAAATTAAAAGTACAATGATTGTTAGTAGGGCTATTTTTTTCATATTAAATAGTGTTAAATAATGATGGTTAAAAGAGGCTGCCTAAAAGGTCGGTTTAACCGCAAAGTTTGCAAAGAAGGCGCAATGTTCGCAATGTGTTATATTTTTAAAATCAGCACTTTGCGTATTCCTTGCAAAAAACCTAGCGTCCCTTGTGTTTAAAAAATAAAATCTTTTTATACAGCCTAATCATGATTTATGTTTTAGAATGAAACCGCAACTCCGGCATTAAATACTTTTGCGGTATCGCTGCCGGCAATTGCATTGT
>JACUUQ010000158.1 GCA_014859175.1 Lutibacter sp. | reverse complement strand
ATGACAATCTCTTCAGCGGGTGAAGATAAACGATGAAAACATATAACCTTCAAAGTCATTCACAGGCTATGAGAGGGAGAATCTCCCTCTAACCTCTAAAATGACAAATCCTTAAATTAATGACATTGGAAGAGCACCAGAGGCTGGTTTAAGCGACTTGGCAATGTGTATGGCTTTTAGCGTTGGCATTTATCTTAGTATAATGTTTTGCACATTTTATCAGTTCCGTTGATTAAATCTTCAATATTTTCTTTTGTTGGTTCATTTACCTTTTTATGGTCGCACAAGTTTCTTAAATCACCTAAATGTTGTATAAAACGCCAGTCTTTTACTTCAATTATTTCTTCTCCTTTAAGTAATTCGTTGAAATCATTAATTGTTGGATTTTTCTTAGTAATCCTGATATTATGATTCTTACAAACTTGTGATAAATGCCCTTCTAATACTACACCAGCAATCGCACCAGCTCCTCTTAAAAATCCTTTTTTGTTTAATTCTTTGGCTGCTTCAAGTTCGTTAGTAAATAAATCAGCTTGCACAATATGTTTAATTTCAAATAAGGAACTTTCTAATCTTCTTTCTGTCGCTTTTAAAATGTTTAACTGATTTTGGAAAAGAGTTATCGTATTGATATTATCATTATCAAACCTAAAAATGTCATTCTCAGCATTAATAATTTTTCGTATGCAAATATCTTTGGCATTGTTATAATAGAGTATAAAATCGTCTTTGCGCTTTGGCAAAAGAATTTCAATTACCGAAACACTTTCACTATACCACATTTCATAGCCATTATTAAATTTGCTAACTTTATTTTTGTCGGAAATATATTTTAATAACGTATCTCCTTCATTTACTAATTTTTTCAAATCATTTGTAAATCTCTCAAGGTTTGAGCCTGTTTTAGTTTTCACGCTTTCCATTAGTTAATATTTTTTTCAATTTCTGCAATCTCATTCTCTGTTAACTCATAAAGCGCGTAAACCAATTCATTGAGCTCATTTTCTGCTTTTTCTATGTTTTTTGAAATATTTTCGAGTTCTTTTGAAAGTTGAATTTCTCGCTCAAAATTATTTTCTGTTTTGGTTTTTTCCAGCAAATTTCCATAATCATATTGTTTCTGTTTGTTTTCAATTATTTGGGAAACTAATTCTGCAATTTCGTTTTGCGTTTCGTTTGTCGGTTTTACAATTGGCAAGTTTAATAAAGGTTCTTTGTCAACCTGATACAAATCGCCTTGCATTTTTCCTTTGTATTTTAGCCAAAAAGCAATTAAATTTGAATTTAATAAACCTGTTAAATATTTTTGATCAAGTCTTTCTGTTTTAATTGAAAAATAAGTTTGAGACACATAACAATCAAAATCCGTAAAAGTAAAAGTTGGTCTTGCGCATTTGCGAACTGAAATTATTTTCTCCCCAATAAAAAACTTTTCTTCTCTTGCTCTATGTAATCCATAAGGTTTATTGTCTGATGTAATAATGTTGACAAATCTATCAAGATGATTTTTTAAATTTTGATAAGGCTCAATTGTTTCTGGTTTTTTAAAGCTTGAATCGGTATAAATTACCCAAAGTCTATTTTTTTGAATACCGTGAAATCTGCCTAATTCAGTTGTGGTAAAAAATGGTTTTACCAATTCTTTCTCTTTTGCTGTTAAGTTTAATGCATTATATTTTTGATGGTTTAAATTAAAGATGCCTTCACCAACAGTATAATCTTCGCCTAAAATTTCGTGATTTTTCTTGTTCAAAAAATCTTGCGGTGGGACAATTCCTTGAGCAATTTCTTTACCGTCAAACACAAAGTTTTGTTTCGCTTTTATTTTGTTTATAATAATGCTTAAACCTGCGTTAATAAAATTGATTGGCTTATCAAGATATTTAACTTTTTCAATTTTGGTTGTAAAATATTCAAATCGTTCATCTTTAACTTTTTCAAGAAATAATTGGGCATCTGGATGTTTTATTTTACTGTCCAATACTTTGGCATAATCAAAATTGTATTTTTGGTTATTATCTGAGCGTTTCATAATGTAGATCATTGTTTGAATTCCTGCCGAATCAAACACTTTAAAATCGCCAAAATCTATGAATTTTATTAATTTTCCATTGTTTATTACAATATTTCTAAATTTTGACGCTCCGGAATTTGTAATCCAATTATTGGGAGCGATATAACCGATTAAACCTGTGTCTTTTTTAACTATTTCCAATGCCAATGCACCAAAGAAATACCATAAATCCATTTTTCCTTGATAGCAATAATGTTCGTGTAAACCATCAAATGCTTGACGGTTTGTATATTCTTTTATATAAGGAGGATTCCCAATAACCACATCAAAACCGCCGTTTTTCATAATATCGGGAAATTCTTTATACCAATCAAAGGCTTTGTTTCCTGCAATTTCAGGGTCATTTATTAAAGAATTTCCGCATTTAATGTTATTGTTTAAACTCGATAATTTACGGTCTTTTCTTGCAGTTCTCAGCCATAATGAAAGTTGCGCAATTTCTACACTTTCTTCATTAATGTCAACGCCAAAAAGATTGTTTTCCAAAATATTTTTGTCAACGTCAAACAATCTTAAAGGAGCGTTTGTGAGTTCTGCAATAATGTCGTCAATAGCTGTGTGTTCAGCAATCAAAAAGTTTAGGGCTTGGTTTAAAAACGCGCCGCTACCACAAGCGGGATCTATAATTTTAAGGTTAATTAACCAATCTTTATAATTGTTTAGTTTTTGAAATAGATTTTTTCCTTTTTCAGAGAGTTTTCCTGTTTTAGATTGGTAAGTTCCGTCAAACTCAATTTCTTCAATTTGTAATTCTTTGCGTTTTTCGTGGCAAAGTGTGCCAATAGTATTTTCTACAATATATTGCGTAATGTATTTTGGCGTATAAAAAACGCCGTCTTTTTTACGTTTACTTTTGCTGTTGTCGGTTATTGTTCCTTGTATTTCCGCACTAAATTCTTCTATTTCATTAAGTGAATGTTCAAAAATATGACCTAAAATATTTACATCAACTTCGGTATTAAAATCGTATTCCGAAAGATTTCGCAACTCTTTAATTAACAATTCATCATCAATACTTAAAAGGTCTAAAAGTTCATCTTCATAAAAAAGTCCGCCATTGTATGCAGGAATGTCATCTTCTTGTTTTTTGCCTTTTCGCCCAACATTCATATAGCCGAAATATTGTTTAAATATTTCGTAAAGTGGTTTGTATGAGTCTTCTTCCTTTAAAATTTCAAAACGTTTTATGATTCTTGAAATAGCGTTTGGCGGCAATAATCCGCTATCTTCCGCAAACAAAATAAACAGAAAACGGTCTAACAATTTTTGGGACTTTTTAAACAGCGTCAGTTTGTCAATTTCTGGATGATTAAAAGTAAGATTGTCGTATAATTTTCGCTTAAAATTAGAATAATCTTTATAAAGCTTTGCTGAAATATTTTGATCGTGGAATTGTGTTTCCTCTTTTAATTTAAGCGGTAAATTTGAAAAAATACTTTCTTTTCTGAGCATTAGAAACAGCAATTCAAATGCCTCTTTGTCAAGATGAAATAAATCAAATTCTTCATACTCGTGGGAATAATCAATGTAAAAACGCAACTTTTGAAAGTTTGAAGTAATTACATATTTACACTCGGGTTGGTTGTTTTTATAGTTAAATGCTTGTTGCGTAACCAAAGTTAAATCCTTTGTTTTGGCCGATTTCAATTCAATTACTGCAATAGCGTTTTCATTTTTTAAAATGGCTCCGTCAGCTTTTTTTCCGTCAGTTTGGTTTTTATATTCTCTTTGCAAGTCAAAGTTTTCATCAGGCCGTAATGTATAACCTAACACATCAACAAAGATTTCTCTTAAAAACCCATCTTGATATTCCTCTTCTTTAAGTTTTTTTATGTGTTCTATTTTGGTGGGCGTGTAGTTTTCCCGGAATTTTAGGAACGCTTTTTCAACTTGCGCTTTGTCAAGATTATTCAGATGTTTTTTAATTACTGATTTCTGAAATATAGCCATTTATTTTTTATTTTGCATTTTTTCTCAAATTTACATTTTATTTTGTGCGTTGGCTTTCACATTTGAAAAAAATCCAATTTATTTTTCAGGAATTTGGGACGCTTACTTTTTAATAAGCATTCGTTTTATTTCATTTAATTTCATCAAGGCTTCAATAGGGGTGAGTGTGTCAATGTTTGTGGAGAGAATTTCTTCTTTGATGTTTTCCAGCAAAGGATCATCCAATTTAAAAAAGCTTAGTTGCATATCGTTTTCCGAAGCTGTTTTTAAGGTTTCTTTTACAGCTGAATTTGTGTGGTTTTTTTCCAGTTGCTTCAGCATTTTTGTGGCTCTGTGAATAACGGATGATGGCATTCCGGCCAATTTTGCCACGTAAATACCAAAACTGTGTTCGCTGCCTCCGGGAACCAATTTTCGCAAAAAAACCACTTTGTCTTTCAATTCTTTTACGGATACATTGAAGTTTTTGATATGCTCAAAAGTATTGGCCATATCGTTTAATTCGTGGTAATGCGTGGCGAACAATGTTTTTGCTTTGGACGGATGTTCATGCAAATATTCTGCAATGGCCCAGGCAATTGAAATTCCGTCGTAGGTGCTTGTTCCGCGGCCAATTTCATCCAATAGCACCAAACTTCTTTCGGAAATATTGTTCAAAATGCTGGCGGTTTCATTCATTTCAACCATAAAAGTTGATTCGCCCATAGAAATATTGTCGCTGGCGCCAACACGGGTGAATATTTTATCGACCACGCCAATTCGGGCGTTTTGTGCAGGCACGTAACTGCCCATTTGCGCCAACAACACAATTAAGGCAGTTTGGCGTAAAATGGCCGATTTACCGCTCATATTCGGACCGGTAATCATAATAATTTGTTGCTGATTTCTGTTTAAAACAACATCGTTGGCAATATATTCTTCACCAATGGGCAACTGCTTTTCAATCACCGGATGGCGGCCGTTTTTAATTTCCAAATTGGTGCTTTCATCCAAAAGCGGACGCACATAATTGTTTTGTTTGGCCACTTCGGCAAATGAACTTAAACAATCAATCTGTCCAATCAATTGGGCGTTCAGTTGTATGGGCTGAATATAATCCATCAGCGAACTGATGAGTTCCGCAAAAAGCTCATGCTCCAATTTCCCGATTTTCTCTTCGGCACCCAAAATTTTGGTTTCGTATTCTTTTAATTCTTCAGTGATATAACGCTCGGCACTCACCAAAGTCTGTTTTCGAATCCATTCTTCCGGCACTTTGTCTTTGTGCGTATTACGCACTTCAATATAATAGCCAAAAACATTGTTGAAGGAAATTTTTAAGGAAGAAATTCCGGTGCGCTCAATTTCGCGTGCCTGCATATTGTCCAAATAGCCTTTTCCCAACGTTGAAATGGCGCGCAGTTCATCCAGTTCTGCAGAAACGCCGCTGGCGATGGCATTTCCTTTTGAAATATTTACAGGGGCTTCTTCATTTAATGTTTTGGTAATTTTTTCGCGAATGGTGGTGCAGCTTTGCAGTTGCTCGCCAATTATTTTTAACGCCTCGTTGTTGCTTTTTTCTGCGGATTCTTTTATGGGAATGATGGCGTTCAGGGAATTTTTTAGCGCCACAACTTCACGTGGATTCACTTTTCCCACTGCCACTTTTGAAACCAACCGTTCAATATCGCTAATTTGCTTGATTTGATAGGTGGTCAACTCGAAAAAATCGTCGTTGTCCATAAAATATTTTACAATATCATGGCGTCTTTTGATGCGATTCAAATCTTTTAAGGGAAGCGCAAGCCAGCGTTTAAGCAACCTGCCGCCCATTGGCGATATGGTTTTGTCGATTACATCCAATAAAGTCACAGCATTTGGTGAATTGGAATGGTACAACTCTAAATTGCGGATGGTAAATCGGTCCATCCAAACATAATTCTCTTCGGAAATCCGATTGATGACCCCAATATGTTCAAGTTTGTTGTGTTGCGTTTCGGAAAGATAATACAGCACCACGGCCGAAGCAATAATGCCTTCTTCTAATTCTTCAATCCCAAAACCTTTGAGGGTTTTTACTTTAAAGTGATTGGTCAGTGCTTCGTTGGCGTATTCCGACTTAAAAATCCAGTCTTCCAAATAAAACGTATAAAAGCGGTCGCCAAATAATTCGTTGAATTTGGTTTTGTGCTGTTTTTGGACCAAAACTTCGCTCGGACTGAAATTTTGAAGCAATTTGTCGATGTATTCAACGTTTCCCTGTGCAGTTAAAAATTCACCGGTGGAAACATCTAAAAATGAAACGCCCAGCAGTCGTTTTCCAAAATGCACTGCCGCCAAAAAGTTATTTGTTTTCGACTGCAAAACCTCGTCGTTTAAGGAAACGCCGGGCGTTATCAATTCTGTAACGCCACGTTTTACAATGGTTTTCGTCATTTTAGGATCTTCCAGCTGGTCGCAAATTGCCACGCGCATTCCGGCTTTTACCAATTTCGGCAAATAAGTGTTCAGTGAGTGGTGCGGAAACCCGGCCAAAGCGGTTTCGGATTCGCTGCCGGCGCCGCGTTTGGTTAAAACGATTCCCAACACGCGGGATGCTTTTTTGGCGTCTTCACCAAAAGTCTCGTAAAAATCGCCTACCCTAAATAACAACATGGAATCGGGATATTTGGTCTTGATGGCATTGTATTGTT
>JACUUQ010000157.1 GCA_014859175.1 Lutibacter sp. | reverse complement strand
TTATGAAATTGTTGATTGCACGCGGTTTATTTAAAGAACTGTTCAAAAAATGAACAGAGCACAACAAATTTTGATACACGAAGGAATGGTTAATGGCCAATTTACCTGCCTGTCAGGCAAGGCAGGCAGCCATCTCTCACCGCTAAAAAATAATATTACAACAGATGAACCGAGCACAACAAATTTTGATACACAAGGAAATGATTAATGGCGAACAGCAGCTGTTACCGCTAAAAAATAATATTACAACAGATGAAAGAATTACTGAAAGATTTTAAGGTAAAAACAACGGTAAAAGTGCGATGGGGAGATATGGACGCTTATCAACACGTAAATAATGTGGTTTATGTGGCCTGGGGTGAAATTGCACGCATAGATTATTTTATAGCGCTTGAGTCCGAAGCATTTTTATCATCGCCAAAAAAAATGCAATATGCGCCAATTTTAGGATTTCAATCGGTTAAATATATTGCGCCGTTGGTGTATCCGGATACCATTCATATCGGCACAAAAACGGAAGAAATAAAGGAGGACAGAATTGTGTTAAAGTCTTTTTATTACAGCGAAAACACCAAAAAACTGGTGGCGATAAAAACGCATGAAGTGGTTGTTTTTGATTATAAAACCAATCAGAAAATTCATGTTCCCGAGGAACTTATTGTAAAAATAAATAATTTGGAGAAAAGCAAGTGACGTTATTAAAAGAAAGCCTAAATCAAATTATTATTGGTTTAATTATAAAAAGTACAGCAATTTATTTGTAGTTATTTTGGGTCTGCCTTCCTTTTCGGTTGGCGTTACCACAAGGGTCGGGCTATTCGCTCCAAACTTTTTTCGGTTTAAAACCTCAAAAAGGTTTTCCGCTGCTATCCCTAACGCAAATTGAATTACGATTTTTGATTTACGATTTTAGAATAAATAATTGAAGAAAGGGCAAAATTCGTCAATCGTAAACCTTGCCTGCGGCAGGCAGGTCCAAAATTTACTTTGCGCACTTTGCGTTTTTTCTTTGCGTTCTTTGCGGTTAAAACAAATTTGGATTGAATTTTTTTTATAATTTTTTATTTGGTTTTTTTATCATAGAATACGTAAATATCTTTTTAATTAGAACTTAGCCCTTATTTTTAACAATAAAGATTGCTAAAAAATATAAATTGAATTATTAATTTAGAATGCGTTAGCGATTGAACGGCTTGTTTGAGCTATTTTTTTGTTGCTTTTCGCAACAAAAAAAAGCGAGTAGTGAAAGCGCGCCCCGCCAGCTGGCGGGGAACGCCCACCAAAACAGCATTATTTTATTGTTTAAAAAGCCACGAAAATAAAACAACATTGATTAACCAATTACGCAATATGAAAGAAATTCAGCCATTAAGCGGCATAAAAATTATTGACTTTACGCGGTTATTGCCGGGCCCTTTGGGAACCCATTTGTTAAGCCAGCTGGGCGCAGAGGTGACTAAAGTTGAAAGTCCGAAACGAATGGATTACACCAGATTTTATCAACCTCAAATAAACGGTGTTTCCACATTATTTCATTCATTGAACTGCACAAAAACCCAATTAATGATAGATTATGAAACGTCTGAAGGCTATCGGCAACTTGTGGAAGAAATAAAAAAAGCGGATGTGCTGATTGAGCAATTTCGCCCGGGAACTATGGCGGCGTTTAATTTATCATTTGAAAAAGTCACCAAAATTAATCCGAATATCGTTTATATTTCCGTAACGGGATATGGACAAACAGGCGAAAAAAAAGATGAAGCGGGCCATGATTTAAATTATATGGCGACTGCCGGCCTGTTGAGTTTGAATAAGGATGAAAATGGAAAACCGGTAATTCCGGGTTTTCAAATTGCCGATATTGCAGGAGGCGCCTATATGATAGTTTCGGCCTGCACAAGCGGACTGTTGGCGCAAAAAATTCATCAAAAAGCCCAATATATAGATTTGTCCATTTTTGACGCCACCATTTCTATTGGAGCCATTGCCCACGGCATGTTGCAGGGAAACGCCGATTATTGTAAAACGCCCTTTTTAAGCGGTTTTATGGTGAATTATAATGTGTATGAATGTGCCGACGGCAAATGGATTGCGCTGGCTGCTTTTGAACTGAAATTTTGGAATTCATTTTGTGAAATGGTACATCAGCCTTTATGGAAAACATCAAATACCGAAGATTTAATAAGCGGTGTTTTTGAAAAGAAGAAACTGGAGCAATTGTTCAAAATGAAAACGCGTGATGAATGGGCTGCCTTATCTGCCAATGATGATGTATGCCTGTCTCCGGTTTTGGAACCGGAAGAAATATATGGCCAAAAGCAAACAAAAGACCGGGCTATTTTTAAGGAGGTTAAATTTGATGATAAGACGCTAAAAGTTTATGGAAAACCCTACAAAACTTATACAGGCCTGTAAGCTATTTATTATTGAAGTTCAGATGTTCCTTAATCAGGAATAGAAATTAAATGGATTACACCCAAAAATCACTCACAATTTTTATGCTTTTCATATCTCCAAAAAGCTTGATAAGCATAGGTTAATTCCATGGACAAATCCCTCCATCTTATCTTTCCTGTTTCAATAGCCTTATTTAATTTTTTGAACTTTTCTTCTGATAATGGCAATTCTATTTTATTTAAATCCAGTTTTTCCATCACATGTTATTTTTGTTTAAAATTATGCTGCAAGACACACTTTGTGTCCTTGTATAGCTGTTTTGACGGTGTTTTTTGAGGTTTCCTTTTTTTATGTATTGTGTATAAAATACTGAAAATCCGGTTGGAGTTTCAAACGAAATTGCTTCATTTGATTCAAAATATAAGAAATTTTTGCGAGATATGCAACATTCACAAATAAATTAATGGGTTATTTAGATTAAAAAAATCGAAATATTCTTGAAAATGGCGAGAAAAAGAGCGGCTGTACTTACCTTCATTTTATGATAAAAATAAAAGGACTTTTGTGACCTTAAATTACAGGAAGCTAAAAATATTGAAAAAAACATACTGAAACAGTCATGTAATTTTTACCAAGAAATATTTCTTTAATTTTTGAAATTCAGAATTTTATTTATATTTGCAACCAAATTTTTTAAAGGTTTTTTTTAAAACCTTGTAGTGCAATTTGTCATTTACCACAACTATCCTGACAATATTTCATCATATTTCTATGAAAAAAAAGGTAAAGTAAACTATTTTATAAATTTAATGAGCAGCCCCAAAGTATGTCAAAATTGTTAGGCAAAATGCTATTGATGGCATTTTTAATTTCAACAATGACTGCATGTGTTAAAGAAGAGCAACCAATAGTTGATGACGCTTTCGTGCAGTACAGTGATTTTGAAACAGAAATCATGAATCAAGTGAATAATTACAGAAACTCAATAGGTTTGGCTAAGTTATCCCGATTGAATTTGGTGTCAAAAGAAGCCGAAACACATTCTGTTTATATGGTGGAAAACAAAACTTTAAGTCACGATAATTTTGCTGTCAGAACTACAAATCTCATGAATAACGCTGATGCGCTAAGTATAGCCGAGAATGTGGCCTATGGGTATAAAACTGCCGAAGAATTATTAAAAAGTTGGCTAAATAGTGAAGTGCATCGCCGAAAAATTGAGGAAAACAGGTACACTGATTTTGGAATTTCAGCAAAATATAATACTAATGGAAGTTACTATGTAACCCAAATTTTTATAGAGCGATAATGGATAAATCGTTTTAAAACCATATTTATTGAATTCGAAATCCGCCAGAAGCGTTTCAACTTAGCGAACAATCATTTATAAAATTATCAAACGCCCTTCCGCAGAAATAATCGATGCGGTGGCTAAATGTTTGTTTGGTGCTTTAAGCATCAAATGAAATGATTTGGCAAAATAATGAAAAACGAAATTTTTTGGCATTATTTTAATGTTTCTAATTTGTGCAGGCATTGGTAACGCAGTATTTTTGTGCAAACACTAAAAAAATCTAAAAATGAACAAAGTACTTAAATTTTTTGTGATTGCTTTAATTTCAAGCAGTGCATTTGCGCAATTTACGCAAGCGCCATTGCCTTACGCGTATGACGCCCTGGAACCTTTTGTGGATGCACAAACCATGGAAATTCACTATTCCAAGCACCACGCTGGTTATGTAAATAACCTTAATAAAGCGTTGAAAGAGGCGGGAATGGAAAATAACACCGATATGAATGCCATTTTGGGAAATATGTCCAAGTATTCAACGGCCATCAGAAACAATGCCGGAGGCCATTACAACCATACCTTGTTTTGGAATGTGCTTACGCCAAACAAAAACACAAAACTGTCGCCTGGATTGGCTGCCGCCATTGAAACAACTTTCGGCAGCATGGAAGCTTTTAAAAAGGAATTAACGCAAGCAGCCGCAACACGTTTTGGATCGGGATGGGCTTGGTTGGTTGTGACGCCAGAAAATAAACTGGTTATTTGCTCAACACCAAACCAGGACAATCCGTTAATGGATGATGCGCCGGTAAAAGGAACGCCCATTTTTGGCATTGATGTTTGGGAACATGCGTATTATTTAAAATACCAAAACAAACGCGGCGATTATTTACAGGCAATTTGGAGTGTTGTTAACTGGGATGAAGTAAGCCGTTTGTATGCGCAAACTCAGGTAAAGTAAAACATAAAACTGACATAAAACCATTAAAAAAGAGACGTGCTTCGTCTCTTTTTTGTTTTTCAAAGGTGGTTAAATTCTAATAATTACAGCAATTTTTAGTTAAATATTTTGGGCGTTCCCCCGCCAACTGGCGGGTCGGGCTTTCCGCTAAATCTTTTTTAATGCGCCGAAAAAGGCGCATTAAAAAAGGATATCGCTGCAATCCCTAACGCAAATTGAAGTACATTTTTTTAATTAAAGTGATTAAACGTTGGCTTTAAAAATTGCGAACTTTGTGTTTTTTCTTCTCGTTGGGTTAAAAGCAAAGCTCGATTGAATTAATTTTTTATAATTTTTTACTTTGTTTTTTCATAGAGTACGCAAATGCTGTTTTAAATAGCACTTAGCCTCAAAGGTTAAAATTTTATCACCAGGCAAGGCTGATTAAGCCCTTCATTTCAAAAATAAATTGATATATTTGATAGGATATGAAATTTACATCCATTAAACAAGTTGGCAACAACATTAAACAACATCAAAAATGGGGAAAATCACCATCGCATTGCTTGCCGTATTGGTTTCATTAACGGCTTTTGGGCAAGATATAACCGGACAATGGAACGGTAGCTTAAAAGTTCAGGGAACACAGTTAAGGCTTGTTTTTAATGTTTTAAAAACTGATAAAGGCTTCACGGCAACCATGGACAGTCCGGATCAGGGCGCAACCGGAATTCCGGTAACTTCAACCAGTTTTGAAAATGGCGTTTTAAAATTTTCGATTGTAAATGCCGGAATCGACTATGAAGGCATCTTGGGAAACGATCAAATTGTGGTGGGTATTTTTAAACAAAGCGGATTTTCTTTTCCGATGAATTTATCTAAAGCGCTTATTGAAAAGGAAATAATTGTGCGCCCGCAAGAGCCCGTTAAACCTTATGCTTACCATTCTGAAGACATCACTTTTGAAAATAAAAATGCCGGAATAACCTTGGCAGGAACACTCACATTGCCACAAAAAGTTGGCGTATTTCCCGCAGTGGTTTTAATCAGCGGCAGCGGACCCCAAAATAGGGATGAAGAATTGTTGGGTCATAAACCGTTTTTGGTTTTATCGGACTTTTTAACAAAAAATGGCATTGCAGTATTGCGTTTTGATGACCGGGGAACCGCTTTGTCAACAGGAGATTTCAATACCGCCACAACGTTGGATTTTTCTTCGGATGTTGAAGCTGGCGTTGCATACTTAAAAAGCAGAAAAGAAATAAACAAAACAAAAATCGGATTGATTGGACACAGCGAAGGCGGTATCATTGCCCCAATGGTAGCCAACAATTCCAACGACATTGCTTTTGTCATATTGCTGGCAGGCACCGGAATTCCTGGAAATCAACTGCTTTTATTGCAACAGGAATTGATAGGAAAAGCTGCAGGAATGCCCAATGAAGTTCTGCAAAAAGCGCACAAAGTGAATAAGGGCGCTTTTGAGTTGGTTAAGAAATCGACAAACACCCCACAGTTAAAAACGGATTTAACAACCTACCTGAAACAAGCTTTGGCCGCCGACCCAAATGCCGCCAAAATTGCCGGAATGAGCGAAGATGATTACATAAAATTGCAGGTTAACCAAATTGCAAGTCCGTGGATGCAATATTTTATAAAATACGATCCCGCCATTGCTTTAGAAAAAGTCAACTGTCCGGTTTTGGCACTTAATGGCGAAAAAGATTTACAAGTTCCGCCAAAAGAAAACTTGGAAGCCATAAAAAATGCGTTGGCAAAAGGCGGAAACAAAAACGTTACGACAAAAGTATTGCCAAATTTGAATCATTTATTTCAGGAAAGTGAAACAGGCTCTCCAAGTGAATATGCCTTGATTGAACAAACATTTTCGCCTTTGGCTTTAACGGAAATATTAAATTGGCTCCAAATTCGGCTCAACTAAAAATGGTTGAAAAACAAGTTTTAGTTTAATTGTAAATTATAGTTGGTTTTGGCATTTTAGCAATTAAAAAAATGGCTTAGTTTTATTTAAAACAGTATTTGCGTATTCTATGATAAAAACCAAATAAAATAGCATACAATTAAAATAAGCC
>JACUUQ010000156.1 GCA_014859175.1 Lutibacter sp. | reverse complement strand
TTTTTAACATATCCTGCAAAATAAGCACTAACAGAAGCCCTGTTTTCTGGCGGAACATCAAACATTCCGTTGGCTTTTATGGTGGTGCTGAAATCTTGTAAAGTGAGTTTTCCCAGCGCCATATTTGAAGCGACAAATTGTGATTCCGTAATGGTGATGATATCAGCATCAATATTTTCTGAAGTGTTCGTTTCAGCTGCTTCTGATGGATTTTTACCATTACAGGAAGCCAATATTACCAACAGCAATAGAAGAATTCCCTTTAATCCCAAATGATTTTTAAATACCTTGAACATTATTTTCATGATTAGTTGCTTAAATAGTTTAATTCTAAAACTGTGTTGTTATAGGCGTGAATATTTTGTAAATAACTGATTTCTATATTTTTGGCGCTTTCCAAAAGCTGCACATATTGAAGAAAATCGATTTCCCCGCTTTGAAAAGCTTTTGATGCATTGGAAGTCAATGCATTGGATAATTTTTTGCCGGTTTGGTCGTAATAATTTATCGCTTCTTCAAATTTTTTCAGATCGGACAATAAGCCCTGATAGTTTGCCTGAAGCATTATTTTATAGTTTTCATAGTTGTTTTCAGCAATAATTGTTTCGGTTTTTGCAGCATTTATTTTTGCTTTATTTGCGCCAAACCATAAAGGAATGGCAACACCGGCCTCAAAACCCGCGTATTGTTTAGCGTTAGTGCCATTGTTTGTTCCCTGAAAAACCGAAAATTGCAAGTCGGGTAACAATCGCTGTCTTTCCAAAGAAAGTAGCGTTTTCGACAAGTTTTTTGAAGCCTCAAAATACTGCAATCCGGGATGTTCCTTTAATGTCCATTCCTGAAGTTTTAATCGGGGCATTTCAGTTTCCTTAACTAAATAAAGTGAGTCCGATTGAATCCATTGATGCAAAAATGTGGTTGCTTTACGAACACTTTCCTTGCTTTGCGAAAGCTGCAACGAAATTTCCTTTTGCTTGGTTTCCGCAGTCAGTTTTTCCAATAAATTGGTTTCACCTACTTCGAATCGCCTGTTAGCAGCCCGTGAAAATTGTCCGTACAAACTGTCTAAATACGTAAATTGTTTCACCAAATTGTTGTTGAAAACAACCATGTAATAGGCTTGATAAACTTCCTTTGTCAGCAATCTTTCATCGATATTATATTGCTGAGAAGTCAATGCTGCCTTTTGTTTTTCCACTTTTCGTTGCGCTCCGTAAATAGTTGGAAACAAAATAGATTGGCCAATTCCAAAAACTTTAATTGGAAGTCCGTTTTCTGCAATATTGCTTTCATCGTAATTGTAATAGACCTTGGTTTTTTCGATATTAAAAGCGCTGCCAGCCAATTGTTTGGACTGATTCACTTTTTCCGCGGAAGCTTGCAAAGCATTGTTGTTTTTTAATGCCAGTTGCACCGCTTCTTCAGCAGTAATCGCTTTGTTTTGCGCCATTCCAAAAATTGGAATCAGCAAAATTGCCAACATGGTAAATGCCTGTTTTTTGACTTTTATTTTAGGAGGCTGCCCTTTTCTGTCGAACATTGCATATAAAATTGGCAAAACAATCAGCGTTAATGCCGTTGCAGAAATTAATCCGCCAACAACAACCGTAGCTAAGGGACGCTGTACCTCTGCCCCTGCCGAAGTTGAAATCGCCATCGGCAAAAAACCAAGTGCTGCCGCTGCAGCCGTAAGTAAAACCGGTCTTAATCTGTTTTTTGTGCCCATCAAAATACGCTTGTTAATATTTATAATTCCGTGTGCTTTCAATTCTTTAAACTCTTCTATTAAAACAATTCCGTTTAAAACCGCAATACCAAACAAGGCGATAAAGCCAACTCCTGCAGAAATACTGAATGGCATTCCCCTTAAATAAAGCAGAAACACGCCGCCTATGGCCGATAACGGAATGGCACTGTAAATAATTAAGGCTTCTTTTACGGAATCGAAGGCGAAATAAAGCAATACAAAAATGAGCACCAATGCAATAGGAACCGCCACTTTTAATCTTGCCGAAGCCGTGCGTAAATTCTCAAACTGTCCGCCATAACTGATGGTGTAGCCAACAGGAAGTTTTACATCGCGTTCAATAATTTGCTGAACGTCTTTTACCACCGATTCCAAATCTCGGTTACGAACATTTACACCCACCACAATGCGTCTTTTTGTATTGTCGCGAGATATTTTTGCAGGACCTTTGGTATAACTTATTTCGGCAAATTCGCTTAACGGCAATCTGTTTCCATTTGGTAACATCACCGAAGCCATTTCAATATTGTCAATATCTTTGCGATGGGCATCATCATAACGAATCACCAAATCAAATTGCTTTTCCCCTTCAAAAACAGTTCCTGCGGCCATACCTGCAAAACCCATCGTAATCACTTTGTTAAGGTCTTGGATATTCAATCCGTATTTGGCAATTTTTTGACGGTTATATTTTACCGACATTTGCGGCAAACCGGCTGTTTTTTCAACAGAAATATCTGCTGCGCCTTCCACATTTTTTATGGCTTTTTCGACTTCTAAAGCCTTTTTGTAAAGCAAATCCAAATCCTCCCCAAATATTTTAATGGCCAAATCTGCACGCACACCGGTAATCAATTCGTTAAAACGCATTTCAATGGGCTGGGTAAACTCATAATCAATGCCGGCAATTTCAGACAAAGCCTCTTTAAATTTATCCGCCAATTCATCTTTTGTTTTTGCAGAAACCCATTCACTTTTTGGTTTTAATTTGATGATAACATCACTTTCTTCCATCGACATAGGATCGGTAGGGATTTCGGCAGCGCCAATGCGGCTTACCACTTGGTCAACTTCAGGAAATTTCATTAATATTATTTCCATTTGCGTAGTGGCTTCAATGGTTTTTGTTAAAGAAGTTCCGGTTTTAAGCACCGGCTGAATCACAAAATCGCCTTCATCAAGCGTCGGAACAAATTCTCCTCCCATAGAATTATAAAGCCATCCTGTAACTGCCAACAATGCGAATGACATCGCCAAAACTAATTTCTTTTTGCGCAAAGCCCAAGAAATGGTGGGCTGATATTTCGCTATCAGAAATGCGATTAAACGCGATGAAATGGTTTTTTTCTCCGTATTTGAAGGCTTTATAAACATAGAAGCCATCACCGGAATATAGGTAAAACATAAAATCATGGCGCCGATGAGCGCAAAAACAAATACCAATGCCATTGGCTTAAACATTTTGCCTTCTACATTAACCAAAGATAAAATGGGAATAAAAACGATGATAATAATTAACTGTCCAAAAACGGCAGAATTCATCATTTTTGAAGCGCCCTGATAGGTAATTTTATCGATTAAACCTTGTCTTTCTGCTTTTGGAAGCGCCATCAAATTGGCACGCTGACTCGTAATTTTGAAGGCAATAAATTCAACAATAATAACGGCACCATCAATAATAATCCCAAAATCTATGGCACCAAGGCTCATTAAATTGGCATCAACCCCAAAAAGATACATTAAGGACAACGCAAAAAGCAACGTGAGCGGAATTACGGAGGCAACAACCAATCCCGACCGTAAATTTCCCAGCAGCAAAACCACCACAAAAATGACGATTAAACAACCCAAAATCAGGTTTTCCGCAATGGTAAACGTTGTTTTAGCGATCAATTCGCTTCTTTCCAAAACAGGATTGATGGAAATTCCCGGAGGCAATGTTTCTTGTATTTCCGAAACCCGCTGAATTACAGCTTGAATAACAGCACTTGAGTTTGCACCTTTAAGCATCATTACCTGTCCTAAAACTTTCTCCCCTTCACCATTTCCTGTTATGGCACCAAAACGATTGGCATAACCAAAACCAACGGATGCGATATCTTTTATGTAAACCGGAATACCTTCCCTATTCTCAATAACAATATTTTCAATATCTTCAATAGAACCAACCAGTCCCTCTCCCCTAATAAAATAACTTTCATTTACTTTTTCAATATAACCACCGCCTGCAATGCTGTTATTTTTTTCCAACGCATCAAAAGCATCAAAAATGGAGATATTCAGCGAACGCAATCGCTCAGGATTTATGGCAACTTCATATTGTTTAAGATGGCCTCCCCAAGTATTCACTTCCACCACACCTGGAATTCCGGAGAGTTGGCGTTTTACGGTCCAATCCTGGATGGTTCTGATATCTGAAAGGGAATATTGGTCTTTATATTTTGGATCAACATCAATAATATATTGGTAAATCTCTCCCAAACCGGTAGTTACAGGCCCCATAAACGGCGTTCCAAATCCGGCCGGAATTTTTTCTTCGGCACTTTTTATTTTTTCAGCAATCAGCTGACGCGGTAGATAAGTGCCCATTTTATCTTCAAAAACAACCGTAACAACCGACAATCCGAATTTTGAAACGGAACGAATTTCTATAACGCCCGGCAAATTAGCCATTTCCAATTCCACTGGATAGGTCAAAAATTTCTCTACATCTTCAGTCGCTAAATTTCTTGAAGTAGTAATTACCTGCACCTGATTGTTGGTAACATCCGGCACTGCGCCAATTGGAATATTGGATAAGGAATACAAGCCAAATCCAACAATTCCTGCGGTAAACAGCAAAACAATAAGCTTATGGTGAATGCTATATTGAATAATTTTTCCTAACATTTTTTATGATTTAATAAAATAAAAATCAAATTTAGCTCCCATAGCTAAAGTTATGCTAAACCTTAGCTTAAGATTTGCTTAAAATGCAATGGTAACTTTGGTGCCAACGCCCAACTCACTTTCCACAAATAGTTTCGCATTGATGGCATCCGCAGCTTTTTTGGCTATGGAAAGTCCGAGTCCGTTCCCAAAAATTTCTTTATGGTTTAAAGCGTCTGACCGGTAAAAAGGATGGAACAACTTTTCAATATCTTTCCTTGCTATACCAATGCCTTCATCCTTTATTTCGCAAATGATTCCGATTTCACCATCAATAACAGTGATTTGCAGTTTTGAATTTTCCTTGGAATATTTTATGGCATTGCCAACAATATTATCCAAAATTAGATTTGCATAATATTTTTGGGCCATAGAATTATTTGCTAAATCCAAATGCAATTCCAAGGTTAGATTTTTTGCGGAAATTTCATTTTTATAACGAGACAAAATTTCATCAATAATAATTGGCAATGATTCGTAAATTGTTGTTTTTGAAACAAAATTGTTTGTATTCGCATTTGAATCCAATCTCGCCAGCACCAACAATTGCTCAATAATTGTGGTCATTCGGTCGATTTCCGACAGGCTGTATTTAATTTTTTCCTCATATTCGAATTGTTCTCGCGGTTTTCTGATTAAAACCTCCAAAGTTCCTCTGAGTGATGATAGCGGAGTACGCAGTTCGTGTGAGGCGTCGGAAGTGAATTGACGTTCTTTTTCTATGGCATTTTCTATGCGTTGCAAAAGTTCGTTTATGCTGGATGATAAAGCAAATAATTCATCTTTATGATCGGGTAAATTTACCCTTTCATTCAGATTATTTTTTTTAATCTTGCTGGTGGTTTCAATAATGTTTCTGATTGGAATAATGCTTCTTCCCGCCAAATATCTTGATATAAAATAAAGTCCGGCCAAAAGCAGCAAATAGGAAATTATCAGCACATTTTTCAATTTCAGAAACACCATATTTGATGATTCCAAAGACATTGCTGCAACAACATAACCCTTAATTTTACCGTTTTGTTCAATCGGAATTTGAATTTGGCGAATGGGCTTTTTATTCAAATTTTCATTAAAATGTCCGCCAAATTGTTCTTGTTTTCTAAAAGGCAATTCATCGCCTTTTAAGTTGGGCGATTTGTCCATCAAATTTCCGTTTTTATCAAAAATCTGAATAAAAACAGGGTTTACCTGAATTTCCCGATGCTCAATTTCTTCCCATTCCGTTTTATTTATAAACTGTATACTGTCACCAAGTATTTTAATTTCATCCGTATGTTTTTCAGCCTCATAGGTAAGATCATTGTCCAAATTGTGATAAACGGTTTCCTGAACCACAAAAAAGACCACACTAAAAACAAACGCCACAATAATGGCTGTGGCAATCATATAGTGCAAGGCGATCCTGTTTCTGAAACTTAAATTCATTAATTATAAATTTTATTTGGTTGATGAAAAATGATTAAAGCTCCTTTGCCATATAACCAATTCCCCTGATGGTTTGAATATAATTTTCATCATCTTTCAACTGTAATTTTTTCCTTAACGCGTTGATATATACATCAATAACGCCAGTGTTATATTCAAAATGTATGTCCCAAACGCTTTCAATAATTCGGCTTCTTCGACAAACAGCACCTTTATTACGCATTAAAAATTCCAGCAAGGCAAACTCCTTTTGCGTTAAATTAATTTCTTCGCCATTTTTTAAAACCTGGTGATTTTCTGTATTTAAAGTGATATTTCCAAGATTAAAGAGAGAATGCTCTCCCGACTTTGGCCTTAATTGCACCTTAATTCTTTCCAATAGTTCTTCAAAATGAAATGGTTTTTTAATATAATCGTTGGCGCCCGACTGCAATCCAAAAATGGTTTCATCAACCGTATCTTTGGCGGTCAAAAAAATGATTGGTGTATCTTTAAATTCTTTTCTGAACCGGCGACAAACTTCAATTCCGCTAATGCCTGGAACCATCCAATCCAGCAACAATAAATCATAATCTCCCGAAAGCGCCAATTCAAGTCCTGCGTTTCCATTCTCCGCAATATC
>JACUUQ010000155.1 GCA_014859175.1 Lutibacter sp. | reverse complement strand
TAACAAATCAAAGGGCTGCCTGATTTGTTTGAATATTTTTGCTCCGAAACTTTAGCTTTTAACTTTGAGCTTTCACCTTTGAGCTTTCACCTTTGAGCTTTTATCTTTCACCTTTTAACTTTTAACTTTGAGCTTTCACCTTTGAGCTTTCACCTTTGAGCTTTTATCTTTGAGCTTTTACTTAGAAAACAACGTTTTATACCAAGGTTTCTTGATTACATCCTCACTATATCCTCCATAGCCGTAACCGTAGCCGTAGCCTCTTTCCAAATCGGTGCCGTTTACGAGCATCGCCATGTTTGGCAATCGTTTTTCTTCATGCATCATTTTAGGGGTCACCAGCAAACGTTTGTCCAAATAATTGGCGCGCACCACATAAATAAACATATCAGCCAAATAGCCCAGCAACAAGGTGTCGGTTACCAAAAGCACCGGAGCCGTATCCACAATCACATGATCGTAGTGTTGTTTACCATAGGCGAGCACTTCTTCAAAGCGGCCATTCATCAACAATTCTGATGGATTTGGCGGTATGAGGTTGGAACCAATAAAATCAAAATTCACTTCTTTTACCGATTCTATAATGTCGGTTACCTTAAGTGTATTGTCCATTAAAAAGTGCGTGAGTCCTTTTTCATACTTTAAATCCAGATACTCCCCTATTTTAGGTTTTCTGATGTCGGCTCCAATCAACAATACCTTTTTATCGGTCAGTGCCAATACTGTTGCCAAATTAATGGCCACAAAAGTTTTTCCTTCACCACTTACGGTTGAAGTGATAAAAATGGTTTTTCCGCCTGGTTTTGCACCTGTGAGCATAAAATTGATGTTGGTGCGCAACAGCCTGAAAGATTCTGAGACACTGCTTCTGTCGCTGTCGGAAACCACAATTTTATTTTCAGATTTAGTATGGGGGATGTCGCCCAAAATTGGCGCTTTAATCATCGATTCCACATCTGAGCGGTTATGCACTTTATTGTCGAGCAAGGCCATTACATAAATCACCCCAAAAGGAATGAGCAAGCCCAGCAACAGGGCGGCCAGGTAAATAATGTTGCGTTTTGGCGCCACGGGCGTGTTGCTTCCGTAGGCCAAATCAATAATTTTTGCGCTTGGTTGGGTGACTGCCATTGTGATGGCATTTTCTTCCCTTTTTTGCAGCAAATAAAGGTAAATAGTTTCCATAATTTGCTGCTGGCGTTGGATGCCACGGAAAACCCTTTCCTGTTGCGGCACATCAGAAATTGTTGAAGAAAAACGAGATTCCTGGCCTTTTATGGCATTTAAGGAAATTTTTAGGGAAGCTTTAGTTGCAGCAAGGCCTTGTTTGATGTTATCCTCCAAGCTTTTTATTTGACCGTTTAAATTTACGATTACCGGATTTATTTCACTTGATCCTTTCAGGATTCTGTTTCGTTCCAGCACCAGTTGGTTGTATTTTTCTGTATTCCCGTCAACCGAAGCGTCGCCAATGCCCAAATTGGCAGGAATCAATTTCCCTGAATTGGCATTGATATAGTCACTCACATATTCCGTTAATTTTAACTGGGTATTCAGCTCCAGCAACCTTTTATCTATTTCAGATTTTGAGGCGACAGCCAAGCCCGCTTCCGTAGCCAAATCAGTTAATTGGTTCACCGATTTAAATTGCTCCGCCCCTTTTTCAACACTTGAAAGTTCTTCATTGACGATGACAATACGTTGGTTGATAAATTCGTTGGTGTTTTTGGCCATTAAATTCTTGTCCTCCACCGCATCGTTGTTGTATTGGGCCACCAAATTGTCGAGTATTTCAATCGCTTTACTTTTCACGGGATCGGTGAGGCTTAAACGCAATACGCTTGACTGTTTGCTAACCGGCTGAATTTGCAGCGCATTTCTGTATTTGTTCACCACATTTTCAAAAGGCACAATTTGCACAATAACCTCTTCATTATCCTCATCCGCGAATTTTCCTTTTTTTAAAGGCGTAACAGACATTTCGCCATAATTGGTTTTGATCAGGGTTCCGAAATTATGGTCTTTTGACGTTTTTCCATCGGCATCTTTTAAGGTAAAAGTACTTTCAGAAGTGATCCTCACGGTAAAGGCCGTGTCTAATTTATGAAAAACCGAATCGGGCGCAAAGAAATTGATTTTTACCGGTGCATCGCCCCTGAACAACTCCGATTTTATTACCTTTCCCTGTTTGTAAAAGTTGACGTTGGTTTCTAAAGATTTCGCCACCCTGTCTGCCAAGGACTTTGATTTCAGCAATTCCATTTCATTGTCCAGCGAAGCTTTTGAACCGCCCATCAATCCCAAATCAGCAAAAGCGGAAAGCTCTGATGCGATTCCGCCCGAATTTTTATCATCCACCAAAATGGTGGTTGAAACCGTATATTGGTTTGGCGTGTATCTCAAATAAAGAAAAGCGCCCGCTAAGGCCACTGCCACGCCCAACACAAACCATTTCCAATGAAAAAGATAGTTTTCCAGCTGCTCGCGCAGGTTAATAGATTCGTCGTTGTCGTTTATGGGGTTGAACTGATTGTTGTCTTGCATGAAATATATTTAATTAACGGGTAACTATTGCCAATATTGAGATCAGGAATGAAATGGTGGACAAAATAATTCCCGTATTTGCGCCAACCGCAGAGGAATTTATCTTAGACTTGTTAGGCTCCACAATCAATACATCATTTTGGGCGAGATAGAAATAGGGGGAATTCAACATTTCCTTGTTGGTTAAATCAATCTCCACAAAAGTTCTTTTTCCATTTTGTTCCCGCATCAAGGTCACTGATTTACGTTTTCCCTGAATGGTTAAATCGCCCGCCATGCCAATGGCTTCCAATATGGAAACGCGTTCATTGGGCACCGGATAGACTCCCGGTGATTTTACTTCCCCCAGCACAGTTATCTTAAAATTGGTAAGGCGAATATTTACGATGGGATTTTTGATGTATGGCGTTAATGCTTCCGTTAAACGGTTCGTAATTTCTTTGGTGGTAAATCCTTCCGCCTTTATTTTTCCCAAGACCGGGAAATTAATTTCACCATCAGAATTCACCAAATAGGTGATTGGTTTTGGGATTGAAGCGGTGTTACCTGCCTCAAACAAATTAAACGGCAATGCAGCTTCCGCATCCAATGCAGACACATTGATGGCCAACAGATCATTTTGCTGAATTTTTGGTTCCACCTTTACGATTTCTTCCAATGCTTTTATGCCTTCCGCATCTTGTAAATAAAGCATATCTTTTTTAGCAACGCAAGATCCCAAACTAACCATAAGCACTGTTGCAACCAAAAATTTTAACCTATTTTTCATTTAACCTATTTTTAATTAGCGCGCCGTATTAGTCATCAAATTTTTCGTAGATGGAATTGTTTGAGATAAACTCCGGCACAATTTCTTTCATTTTAGAGACAGTTTGTTCAAAATTTAAGTCCCTGTTTGAAACACACAATTCACCTATTTTTTTCTGAATTTCTATCTCATCGAGTTCCTTCACCTTGGCAATCATAATTTTGCTGTGGTGTGTTGGCACGGTATTTTCGCCATCGCCCAGCAATTCTTCATAAATTTTTTCCCCAGGCCTTAGACCGGTAATTTGTATATCTATGTCCTCCGGATATTTGAGGTTCGACAACTGTATCATATTGAGCGCAAGGTCGTAAATTTTTATGGGCGTTCCCATATCAAACACAAAAATCTCTCCCCCATTTCCCATGATACCTGCTTCCAGCACCAACCGGCAAGCTTCGGGAATGGTCATAAAATAGCGGGTGATATCTTTATGGGTTAAGGTGATGGGTCCGCCATTTTTAATTTGTGTTTTAAACAAAGGGATGACCGAACCGCTTGAACCCAATACGTTTCCAAATCGGGTGGTGATAAATTTGGAAGTTCCCTTATTTTGTAAACTGGTGATGTACATTTCGGCAATTCGCTTGGTGGCACCCATCACATTGGTTGGGTTTACCGCTTTATCCGTAGAGACCATCACAAACTTTTGGGCTTGGTGTTTAACCGCCAAATCGGCGATGGTTTTGGTGCCGAAAACATTCACCAACACAGCTTCATACGGATTCTCTTCCATAAAAGGCACGTGTTTGTAAGCTGCGGCATGGAACACCATTTCGGGTTTGTATTTTTCGAAAATGGAATCCATTCTTTTTTCATTTCTTACATCAGCAACAATGCAGGTAATATTTTTGTATTTTTTAAAGTTGAAATATTGTTGCAGGTTGTACAAATCAGATTCAGCCTGATCGATGAGTATTAATTGTTTGTGCTTAAAGTTGGCGAGTTGCCTGCAAATTTCACTGCCAATTGAACCTGCGGCTCCGGTAATCAACACCACTTTCCCGTCAAACTCTTGTTGTAATCCGGCATTGTCCATTTCAATCACCGATCTTCCCAATAAATCTTCAATATTGATATTTTTTATCTGTGCAGCTTTTAAAACAGGACGGTCTATCCACGTTTTTGCGGGCGGCACAATTTTTACCTTTACGGACAGCGTTGCCAGTTGGGCCACAATTTCAATTAGCCTTGCCTGCTTTATGTGTTGCATAGCAATAACGACCCTGGTGATCTTTTTATCGGTGATAAATTTTTGTGTAATGTCACTGGAATCGTAGATGGCTAATCCGTTCAGCCTTTTTCCCTGTTTTTTTTTATCATCATCAATAAATCCGACTATTTGCGCATTGTTTTCCTTGTCGTTTTTAAAAATGGAATAAGTCAGCAAACCTGCTTCCCCGGCACCATAAATCAATATCCGTGGCCCTGCTTTAATGCTGGAAAACAATATGTCGTAAAAAATCTTAAACAAAAACCGCAATCCGATTAACACAATGATATTGAGCAAAAAATGAATGACAATTATTGACAGCGGGAAATTTAAAATTTCATTCCAATTAAGATACTTTCCTACAAATACAATTGCCATCAAGAAAACCATAATTAAAAAACTGGACGAAATCACTTTTACGGAATCCCTGGTGCCGGTATGGCGAATGATTCCTTTGTAGGAACCAGTTATTAAAAAAGCGAATACGGTGATGCCAATTACAACAGGAAGCTGTATTTTAAGCATTGAACCGTCCAAAGAATACTGAAAATTAAAACGGATTAAATGGGCGAATAAGAAGTTGTTAACCACCCAATATAAATCTATTGCCAAAACCAACCAGCTAGGGGCGCTCCTGATAAAAAACTGCTTCCGAATTCTTCTTAACATACTTCCCTATTTTTCCCCCTTGACAAATAAAATTCTTTAAATGGATACCTAAGTATGCCTATTTGCCCTAATGGTTCCTTTTTAAGGATCACATTGCTGTGATACTGCAATTTTTGAAACCTACTGTAATTAGCGGGGTTTGTAACTAAAATTTTACATTTTGCAAATATAAGGCATTTTTAAATAGGTCAATTCATTTTAGGACAGCCAATTAGAAAATTATCACCATTTATTTTGTTTTTTATGTAAGTCGTTGGTTTTTATGAAATTAGGGTTGGGTTTAGTGGCTTAGGTGATTGCGTTAGTTCGGGGTAGGTTGCTTAGGTGATATTGGTAGTTTTGGAGCGGTTGCCACAGTTGCAATGACAAGGTTTTTATTGGCTTTTGCGAAGCAAGTACATTGCAGTTTCCCAAATAATTTTTAGGTCGCCGAGAAAGGTATGGGTATGGCAGTAGTGTAAGTTTAGTTTTACTTTGTCAGGAAAAATAATGGTATCATTATAATAAAGCGGATTTTTTTGCTGTGCCAACAGGGCTTCCTCGTGAGCGTATTTTAAGGTAGCGGGACTTGTGAGACCCGGTTTCAGTTCCAAAATTTTACGATCTGAGCCCTCCAGTTTGTCGTAGTAGCCAGGAACATCGGGGCGTGGACCTACCACGCTCATTTGCCCCAAAAGAACATTCAATAACTGAGGCAGTTCGTCTATTTTGGTTTTACGGATAAAGTTGCCGAAACGCGAAATGGTTTTTACGCCATTTACCTTTTTCATAGATTTTAATTTGTAAATGTTGAAAGACTTTCCGAACTGCCCTATTCTTTTTTGAATAAATAGTCCGTTGGATTTGGTATCTATTGCTGCACAGCTCCAGCAGATTATGATGACCCAGCCCGATAATAAGAGGGTGGTGATGGAGAAGATGACGTCGAAAATACGTTTAGCCATGAAAATCTTACTCTTTTGTTCGATTTATTTTAGGCTAAAATAGGAAATCTTTTATTGTTTTTGATTTTAATCTTGAGGAGAGATGGTAAGATTGCGGTAGTTAGAGACAGGTTCATCCTATCCCCAGCCCTTTCCGAAGGAAAGGGAGTTTGATTTTGGTGAGCTTAAGATTTTGGTAATTGTCAACAGGTTGCCGCGGCGGCTTGCTATGGCTGCGCCATAGTAAGCCTTCTCGCAATGACGTGTTTTTTATCGGACATTCCAGTTAGTGTTCGTCTTTGCGAAGAAGCTGCGCAATGAAATGGAGAAGCGACTGTGGCAATCTGCGGTTGTTAGTTACAATCATGATTAAGTTGGTTCACAACAGGTTAATCCTATCCCCAGCCCTTTCCGAAGGAAAGGGAGTTTGATTTTGGTGAGCTTAAGATTTTGGTAATTGTCAACAGGTTGCCGCGGCGGCTTGCTATGGCTGCGCCATAGTAAGCCTTCTCGCAATGACGTGTTTTTTATCGGACATTCCAGTTAGTGTTCGTCTTTGCGAAGAAGCTGCGCAATGAAATGGAGAAGCGACTGTGGCAATCTGC
>JACUUQ010000154.1 GCA_014859175.1 Lutibacter sp. | reverse complement strand
GTTAAAAATGGGGAACTCGACATTAAAGTTGTCGATGCACTTGTTAAAGAAATATTGACCATCGTTTTTAAAGCAAAATCACTTGACAAAGAAGGTATAGAACTCAATATTGAAAAAGACCACGCTTTTGCACGTCAGGTAGCCTCTGAAACAGCAACATTATTAAAAAATGATAATAAGATATTGCCCATCACAAAAGAAAAATATAAGAAGGTAGCCATCATTGGTGAATTTGCCGTAGCACCTCGATATCAGGGAAATGGCAGTTCTCAGGTAAAACCTACAAAACTTGACAAGGCTTTAGATATTATTAAAAATGAATATGGAAGTGATATAGCAATAAGCTACGCCCAAGGTTACAATTTGGCTGATGATAATGATTTATCGTTAATCGATGAAGCCAAAAAAGTAGCGGCTGATGCCGATGTTGTATTAATATTTGCGGGTTTGCCATTGCAATATGAATCGGAAGGTATTGACAGAACACATATCAATATGCCGCCTTCCCACAATAAATTAATCAGCGAGATTGCATCAGTTCAAAAAAATACAGTTGTTGTGCTTACAAACGGAAGCGCTGTAACGATGCCATGGATTCATGAAGTTGCCGGCGTATTGGAAACTTGGTTAGGCGGACAAGCAGGCGCTGGCGGAATAGCAGATGTTTTATTTGGAAAAGTAAATCCTTCAGGAAAATTAGCAGAAACTTTTCCCCTGAAACTTGAAGACACACCTGCTTTTATTAATTTCCCCGGAGAACAAGGAGAAGTTACGTACGGAGAAAGAATTTTTGTAGGTTATCGCTATTATGATGAAAGAAAAATAGAACCCTTATTTCCTTTTGGATTTGGCTTATCATATACCAATTTTGAATACAGTGACTTAAAACTTTCAGCAAAACACACCACAGATACAGAAGGTTTAACAGTAAGTCTCAACGTGAAAAACACAGGTGATGTTAAAGGAAAAGAAATAGTGCAATTGTATGTTTCAGATATAAAAAGCACACTTCAAAGACCTGAGAAAGAATTAAAGCATTTTGTGAAAATCGAATTAGCGCCCGGACAAGAAAAAAACGTAACCTTTAAATTGGAAAGTCGCGATTTTTCTTATTTCGATGAAAATAGAAATATGTGGATTGCAGAAAGCGGTGAGTTTGTTATTTCAGCAGCATCTTCATCAAGAGATATTAGATTGTCTGATAAAGTTAATCTTCAATCAACACAAAATGTTCCCTTAGCTTTTGATGAATATACATTTTTTATAGAATATTGGAATAACAAACAAACTCGTAAAATTTTATTGGAGTATATGCCAAATTGGATTAAAGGTATTGTTACTGAGGGTGATGATGCACAAATTAGGGAATATCAAGATTTTATGGTAGAACATCCAATGATTAAATATCCTTATATCACGCACGGTGAAATAACTCATGAACAGGTAAAAGAATTGGTTGAAAAATGTAAAGGATTAACCTATACACCTTAATATTACAGGCTTCTGGTCAAAGAAAATCCATAACGTTATTGTAAAATTAAAGAAATATAAATCATTTCAAATGATAGCACTCCAAATAAATAATCCTGAGGAATTGTTAGGATTGAGAGAAATAAAAAACAGTTTTCAATAATGAAAAAGCATTAATTATTTTGAAAATATAAAAATTAAAAACTTAAAATTATGTCAGTTAGAAGCGGAAAAATATTGGCATTGGCAGGAGAAAATTTCGCCAATAAATCAACAAAAGAATTAGCATCTTTATTTTCAATCACCCTTGAAAACGGAATGCATGGCATCGGTTTTAGTCCATATCTTGAAAATCAGTCACCGGGAGATATTATTACCGAAGAACAAATCAGAAGAAGAATGGAACTCATAAAACCCTATGTAAAATGGGTCCGAACTTTTTCTTGTACCGATGGAAATGAACACATTCCGCGCATTGCACGTGAATACGGAATCAAAACATTGGTTGGCGCATGGTTAGGAACTGATGATAAAATTAATGCGCAAGAAATTAAAAATTTAATTAAAATAGCCAAAGATGGCCATGCAGATATTGTCGCCGTTGGAAATGAAGTTATGTACCGTGGTGATTTATCAGAAATTGAGCTTATTGATATCATAAAAAGCGTAAAAAACGCATTGCCTGAAATTCCGGTTGGCTATGTTGATGCCTATTACGAATTTGAAAAAAGACCCAAAATTACAGAAGTTTGCGATGTAATTCTTGCAAATTGTTATCCTTTCTGGGAAGGTTGTCACATAGATTATTCGTTGGTTTATATGAAAGATATGTATCAAAGAGCATTGAGAGCCGGAAAAGGTAAAAAAGTGATTATTTCTGAAGCTGGATGGCCGAGCAAAGGACAGGTTTTTCATGGCGCCCAACCTTCATATGAAAATGCAATGCGCTATTTTATCAATACGCAATTTTGGTCTAAAGAAGACGGCATTGATATTTTCTACTTTTCTTCTTTTGATGAGCCGTGGAAAATTGGAGCAGAAGGAGATGTAGGCGCATATTGGGGTTTATGGGATAAAAACGAAACGCTGAAATATTAGAAATTAAATACTCTAAAACTACATATAACTAAAATTAACAAAATGAAATTATCGGCAGGATTAATATTAAAACCAGGAAAAGCTATTTGCTATTCTGGCTTTAGAGAAGGGCAAAGCCCTGAAACAGGCATATTTCCAACCTATGAAGAAATAAAAGAAGATTTATTGATACTTCACAACCATTGGAAATATTTGCGCTTGTACGACTGCGATAAACATTCAGACATTGTTTTAGAAGTAATTCAAAAAGAAAAATTAGATTTCAAAGTGATGCTTGGAGCCTATATTAGTGCTGAAATGAATAATTTTGGTTGTCCTTGGGGAGGCTCTTATTCTGAAGAACAACTAAATATAAATAAAGAAAGAAATCTATCACAAATTCAGAAATTAATTAGGATGGCAAACGAATATCCCGACATTATTTTCTCGTTATCAGCCGGAAATGAAGCAACAGTAGACTGGACAGATCATTTTGTGCCCGTTAAAAGTGTTATCAACTATGTAAAAATGTTAAAACAAGGCACTAAACAACCCGTTACTTTTTGCGAAAATTACGTTCCATGGCTCGATAAGTTAAAAGGTTTAGTTGAAGAAGTGGATTTTATTTCCATTCATACTTATCCAGTTTGGGAGTATAAAAATATTCATGAAGCTTTAGAATTTACCAAAGAAAATTATTTTGCTGTTGCCGATAAATACCCAAATAAGCAAGTTGTGATTACAGAAGCCGGGTGGGCAACCAATTCAAATGGAAGAGGAATTTGCCCTAGTAACGTAAGTGAAGAACATCAGAAAATTTATTACAATGATTTAGTGAATTGGAGTGAAAAAGCAGAAATTTTAACCTTTGTTTTTGAAGCTTTTGATGAGTCTTGGAAAGGATCAAACGAGCCGCTTGAACCCGAAAAACACTGGGGTTTATTTACCGAAGACAGAAAACCAAAATTGGTGATGAAGTCGCTTTCTTAACACAAAAATTTTTTTATCAAAAAGAAAATCTCTGGAATTAATTTTTTAAAAATTAATAGTAATGAACATAAAATCCCCTGCTAATTTTCTTAAAAAGAAGGTTTATCCAATAATTGTATTCATAATACTTTTGTTTAGCATTTCATGTAACAACAATTCTGAAGAGATTGAAGTAATAGTTGAAGGAACCGAAATCACCCAATTTTCCTTTTTAAAAGCAAACAATCCAAATCTTATTTACGACATCAATTTGGATATCAGCGGACAAACTATCAAAGGAAGAATCCCTTTTAATGTTGCTGTTACAAATCTAATTGCAACATTTGAAAACGATGCTTCAACAACTGTTATCAATGATATTAATCAAGTAAGCGGAACTTCAGTTAACAATTTTACCAATTTGGTAACTTATACTGTAAAAACCAATGATGGCCGTGTGGCGAACTATGAAGTTGATGTTACAAAATTTACGGGTTTGCCCATTATTTACATCAACACAAATGGTGTTGCAATTACGTCAAAAGACATTGAAATTCCGGGAACTTTAACTGTTGATGGCGGAAGAAATCACGCCATATTGGAAAATGCCACAATGGCAATTAGAGGAAGGGGAAATTCTACTTGGTGGTTACATCCAAAAAAACCTTATCAGTTAAAGTTTGAGAGCAAAACAGAAATGTTGGAATGCCAAAAGACAAAAAATGGATTTTTCTGGCAGAATATTCCGACAAGACAATGTTAAGAAATGTTGCTGCTTTTGAAATGGGTTATTTAAGCAAGCTTAAATTTACGCCAAAAAGTGTTTTTACTGAAGTTTATGTTAACAACCAATACAATGGAACTTACAATATTTCACAAAAAGTGGAAGCCGGCAGCAACCGTGTTGTGCTGGGAAGTACCGGTTATTTGTTGGAAATTGACCAATTAGATCGATTGGATCCGGATGATGTTTACTTTAGAACCAATGATTTTTTAATCAACATAAAAGAGCCTGAACTGACAATTAACAGCAATGAATACAATTATGTGAAAGGTCTTTTGAATGAATTTGAAACCGTTTTGAAAAGCGACCAATTTAAAGATCCAAACGTTGGGTACGCAAAATATATTGATGTTGACAGTTTTATTGACTGGTATTTAATCAGTGAAATTACCAAAAACCAAGATTCAAGAGATTTTTCCAGCATTTTTTTAAATGTAATGCCAGGCCAAAAAATAAAAATGGGACCGCTTTGGGATTTCGATTTGGCCTTTGGTAATGTTAATTATTCCGATGCCACAAATCCAACAGGTTTTTGGGTTAAAAATCATAAATGGTATGCACGACTTTTTCAAGATCCTTTATTTGTTGCCAAAGTGAAATCACGTTTTATTTACTTTAAGAATAATCAAAATTTAATCCTTAATAAAATAGATTCTCATGCCAATTACCTAAAATGGGCACAAGCGGAAAACAATAAAAAATGGAACACCATTGGCGTTTACGTATGGCCAAATCCAGTTGTTTTAAGCACTTATGACGCTGAAGTGAATCAGCTAAAATCTTGGTATTCCCAACGAATGACTTGGTTGGGAACGGCTTTTAACAGTTTGTAAAAAACTCAAAAAATAATTTAATTGTGAAAATTCAAAAAAATATTTTAATCCTGTTTTTATTTATTTCGATAACTTCTTTTTCCCAAGAATATCAAAAAATATGGCAATCTGAAATTGATGCATTTGATAAATTAAACGGAGCCAATCCTTTGCAAAACGGAATTCTTTTTACCGGAAGTTCATCAATAAGAATGTGGAAAAATCCTGCCAAAGATTTTAACAATCCGAAAATTTTAAACAGAGGTTTTGGCGGTTCTCAAATTATAGATTTAATTGAAAACTTTGACCAGGTGATTTTAAAATACCATCCACAAAAAATAGTGATTTATTCTGGTGATAACGACATTCAGGAAGGCAAATCGGCCAAAATTGTTTTTGGAGATTTTTGTGTTTTATATGGCATGATTAAAGCAAAATTGCCAAATGCAAAAGTGTATTACATTGCCATTAAACCAAGTTTAAACCGCTGGAATAAGGTCATCGAAATGCAAAAAGCCAATATTTTGATTAATGAATTTTTGAACTCAAAATCTAATGCCTCTTTTGTGGATATTTTTTCCCCAATGATTGATATAAACGGCAAACCAAGCGAAAAATGGTTTATGGAAGACGGATTGCATATTACTGATGAAGGCTATCAATTATGGACAAAAATTTTGGCGCCTTATATTGTTGATTAATGCTTGCTATCAAAATAAAGGAAATTAGCACTTGTATTACTCCACAAAAAAAAGTCCACCGCCATCATACAAATAATCATTTCCCAAACAAATAATCTCATTTTGGTTATTAGTTATAAACTTATGCAATTCTCTTCCGTCTTTATGTTTTAAAATATTTCCCAGAAAAAACAGTTTATCCATCATTTTCCCTATTGTTCCTCCAAAAAATCCATTTTTGTGATCTACAATATTTATTTCTGATGGATCAAAATAAAAATAATCTATTTTATTGTATTCCAATGTTTTAACGATTCCCAAATCAGAAGTAATCATATTTTGCTTATTAATACCAAACATACTGCATCGAACATAAGATTGGGGCACGTATATTAATTGCTTATTTACACAATAATTTTGTATTGAAATGTCCGGTTTACCTTTATTGCAGAAAAAATAATCTTTGGTGCTGTAACAATTATATCTGGTACTTTCTTCTAATGATTCTCCTACGTTTTTTATTCCTAAAGCATAATTTACATTCTTTTTATCAAGAAAATCAAGTAACGTTTTAGGAGAATTCGGCGCTATAATAAGTTTTTCTGAATCTTGAAACATAAAAATATCAGGATGGCCCGATATGGAATTGTAAGTGATGTTTTCACTGGAGAACTCAAATATATCATCAACATATTTGGCCAGATTATTTTTCACTTCTTCAGGACTGCGTTGATCAATTATAGCATACATTTAATTCAAAATCTTTAAGAAAGGAATCAGCGACAAAATTAATATCATAACCTTTCATTTTCAAATCATCTCTGTTTTTTCCTTTATAGCCTATTGCATAATTTAATTGCTTGCCGGAAACACTCACAATTAAATGACCCTTTTTTTCCAGTTTTTCATAAAGAATATCACCCCATAAATCCGTTAACACCATTTCTTTAAAAGATGGGTGAATTGGGCCTGCTACAAGTGACTTTCCAAACACAAGCTCTTCCGAAGGATGCAATCCGACTCTCAGCACTTTTACTGAAGCAGCA
>JACUUQ010000153.1 GCA_014859175.1 Lutibacter sp. | reverse complement strand
GTTCACTGAACTCCTATAAAAAATAAATAATAGGTGAAGTAATCCCTAACGCAAAAGCTGTTTTTAAATAGAACTTAGCCGACAGTTTTATGTATTTGGCATCAATATATAAACTTCTCAATACTAAAATCTCTTCACTAAATAACAAAGTTACCAATTTTCACTTTTAGCCTATCAAAGTTCCTCAATTTTTTTGGTTCATTTGGTGAGAAATATCACTTTTAAAAAAAAAATAATTTGTGTGATAAATTAAAAATAAATGTTAATTTTGTGGTTATTAAAAAACAACCTTAAAAAGTTATGGATTTATCGCAGTTTTCAGGATTTTTAGTTTTCTTAGCCATTTTTACGATGGGGTTTTGGTTAATGATTTTTTTAATAACATTCGTAATTCCTTATTGGCTATTCGGCTATTTTAAGGAATCTTGGAAATACAGAAAAGAAGATAAAGCGGCAGCAGGAAAAGAATAATATTCTTAAATATAAAACACAAAAAAAGGCAATTGAAATATTGCCTTTTTTTTGTGTTTTACAGTAAATGTTTTTAATTGTTAAAACATTCCTTCTTCACCGCCATTGTCCTCTCTTTGTGGTCTTTGCGGTTTCTTTTTTTCGTTAAACCTATAGGTAAAATTCAACATCACCTGTCTTTTTCGCCATTGAAATTCGTTTTCCATTATCGTTTTGTCTGTATAGCTTGTCGATTCTCGTTTTCTGGTGTTAAACACGTCGCTCACGTTTAGCGCCAATGTGGCTTTTTCTTTTAAAATATCTTTGCTGAAGGCCAAATTTGCGCCAAACATCCCTTTTGTTTTTCTATAAGCAGATTCTGAAGGACCACGGTACATACCGCTTGTTTGCCAATCTATGCCCCCTGGAAGGGAAATTCGTGATTCCAAACGTGTAAACCAACTTACATTTTCATTATCATAATTTTTACCATCGAAATCTCCATCGGTTACCGATTTGAAAAAGTTGAAACTGTTGGTTATTTTCCACCATTTAACCGGATTGTAATTGGCGGTAAATTCAAAACCATAACGGTCTTGCGAACTTAAATTTATTGGCGTGCTAAGAATAATATCTGTATCAACCCCATTAATATTTCTGGTTTCATTTTTTTGGATCCATTCAATGTTATTAATGACGTGCTGGTAATAAACTGAAGAGTTTAAAGTTAATTTCTCCCATCTTTTTAAATAACCCAAATCAAATGCGTTGGTGTAGGTTGGGTCTAAATTAACATTCCCTTTTCTGATATCGGTTTCACTTGTTCTTGATTCAAACGGATTTAAAAACCAGTGATGCGCACGGCCTAACCTTCTGTTATAGCCCAATGTTACACTTTCCGAATCACTAAATTCCAATCCTAAATTTACTGTTGGGAAGAATTCGGTGAAATTTTTGTCGAAATTTTCATTGGTTTGAAGCAAGTTAATTTTTCTGTCGGTATTTTCCATTCGCAAGCCCAGCAAATAAGAGAATTTTTTTATTTTTTTGCCATACTGTGAATAAACCGCATAAACATTTTGTTCAAAATCCAGCGTATTGGAAAAATTGGTGTTATTTTCAAATTGACTTGTCGTTGTGTTATATTCTTCAACCAAATAATCTGAAGTCAATTTGTTTAAATTGGTGTTAAAGCCAAATTCAAATTGAGCACCTTCCCCAATCGGCAATACATAATCGCCCTTAATTAAAAAATTTTCCCTTTCGTTGTCTGTTGAATTTTGCTCTGGATTATTTTCAATTACTGAAGGAAAAATAATTCGGTCGTTTATAAAAGAACTTCTGTTTTCTGTGCTGTTTTCATATTGAAAATCCAATGTTAATTTATGGTCGTTTTTATTAAAATTGTGCATAAAGTTTAAAGCATACTCGGCAGTTTTATCGCTACTTTCTTGACTTTCAACCCTTTTTTTTGTTCGGGTCAAAGTTTTGTTGGCATCATATTCTTTACTTGTGTTTGTCGATAAATTTTCGCCGTTAGATTCACGGTACAAAACTGTTCCGGTGATTGAAGTTTTGTCGGTTAAAAAATATTCTGTTCCAAATCTTGCATTATAATTATTGTTTTTTCGGTCCATATCCGTAGTTTCATTTCTGAATTTTGGCATGTTTACAGTAGGAAATAAATTAGTGACATCGCTTTTAGAACTTCCGGGCGCATTTCTGTAATTATAGCCGCCGCTTCCAAAATAATTTACTTTCTTCGTTCTGTAATTTAAATTGGCCGAAAGACCAAAATTATCTGGATTTCCTGCGGAAGCAGAAACAGAACCGTTAAATCCATTGGCTTTTCCTTTTCGAAGGATGATATTTAATATTCCTGCAGTTCCTTCAGCATCGTAACGCGCAGATGGACTGGTAATTACTTCAACTTTTTCAATCGCATCGGCAGGCAATTGGCGTAGCGCGTCTGTACTGCTCATACCAACCAATCCCGATGGTTTTCCGTTAATTAAAATTCGTACGTTTTCACTGCCGCGTAAACTTACGTTTCCTTCAACATCCACAGAAACTGATGGCACATTGTCTAAAACATCGCTGGCAGTTCCACCTTTTACGGTCATGTCTTTTCCAACATTGTATATTTTTTTGTCCAATCTAATTTCAACGGTGCTTTTTTCTGCGACCACCACCACTTCATTTAAAGTTTGGGCATCAACTTCTAAAGTAATTGTGCCTAAATCGGTATTGCCGTTAATTTCTTTTCTTTTGAAGGTTTTTGTTTTAAATGAAATAAATTCGATGGAAATATCATAAACGCCTTTTACAACTTGAATGCTAAATTCTCCTTTGGTGTCTGTGATTCCGCCGGTTATAATTTTTCCATCTAATGATTTGATAACGATGGTGGCATATTCTAAAGGTTGTTTGGTGTCATTGTCTATAACTTTTCCCATTAACATAATTTTTTCAATAGGATCTGTAGTTGAAGCTGATATACTAAGTGTAAAAATACTGATTATAAATAGCAATATACTTTTTTTCATTTGTGATTTATAGGTTGATTAATACGGCAAAGATACTTGTTGCCGCCCTATTTTTATGTTAACTAGTGTTAACGACTGTGAAGATAAATGAAATGTTTCTGTGATGGGTATTGAACGCTTTATTATTTATAAATTACTGAATATAAGTGATTTAGAAGCTTTATAAAGAGAGTGAATGATTAAGTATTTTTGAGTTATAAACGATCTGGCATTGTTAAGAAACTCACAAAATTTATAAAATGGATTTAATGAGTTCGGGTGGGCGACCAATTACGGCTTTACCTTTGTTAATAACGATTGGCCTTTCAATAAGTTTTGGGTTTTTAACCATTGCGGTGATAATTTCTGAATCTGACAGATTTTTTCCTTTGTAATTTTCTTTCCAAACAGCTTCGTTTTTTCGAACCAAATCAATAGGAGGAATGCCCAATAATTTTATGATTTCAGTTAATTCGGCTGTTGAAAGCTGCGTTTCTAAATAGTTAATGATTTCAAAAGGCAATTTAGATTCCTGCAAAATTGCCAATCCTTCCCTGCTTTTTCCGCAACGCAGATTGTGATAAATTTTCATCTGTTTAAATTTTATGTTTATTGGTACAGATGCAGTTCGCTATTAATCACGCTACTGTGTATCCAAATTTGTTAAGGTTCGTTTCATCTGTTATATTTTATTTTTTATTGGTACAGATGCAGTTCGCCATTAATCATCTCCGTGTGTATCAAAATTTGATATGGCTCGTTTCATGAATTTTATTTATTCAAAAAATGGGATTAGTATTTCGGTTTAACATCTTTTTTTCCAAAATCAATTTTTCGATCTTTTTTGCTTTGGTTAAACCGGTAAGTAAAAGACAGTAAAATTGTTCGGTATTTGTTTTCTATAATGCTTTTAGAAAAATAAGTTGTATTAAATCGATCCCTGTCGGTTTTACTTGATTTAAATAGATCATCAACCGTTAAACTGATGGAAGCATCTTTATCAAACAAATCTTTATTGATGGCGGCGCTAGCATAAGTATAGGCTTTTCTTGTCGAATAGGCGCCTTTTGAAATTAAATAATGTTTTGCATTTACTTGTAAATCAAATGCTTTAGGGATTTTTAATTGCGTCAACAAACTGAAGGAACCGTTTAAACTGGCGTGATTGTAATCCCGAATAATGGTTTCGTTGGCTGAATTTACAGTTTCAAAAATACCTGTTTGGTCATAATTTAATAAATTAATGTTCCCTGTAAAGTTTAAAATTTTGGTTGGTTTATAAGTTGAGGTTACATCAATTCCATATAAATCAAATTTGCCTACATTTTCAAGGGTGGTTATAATTTTATTGACGCCATTAATTTGCTGCCCGGTTTCAAAGGTAACGAGTTCTGTATAATCGTTATATCTATTAAATATCAATGACGGTGAAAAAGTGAACTTGCTGCCATAATACCTAAAAGTTAAAGTTAGGGCATCTGTGTACATCGGATTTAAATCCGGATTTCCAATATAGGAAGATGTTTCGCTAAATTTTTGTTCAAAAGGCTGTAATTCATAATAACCAGGTCTTTGAATGCCTCTCGAATAACTTAAAGTTGTATTGTGTGCATCGTCAAAATCATAAGAAATTGCCGCGGACGGAAAAATATCATTATATTTTTTGTTTTGTTTTGTGTCGAGCGTTTGATAATCAACCGTATTTTCTTCATATTCGCCTCTTAAGCCAATTCCGTAATACAATTTTTCGCTCTGATTTTCAAAATCTATAAATGCGGCGTGCACTTTATCGGTGTAATTTATAATATTGTTTGTTGTTCCTTTATAGGTAAATGGCAATTCGCCATTTTCATAATGATAACCCAAAGTAATGGTTGCGGTTTTGTTTATGGGATTCGCAAATGAAATATCGAATATTTTATTTTTTAAATTGTTTTTCTCAATAAAATCGTCATTTGTAAAGGCTGAATTTGTGTTGGTTGAATTGTTTACGTAATTCTCTAAATCTGTTGTGTACGTAAAAGAAGAAGATAAAGTTTGACCTTCTTTATTAAAATTATGCTCAAAATCAATAATATATTCAATGATTTCATCATTTAATTTCCTGAAATAATTTCGAGTATTGTCTGATGTTTTTGTTTTAGCAGCGTTAAAAAAATCGGAAGTTGTTAAGGTATGGCTGTTGTTATTGATATTCGAATAATTAACGCTGGCAGATAAAGTTGTTTTGTCTGTAATATAAAAATCTGCGCCAAACGTGTTATAAAAAACATCATCCTTACTGTTATTTTCACTTTTTTCTTCTAAAAATGAAGTTGTTATGTTGTTTGAAAAATACTCATTTTCATAATTGGCTATTTTTATGGGATTTCTTTGAAAGTAAGAAGTATTTGTGTAAAAATTTACTTTTTTCGATTTATAATTTACAGTTAACAAGCCGCCATAATAATCTTTATAGCCTCCAGTAGCAGTTACAGATGCGTTTAAGCCTTCATCTTTTCCTTTTTTAAGAATGATATTAATAATTCCCAATGCTGATGCTTTGTATTTTGCGCCTGGATTTGCGATCACTTCAATTTTCGCAATAGAACCGGCTGGAATAGATTTTAATGCTTCTGATTTTGTCATGGATGAAATTTTCCCATTGATCATTACCGTAACATTTCCTTGCCCTCTTAAAGTAATTTTTCCATCTGGGTCAACAGAAACAGAGGGTATATTATTTAAAATATCTGTCGCGGTGCTTCCGGCCGTTGAAATATCTTTGCCAACATTAAAAACAATTTTGTTGGGCTTCAATTCCAGTGTCTTTTTTTCACCTGTTATTTCAATCTCATTAAGCATTTCCAAATCCAATTCCATTTCAATAACGCCCAAATTTAAATCTCTTGTAATTGCAGAAACGTTCAGGATTTTTGTTTCATACGAAATAAATTCCACAGAAACATTATAGGTTTCTTTTTCAACATCAATGGAAAAATTGCCCTTTTGGTTGGTGATGCCGCCAAATTTTATCAGATTGGAATCGCGGCTTTTAAAAATAATGGTGGCATCTTCCATAGGTTTTTTTGAAGCTGCATCAATTATTTTTCCTGTAATGGTATAAGTTGGAGTGGTATTTTTTTGGCTAAAACTTAATATTGGGGTTAATATAATTAGCAATAATAATAGTTTTTTCATAGAAAATTACTTATTTAAAATTCATAGCTTTTTTTGATCGTCAATTTAATGAATTACATTCGTTTTCATAAGGGTAAAAATACAAATTATTGTTAATAAACAACACTTTGACTAATAAAAATTACTAATTATTACGAAAATTGTAGTTTAAGTCATAAAAAATTAGAAGATGATTTTATGTGATTTTAATTCATTTAACAGTTGCTGGTGAGATTTATAATGTATTCCGTGAATTTTCTGCGTCTTTGCGGCGATGACATTTTCTTCATTGTCATCAATAAAAATGGCGTTTTCCGGATTGATGCCAAATTTATTAATAATAAGACTGTAAATTTCCGGATTTGGTTTTCGGGTTTTTTCTTGTCCGGAAACCACCACGCCGTCAAAAAAATGAAAAAACGGAAACAATTCTAATGCCTTCTCCCATTTTTCGGCGCTCCAGTTTGTAAGTGCATAAATTTTATAATTTCCGGAAGCTTTTAGGGATTTGAATAGTGCTACATTTTCTTCAATAGGTCCGGAAAACATTTCATGCCATCGTTTATAGAACAGGCGAATTAAATCTTCGTGTTCGGGGAATTCAGCAATTTTTAGAGTTTCGGCTTCTTCAATAGTTCTTCCACCATCTTGTTCGGCATTCCAGGCACTTGTGCATACCTTGCTTAAAAACCATTTTACTTTTTTTTCATCGCCATTAAACACTTTTCTGTACAAATATTCAGGTTTCCAGTCAACAAGCACGCC
>JACUUQ010000152.1 GCA_014859175.1 Lutibacter sp. | reverse complement strand
TTTGTTATGGCTCGTTTCATCTGTTTAAATTTTATTTTTTTATTGGTACAGATGCTGTTCGCCATTAATCATTGCTGTGTGTTTCAAAATTTGTTATGGCTCGTTTCATCTGTTAATATTTTATTTTTTTATTGGTACAGCTGCTGTTCGCCATTAATCATTGCTGTGTGTATCAAAATTTGTTATGGCTCGTTTCATCTGATAATTTTATGAACATATCAAATATAACAAAATTAGTAGGAATTAGAGAGCGTAAACTGCTTTAAAGTTTTGTTAAAGCTAATCAGATCCGATTCAAAAAGTAGGTCCAGGCTATCGTTTTCAATTAAATTGTTGGTGGTGCCCGCCATAAAGTTTGAAGGTGTCATCAGCCACAAAATATCCGCCAATTGCAGCGCCAAATTAATTTCATGGGTAGAAACGATGATGGTTTTATTATAAGTTGCCGCCAATTTTTTTAACAGTGCAAAGGTTTCAATGGTGTGGTGAATATCCAAATGAGCGGTTGGCTCATCTAAAATAATAATGTCGGTATTTTGTGCCAATGCCCTGGCTATTAACACTTTTTGAAGTTGTCCGTCGCTTAACTCATAGTATTTTGCGTTAGTCAAATGTTTTGTATTGGTTTGTTCCAAAGCGGTGTCGATAAATTTTAAATCCGTTTCGGATAAATTGCCAACCCAATTTGTATAGGGCTGCCGGCCCAAAGCCACCAACTCATAAACCGACAGATTGCTTTCGGGCAAATGCTCGGTTAATACCAAACTGAGTGATTTGGCCAAATCAATGTTGTTTAAAGCTTTTAAGTTATTGTCATTGATGAAGATTTCACCGCTTAAAGCAGGCTGAACTTTGGTTAAGGTTCTTAACAAAGTAGATTTTCCAATGCCGTTTTTTCCTAACAAACACACCAATTTACCTTTGCCCAGCTCAATGTTTAAACCGGAAGCAATGGTATTTACTTTCTTTTTAGAAGTATATCCAATGTTCAAATTAGATGTTTTAATGATATGTTGGTTTTTCAAATCCATTAATAGGTTATTTTTCGTTTCCGCACCAGCAACCAAATAATTATTGGCGCGCCAAATAAAGAGGTTATCGCATTTATTGGCAAGGTATATTCACTGGTCGGCAATTGGGCAATGCTGTCGCAAATTAACATAATGATGGCACCGCTAATGGCAACCGCCGGAATTAATATTTTATGGTTAGAAGTGGTAAAAAGCAGTTTCGTCAAGTGCGGAACTGCCAAGCCGATAAAGGCAATAGGCCCTGAAAAAGCGGTAATAACGCCTGTTAATAAACTGGTTGAAACCAAGGTTAAATTTCGGGTTCGTTTCACGTTAACGCCCATGCTTTTTGCGTAATTTTCCCCCAAAAGCAAACTGTTCAACGGTTTTATAATGAATATTACAAAGGTGATTCCAATTAAAAATACGATTAAAAGCACGATAATTTCATTCCAACTTAAATTTCCCAGACTGCCAAAACTCCAGAATAAATATTGCTGTAATTGATTGGCACTGCTGAAATAGGCCAATATGCTAATTACTGAGGCTGTTAAACTCCCAAACATCAATCCTATAATCAAAATTGACATGGTATTTCTCACTTTTATGGCTGCCAGCATCACGGCCGAAAGCACCAAAAAAGCACCAATACTTGCTGCTATCGCATGTCCCCAACTGCTAAATGCAAAACCGGCTATCGTTCCTCCAAAAAATGAAGCGCCCAGTATCAATATGGCAACGCCCAAACTGGCTCCCGAACTTATGCCAAGCACAAACGGCCCGGCCAACGGATTTCTGAACAAGGTTTGCATCAGCAATCCACTAACAGACAATCCCGAACCAACGATAATTGCCGTTATTGCTTTTGGCAATCTGTAATTAAGCAAAATTGATTTCCATGATTCCTTTTCAACTTCACCATCTACAAAAGCCAGAAACATTTGTTTTAATGGAATATAAACCGAGCCCAAACTTATGTTTATGATAAAAATAAGCAGAAGGGCAGCCACCAAAATAATAAATGTGTTTCTGTATGATTTAATCGGATTTATCAATGATGCGCCTTTAAGAATGTAACTAATTTTTCTACTGCTTTTCCGCGATGGCTGATGCTGCTTTTTTCAGCCAAATTCATTTCGGCAAATGAGCGGTTAAAACCATCAGGCATAAAAATAGGGTCGTAGCCAAAACCGCTGTCTCCCCGTTTTTCTGTTAAAATTGTGCCTTTGCAAACACCTTCAAATATAAACTGTTTTCCTTGAATATTTAAGGCAATTGCCGTCTTAAATTGCGCTTTTCGGTTTGGATTGTTTTCGAGGTTTTTTAACAATTTATTCATATTTGCCTCAGCATTGTTGTCCTCGCCGGCATAACGGGCCGAAAAAACGCCCGGTTCATTATTTAAGGCCTCAACTTCCAGTCCGGTGTCATCAGCAAAACAATCCAAGCCATATTTTTCAGTAACATAATTTGCCTTTAAAATAGCATTTCCTTCTAAAGTATCGGCAGTTTCAGGAATATCCTCAAAACAATTGATATCGGACAAACTCACAATTTCAAAATTTGTGAGCATTGCCTGAACTTCTTCGAGTTTGTGCTTGTTATTTGTGGCTAAAACCAGTTTTAATTTATTCATGGTGATACGGTTCGTTTTTTAAAATAGTGTAAGCTCGGTACAATTGTTCAACAACAAACAACCGAATCATTTGGTGTGAAAAAGTCATTTTTGATAAGGATATTTTTCCTTGAGCCGCTTTGTAAACGGCTTCTGAAAATCCGTACGGGCCGCCAATCACCAACACCAATTGTTTAACGCCGGCATTCATTTTTTTTTGAAGATAGTCAGAAAAAGTGACAGAACTGAATGCGGTTCCTTTTTCATCCAACAAAATTAGCACGTCTGTTGCCGTTAATTTTTTTAAAATGAGCTCGCCTTCCTTTTCCTTTTGCTGCGTTTCGCTTAGGTTTTTAGCATTCTTGATATCAGGAATCACATCAATCTCAAAATTGATATAATGCTTCAGCCTGTTTTGATAAGCTTCAATTAAGGTTTGTAAATTTTTATCATCGGTTTTGCCAATGGACAACAGTTTAATTTTCATTTGTTTAAAATTTTATTTTTCAGCGGTAACAGGTGCTGCCTGCCTGCTGTAGTTGGGACTGCCAATAGGCAGTTAAACCTGCCTGCGACAGGCAGGTTCGCCATTATTCATTCCTTCATGTATCAAAATTTGTTATGGCTCGTTTCATCCGGTAAATATAAAAAATATTAAAGATGAATTTTTTGAAAATAAAAAAGTTATTTTTGTTTGATAATAGATAAATACCATGATTTCACCAAAACAATTCGAAAAAGAACTTGATATTATCATTACCAATGCCATTAGGGAGGATGTGGGCGACGGCGATCACAGCTCATTGGCGTGCATCCCAAAAGAAGCAAAAGGAAAAGCAAAATTATTGGTTAAGGAAGCCGGAATTATTGCCGGCGTGGAAATGGCAAAGAAAATTTTTAATTATGTGGATGCCGATTTAAAAGTGGAAACATTAATAAACGATGGAGAATCTGTAAAATATGGTGATGTGGTTTTTTATGTTGAAGGAAGTTCGCAATCCATTTTGAAAGCGGAGCGTTTGGTATTGAACGTGATGCAGCGAATGAGTGCCATTGCCACAAAAACCAAGGAATTCGCGAAATTGTTGGAAGGCACAAAAACAAAAATTTTGGATACCCGTAAAACAACGCCGGGTATCAGGGCCATAGAAAAATGGGCAGTAAAAATTGGCGGCGGCGAAAATCACCGATTTGCGTTGTACGATATGATTATGCTAAAAGACAATCATATCGATTTTGCAGGCGGCGTTTCAAAAGCCATTGAAAAAACAAAAAACTATTTAAAAGTCAACAAACTCGATTTAAAAATTATTGTTGAAGCCAGAAGCATTGAAGAAATTAAAGAAATATTGAAGCATGAAGGTATTCACAGAATTCTGATTGATAATTTTGATTTTGAGGAAACCCGCAAGGCGGTTCAGTTAATTGGCGACAAATGCCAGACGGAATCTTCGGGCGGCATTAATTTGGAAAGCGTCAGAAAATATGCCGATTGTGGTGTAGATTATGTTTCATCAGGGGCTTTAACGCATTCTGTTTACAATATGGATTTGAGTTTGAAAGCGGTAGCCCCCTAACCCCCAAAGGGGGGACAGAGCGTTAAAAAAATGTTCAGTGAACATTTTTAGTACGACAGAGCGATAGCTACGGGCGAGATGGAGCGCAGATACCAAGTGGCGCGTTGGGCTTTAAAAAGTTAAAAGTTGGGACAGGACTATAAGTTCTAAAAGATAAATGTTAAAAGTTTTAAAACTATAAACCGTAAATTCGTCACCCTGAGTGCAGTCGAAGGGCGTACATCCAAAAAGCACATTTGCAGTTAAAATAATGAGGAAACACACCATAACAATCATAAATAAAATCAAAAAACTGGATTGGATTGTTCGGCTTGGGAAAAACGTTAAAATTCCCGGTTTAATGGGCATGTCACTTTATGATGTGCTCAAAATATATTTTATTGGCATCATAAAAGGGGCTTTAACCTCTCGCGCCAGCGGTATTGCATTCAGTTTTTTTATGGCCTTGTTTCCATTTTTGCTTTTTATATTGACACTTATTCCATTTGTGCCCATTGAAGGATTTCAGCAGGATTTTTTGTTTATGATAGAAAGTTTGTTGCCTCCAAATACAGCGAGTTCTTTTCAAGGTGTCATAAGTGATATTGTAAATAATAAGTATGGCGGATTGCTGTCATTTGGATTTTTGGCTTCTATTTTTTTAATGGCCAACGGCGTAAGCGCTATTTTTGCCGGATTTGAATATTCCTACCATGTGGTAGAAATGCGCAGTATTTTACGTCAATATTTTATTTCTATGCTTATTGCAGTCGTATTGTCGGTTATTTTATTTATTGTTGTTGCGTTTATGGTGTACTTTGAAATCGGCATAAACGATTTAAAAGCACGCGGTTGGCTGGAAGACGATGTGTTTTGGATTGAAAAAGGCAGGTATTTTTTATTGGTGGCTTTGATATTTTTATCTGTTTCGGTATTGTATAAATATGGTGCCAAAGAAGTGAAACACAACACTTTTTTTACGCCCGGATCGGTTTTAACAACGCTGTTAACTTTATTAATGTTTAAATTATTTGCCATTTATGTGTTGAAATTTGCTACTTACAACCAACTTTACGGCTCCATAGGCACCTTGTTGGTGTTGATGGTTTTTGTTTGGCTAAACTCCATCATATTGCTGTTGGGCTTTGAATTAAATGCGAGCATTAACCGACTTAGAAGAAATTATTTAAAAGAATTAAAAGAAAAGGGCCTGGAAGAAACCAAAATGAAAACAGTTAAGAGAAAAAAATAATAAAATGAAAATTATTGCAATGATTCCCGCACGCTTTGAGGCCAGCCGATTTCCGGGGAAATTAATGAAAGATTTGGCAGGAAAAACGGTTATTTTAAGAACCTATGAAGCAACAAAAAATGCAAATTTATTTGATGAAGTTTATGTGGTGACCGACAGCAATATTATTTTTGACGAAATAATTTCAAACGGCGGAAAAGCAATAAAAAGTAAAGGGGAACATGAATCGGGGAGCGACAGGATTGCAGAAGCCATAGAAAACATGGAAGTTGACATTGTTGTAAATGTGCAGGGCGACGAACCTTTTACTCAAAAAGAACCGTTGTTGAACTTGTTGAAAGTTTTTAAAAATGATGATAAAAATGAAATTGACATCGCTTCTTTAATGTTAAAAATGGATGACAAAGTAGAAATTAACAATCCGAATAATGTAAAAGTGGTGACCGATGAACGTAATTTTGCGATGTATTTTTCGCGATCCCCAATTCCGTTTCCAAGAGATGAAAATTTTGCCGTTTATTATAAACATATCGGTATTTATGCTTTCAGAAAAGAAGCCTTGCTAAAATTCACCAAATTGCCGATGAATAGGTTAGAAGCATCAGAAAAATTGGAAAACCTTCGTTTTTTGGCCAATGGATTAAAAGTAAAAATGGTGGAAACCGACCAAATCGCCATAGGCATAGACACGCCCGAAGATTTGGAAAAAGCCAATGCGATTTATAAAAATATGATATATAAGGAAAATTTAAATTATTAAAAATCAAGTATCTAACTTCTAATATTTAACTTTTAATATCTAATATTTAATATCTAAAATAATTAACTTCTAATATCTAATATCTAATATCTAATATCTAATATTTAACTTTAAACTTTAAACATCTAACCAATGAGCTATACCAACCGACAACCAAAAGATTTTATGAAATCATTGCAATTAATCCATTTTTCTTTATTATTTATCATCGTCATCTTTGCGGCGTATGTGGCTTTAAATGCTGGGGAACAATTGTTTTTTTCTTACCGGGAAGATAAACTGTTTTTATATTTGGCCATCCTAATTTCATTTGCGGGAAATTTGTCAAGTAAATACTTGTATTCCAAATTATTAAATCAAATTCCCGCAAATGCTGATTTGTCCCAAAAATCGGTAAAGTACAGTACGGCGCATATATTTAGGGTTGCCATGTTGGAATTTCCGGCGTTGATGTGCATTATTTTTGTGATGGAATCGAACAACAGCTTCTATTTTATTTTAGTCGGAATTTTAATATTGATGATTCTTGCGGTTTATCCGACCAAGCAGAAATTCGCGAATGAAGTTCCGCTTTCCGCAAAAGAAAAATCAATGTTAGAAAACCTTTAAATAGTTTTTTAATTTTTAGATATTTGCAAACTAATTGGGCTAAATTTTATGTTAAGCAGCAACTGCGTTAGGGATTGCAGTGAAAATACTTTTTTGAAGCTTTTTTCAGCTTTAAAAAAGATTGTAACGCAAAGCCCGACCCAAAG
>JACUUQ010000151.1 GCA_014859175.1 Lutibacter sp. | reverse complement strand
TTTTGACATTGTCAACCTCAACTTTTCTGATTTCAAATGGCAATCCAATTAAATTAATTTCAAAAGTTTCGTATGAAGTAATAAATTTTCCCGATTTAAACTGTTGTATGGTTAAAGAATCTTCTTTGCCCAAAAGATTGAAATTTCTTAAGCTAAACCTCCCTTTTTTATAATCAAATCCATCCTGCGCATCTTCATAAACCTGAGACTTTTCTTTTCCCAATTTAAAAAAGACGTCCAAATGAAGTTCTTCTATTTTCTTTTCGCCAACATATTGCTGAATAGGATATTTTGGGATAATGGCGCCTTCTTTCACAAAAATTGGCATACTGTCCAAATCCGCATCCACCCACACTTCTTCTCCTCCTTTTAACAGGCTGTTATCCCAGAAATTATACCAATTTCCTTCCGGCACATACATTCTTCTTCCTTTGGCATTTGGTTCTGTAATTGGACAAGCCAATATTTTTTCGCCAAAAACAAATTCATCGTTTCTGTAATGCGTATGAATATCCGCTTGGTCATATAAAACCAACGATTTCAAAATTGGAATTCCTTCTGTGGCATAACGCCAAAAAGCAGTGTATAAATAAGGCAACAACTGATACCTAATTTCAATGAATTTTCTGACAATATCGGTAATATTCTCGCCAAAAGCCCAAGGTTCCTGGTCGCCATGGTCGCCAGATGAATGCGTTCTGCAAAATGGATGAAAAATTCCCAACTGAATCCAACGTGCATATAGTTCGCCATTTGGTTGCTCCGCAAATCCACCAATATCCGATCCAACAAATGAAAATCCCGACATACACATGCGTTGCGCCTGCAAATTTGCGATGGTTAAATGTTCCCATGACGCTACATTATCCCCTGTCCATGTCGAGGTATAACGTTGTGTTCCCGAATAAGCCGCTCGCGTAATCACAAATGGACGTTTTGGGTAAGAGAATTTCTTTAATCCTTGGTAAGTGGCTCTTGCCATTTGCATACCGTAAATATTGTGCGCTTTTCTGTGGCTGCATTTATTTCCGTCATAATCATGTCTTACATCATCCGGAAATGTTTTTCCCGGAACATCCATAATTGCAGGTTCGTTCATATCGTTCCACACGCCTTTTACGCCTATTTCTTCAATCAATTCTTTAAATAAACCCGACCACCATTCGCGGACTTCGGGTTTGGTGAAATCAGGAAAATAGCATTCGCCCGGCCAAACTTTTCCTTTCATATAAGGACCATCGGCACGTTTACAGAAATAATCTTTGTCTAGGCCTTCTTTAAAAACACTGTATTCGTTGTCTATTTTTATTCCCGGGTCAATAATCGCAACGGTTTTAAAACCATTGTCAGCCAATTCTTTCACCATCCTTTTTGGATCTGGAAAATATTCCTTATTCCAAGTAAAACATCTAAATCCATCCATATAATCAATGTCCAAATAAATGGCGTCGCAGGGAATTTGCAATTCCCTAAACTTATTGGTAACTTCTTTTACGTTGGATTCCGGATAATAACTCCATTTACATTGGTGGTAACCCAGCGCCCAAAGAGGCGGTAATTCGTGCGGTTTTCCTGTTAAATCGGTATAAATTGAAACCACCTCACCCATTTCTGGACCGTAAATAAAATAATAATTCATTTCGCCGCCTTGTGCCCAAAAACTGGTGACATTTCTGCGTTCCTGACAAAAATCGAAATATGCGCGAAAAGTATTGTCGAAAAATATACCGTAGGCTTTTCCGTGATGAAGTCCCGTATAAAATGGAATTGCTTTATAAATTGGATCAGTATCTTTGCTGAAGGCATAAGAATCTGTTACCCAATTCTCAAAACGTTTGCTTTTTAAATTTAACGGAACGGGTTTGTCCCCTAAACCATAATAACTTTCTTTTTCCAGTGAATTTTTAGACATTTTTACAATATTGCCGCCAAATTCATAGCTTTCTTCCCAATGAAACCCAAGTTCATCTTCTGATATAAGCGTATTGTCCTTTGCGTCAAAAATTGATTTCCGCATATCCTCTTTTGAAATATGGCAAATTAATTTTGAAGTTGTTACAATATAATTGGTTTCGTCTTCAGTTACTTCAAGATGGTTAAAACCCCTGCTCGCATAACGGGTAATGGCGTAAGAAAAATCGTTCTCAAAAATTGAAGTTGTTGTGTAACGAAATCGCAACACACTGTCTCTCTGTACAGTAAGTTGCAATACCACATTATTTTCACTTGTAAAATAAAGCGTATCTACATCTTTTTTATAGGATATTATTTTTGAAGGAAACTGATTTCCTTTTAATTCAAGTTCAGTATTTAAAATCATAAATTAAATTATTTGATCAAAGTGCAAACGTACTAAAATAAATAATTTAATAAATATTATTTTTATTAAAATTATAACCGCTTTGTGAACAATAATGTAAAATTATTGCCATTAAGCGGTATTAAATTTAACAGAATTTTAAAATTGAGATGCCAAGTGGCGGTAAAACAAGTACGGCTGAATATTCATTAACTTTCTTTGGTTGTTTTTTTATGGTAATTTTTTCGGTATTTACAAAACCGCTTCCTCCATATTTCACATAATTGCTGCTGAAAACTTCGAGCAATTTACCTTTCCTCGGAAGTCGAATTTTATAATTCTCCAATGTTTGTGGCGAAAAATTACAGACAACCAACACATCATCTTTTGGATTATTTCCTTTTCTGACATAAGAAATTACTGAATTTTCGTTATCATCATAGGCAATCCATTCAAAACCTTCTTGGCTAAACGCCTTTTCAAATAAGGCGGGCGTGGTTTTATAAAATAGGTTTAAATCACTGAAATAATTTTTGGTATTGCTATGAGGCTCAAACTCCAACAAGTTCCAATCCAAGCTTTCCTGAAAATTCCATTCCTCATATTGTCCAAATTCGCTGCCCATAAATAATAGTTTTGTTCCCGGATGCGTAAACATATAACCATACAACAACCTGAGATTTGCAAAGCGTTGCCATTCATCGCCCGGCATACGGCCCAAAATAGATTTTTTTCCATAAACCACCTCATCGTGGGACAACGGCAACATAAAATTCTCGGTAAAAGCATACGCCAAACTAAAAGTAATTTCATTTTGATGATACTTTCGGTAAATGGTGTCTTTAGAAAAATAATCCAACGTATCGTGCATCCAACCCATCATCCATTTCATGCCAAAACCCAATCCGCCCATAAAAGTTGGTTTGGAAACCATTGGAAATGCGGTAGATTCTTCAGCAATTGTTTGCACATCTGGAAACGATTTATACACTTCTTCATTTAATTCCTTAAAAAATGAAACGGCATCCAAATTTTCATTTCCGCCATAAATATTAGGCTCCCACTCGCCTTCTTCACGCGAATAATCGAGAAATAACATAGAGGCAACGGCATCTACGCGCAAACCGTCGGCGTGATATTGTTCCAGCCAAAAAATAGCGTTGCTGATTAAAAATGAGCGAACTTCATTTCTGCCGTAGTTAAAAATAAGGCTTTTCCAATCCTGGTGATATCCTTTTCTCTTATCGGGATGTTCATACAAATTTGAACCGTCAAAAAAGCCCAAACCGTGAGCATCCTCCGGAAAATGTGAGGGAACCCAGTCTAAAATAATGCCTATGTCGCTTTGGTGCAGTTTATCGATCAAATATTTTAATTCTTCAGGATAACCAAATCTGGAAGTTGGCGCAAAATATCCAGTAATTTGATAACCCCAGGAAGGATCATAAGGATATTCCATAATTGGCATAAATTCTACGTGCGTAAAATTCATCTCCTTTAAATAGGTCACCAATTCTGTTGCCAGTTCAAAATAGGACAACGACCTGTTTTCCTCAATTTTTTTTCTCCACGAGCCCAAATGCAATTCATAAACGGAATATGGAGCATCCAACGCATTGTTTTTTATCCGTTTATCCATCCAATTTTTATCGTCCCATTGGTAGATATCTTCCCAAACCACTGAGGCGGTTTTTGGCGGATGTTCACACCTTCGGGCGTAAGGATCGGCTTTTTCGGTTGTTACATTATTAATATTGCTGTGAATCTTATATTTATAAATATTCCCTTTTTCCACTTCAGGAATAAAACCTTCCCAAATACCGCTTCCGTCCCAACGAACATTTAACTTATGCTCGCCATCAGTCCAAAAATTAAAATCGCCAATCACCGAAACATTTTTTGCGCTTGGCGCCCAAACAGCAAAATAAGTTCCTTTTATGCCCTCCAAATTAATGCAATGGGCACCCAATTTTTCATACAATCTGAAATGTTTTCCCGCTTTAAATAAATTGATATCGAAATCCGTAAACAAGCTGTGCACTTTAACTTCTGCCATAAATTAATCGTTAATAAAATTAGAAATTCCTTTTAAAGGAATAATTGCCCAACTTGGGCGTGAATTAAGTTCGTAACCCAGCTCATATATCGCTTTTTCCAATAAACAGTACTCCAATATAAAATTTCGCTCTTGGTTATAACCAATATTTAAGTTTGCATTTTGCACTTCTTCCACATACGTTCCCATAAAAATTCCCATAAAATAGGCATAAAGCAATTCGGCCGCCTCAAATAATTCTTCTTGGGTTTGTTTATATTTATCACCGTTGTTAAATATGGTTGCATAAATGGCATAATGAAAAGACCTAAATAAACCCGCGACATCTTTAATTGGCGGTTGTTTTACTTGCCTGTCCCTGATATTGCTTTCTGGCTCACCTTCAAAATCCAAAATATAAAAATCGTCGTTTTGGATCAATATTTGGCCCAAGTGATAATCTCCATGAATCCGTATTCTTTCCCCCTTCAATTTTGTCCAGTCAAATTTTAAAAACCTGTTTCTGATCAAACTTTTTTTGCTTAATAAATCATTGGCCATTTCCAAGCTTGCGCCATCTAATTTATGCAAGCTGTTTTCCACCAAATTCAACCTGTTTTGAAACTGGTAAATCATCCTGTTTTTAAGCCAAACCGTATAATCTCCATTAAAATTGGTTGGCGTAAAAGCGGTATCTTCAAATTCAGATCCCAAATTTATATGCATTTCGGCAGTTCGTTTGGCCAAAACTTTTAATTTCAGAAACAAATTAAGCCCAACCCAGTCAATAATTCTATGCGGAATGTCGTGAATTTTCAATCGATCATACAATTGCAGCTTCGGCAAATCTTTGATGCTGATATTTTTACTGTCCAATGTCATGAAAACCTTGTCAATTTCTTTCAAAAAATAATCCCAGGCATTTCCCTGATTCGGAATTAATTCCTGCATTAATGCAATGGTAATCACTTCATTTTCCTGTCCTATAATATTAATGCTTCCCATATACTTTGGGGTATTTTTGAAATCCTTTTTTTCGGTCAAAAAGCGGTTCATTTCATAATCGGGATTGCTGTTCGCAAAAATCTTTCTGAAGAATTTCAACACATATTTGTCATTAAATATCATTGAAGTATTGCTTTGCTCCAAGTCCATGCATCTTGAAGATTCATAAACTATATTGTTAAAGGACTCACTTTTATGATATTTTACCAAAGATTTATCAGTGGGCGAAGAATTTGCAATTCGTTCGAATACCAATTTCCTGAACGATTCTAAATTGATGGCGTCGATAATAAAACCTTCCTGCCCTTTAATGCTGATTGGAAGAATCCTGTCTTTTTTGGCAAATGTTTCATCAGAAACAAATGCAATAGGCAAAAAATAATGATGGTAAAATGCTTCAACAAAATCAACTTCTAAAATAAGTCCGTAATATACCTCTTCATTTTGCTGGATCCTAAAATATTCTGAAAGTTCAATATATTTTATTTTACTGGATTTTCCCCCGTACCAACGTTGCGTAACAATATAATCTTCAAGTACATCAGAGAGAAAAACATTGACAAACTCCTTGTTTTCAAGTAAATTTCCCCATTCCTCATTAAAGTTATAAGGAGGCGTTAACGTTGTTTTAAGCTCTTTTTTTGCCATTATTTTTTTATCTTAAAGATATGAAAAGGCAATGACGGGTGCAACTCAATAAAGTTCCATTCTGAATTCCAGTTGTAACGATTTCCTGTAATTAAATCACGCACCTCTATTTGACTGCCCGGCTGTACGCCCAAATCGGCATAAGGCAATTGGACAGTTCCTATTTGGGTATGATTTTGATCAAGGTTTATGACCACTAAAAGTTCATTAGTTTTGGCATCATTCCACTTGTAAAAAGCAATTAAGTTATCGTTTGTAATGTTACAAAACTTTATGTTATTTGTTTGTTGAAGCGCTTCCTGCTGATGACGAATTTTATTGACTTGCGTGATAATTTCAATTAAATTATTTTTTTTGGACCAATCATAATGATAGATTTGAAATTTTTCCGAATTTGCATATTCTTCTCTTCCGGGAAGCGCATCGCTCATCATGTGTTCAAAAACAGGTCCGTAAATTCCAATATTTGAACTCAATGCAGCCGCCAAAACATAACGTTGCATGTGTTTTGATTCGTTTGCGCCCTGAAGATGAAACGGATTGATATCTGGCGTATTAGGCCAAAAATTTGGCCGGAAATATTCACGCAAATCAGTCTTGGTCAGTTCCTCCACATATTCAGTTATTTCGTGTTTTGTGTTTCGCCATGTGAAATAAGTGTACGATTGCGTAAATCCTTGTTTTGCCAATTGTTGCATCACTTTTGGCCTGGTGAATGCCTCTGCCAAAAATAAAACATCCGGATATTTCTTCTTCACTTCTGAAATAATCCAATTCCAAAAATAGTACGGTTTTGTGTGTGGATTATCGACCCTAAATATATTTATGCCTAAATCTATCCAATAAAATAAGGTATCCAAGCATTCATTCCAAAGGTTTTTAAAATCTTCCGTTTCAAAATAAATTGGCAATATATCCTGGTATTTTTTGGGCGGATTTTCAGCATATTGCACCGTTCCGTCCGGCCGCCATTTAAACCATTGCGGATGCTCTTTTACCCAAGGATGGTCGGGCGCGCATTGTATGGCATAAT
>JACUUQ010000150.1 GCA_014859175.1 Lutibacter sp. | reverse complement strand
ATTAATGGCGAACAGCAGCTGTACCAATAAAAAATAAAAAATAAACAGATGAAAAGAATAGCCCTATTATTTGTATTCCTTTTTTTGTTTTCTGCAATAGCAATCGCACAACAAAAAAAGTATGTTTCTTACACGGTTAAAAAAGGCGAAACTGTAAAAAGTATCGCCAAAGCATATCATATAACTTCAAAAGATTTACTGCAACTTAATCCCGATATTAGCCGGAATCTTGCACCAAACACCGTTATCATTGTGCCAAATTTAAATTTTGGGAAGGAAGGAGTAAAGCAGGAAGTAAAGGTGGCCAACGGCGCCCAAAAAAAATACGTTGTTTTTCCAAAAGATACTTTGTATGGCATTTCCAAAAAGTTTGGAATTACTATTGAGGAATTAATAGCCGCAAATCCCCAGATAGCTGATGGTTTAAAACCCGGAATGGAATTGATAATTCCAGAGCCGGGATCAGCCCCAACTAAAACAAACGATACGGTAACCTATGAACTTCATACGGTTGTTAAAGATGACACTATGTATAATTTATCAAACCGTTACCAGGTTTCTCAAGCTGAATTGTTAAGGTTGAATCCTGAACTTTCAGGGGGTTTAAAATTGGGGATGACCTTAAAAATGAAACCGGTTAAAAATTGGAGTGCAACAAAGGCGGTATCAAATGAAAATAGGTTTGATAATGAAAAAAATATAGCCATTAGAAGAGGTGCTTTTAATGAAAATTTTGATTCATCAAAAGAAATTAACCTTGTAATATTGCTTCCGTACAACTTAAATAAATCATCGGATTCAACCAAAACCGACAACTTCAGAAAAAGCAATTCTTTATTAAATGTTGTAACCGATTTTCATTTGGGGGCAACTATGGCTATTGATTCATTAAGGAATCAAGGATTGAGCGTTAAAGTTAAATTTATAGATTCGGAAAATTCTACCCCAAAAATTCAAACTATTATCAACAGAAATGAGTTGAAAAATGCGGATGCCGTAATAGGACCTTTATATTTCGACAATGCTTTTTGGCTTTCAAAGCATATTGATGCGCCTATTGTAGTTCCTTTTTACTCAAAAAATCAGTCTGCCAATTCAGCCAACAATTTGGTAAAAGCAGCGCCTGATGATGAATTATTGCAAAGTGAACTTTTAAGGTATTTGGAAAAAAGTTATCAAGGAGAAAATATTGTGGTTATTAATGATGGAGAATCGGGATCGCAAACCAAATTGTGGCAAATTGTGAACCGGCTAAAAACGTTTAAAAACGTTCAAAATATTTCGGTGGTAAAATCGGAATTTGGCTATATTTCTGGTGGGAATATCGCTAAAAGATTAACCAATACATCAAATAACTTGGTAATTTTGGTAAGTGATGAAATGGTGACAACAGCATCGGCAGTCAATAGCTTAAAAGGTTTGGTCGATAAATTCAATATTACTTTAATCGCTTTGGATAAAGGAAAAAACTTTGACAGTGTGGACAATAATCTCCTGGGTCAATTGAATTTTATATGTCCGACCATAGATTTTTTGGATGTTGATGATGCCAATGTCAATTATTTTTACAAAACATATCAGGAAAAAAATTTCGCAATTCCTTCTAAATATGCGCTAAAGGGATTTGACATCACTTATGATGTTTTGGCGAGAATTGCAACGATGGGAACTTTGGAAATGGGTCTAGCGGCAGGAAAATCGTCACGCATTTCAACGTTGTTTAATTATGACAGAAATTTGTTGGGAAGTTTTGAAAACCACGGCGTTTTTATCATACAATACAACAAGTCATTAACACCAATTATTTTAGAATAATCAGCAATGATACAACATAAAAAAAGCACGCCAATTGGCGTGCTTTTTTTATGTGACAGAAATAATTATATTTTTTTAAGCTGATCCTTTAACATTTTAATTTGATCTTTTAAAATATTTTGTGTGTCCAGTTTTTTAGCTTCGGTGATTAACATAGTGGCTTCTCTTTTTCGTCTTTTAGACAAAGCGATACCGGCCAATTGCAGCTTTGCCATTGCCATATCGTGCTTCATGCTTAAACCGAGACTTAATGCCTTTTTAAAGTATTTTTCAGCCTGGTTAATATTGGTTTGGGAAACCATAATTCCTTGCAGGAAATTGTAATAACCCTGCTGTTTTTTAATCAAAGCGCTTTCCGGATTTTTAATGTATGACAGCCATTTGCTTGCTCCAGCAAAATTTTGTTTTCTAAGTTGCAAAAATGCCAACAATATAAATTCATTTTTAAAATAAAACAGCACAAAAATACCCGACAGCAGCACAATTGAAATACCATTCATGATGTTGCCATCAATAAATTGAAACACTGCCCAAACTAAAATCCCAGCCGCTATTACTAACTTTATGTATTTATTAAACATTACTCATTTTTTTTTAATGGATTGCAAAGTTACATTTTTGCAATGGTTTTAATTATTTTTTATAATGTTTTTTAAATTGAAAATATGCGGCAATACTTAAGATTGCAAAAATTACGATGGCATAATAAACAAAAGTTGGGGTGATTACTTTATCACCACTCGCATAAGAATGCAATCCGGATAAGTAAAAGTTTACGCCAAAGTAAGTCATTAAAATGGAAGCAAAAGCAGCCACAGAAAACATATTATAGGTAAATCTGCTTCGTAAACCCGGAACCAATCGCAAGTGAAGCACAAAAGCATAAATCATAATGCTAATTAATGCCCAGGTTTCTTTTGGATCCCATCCCCAATAACGTCCCCAGCTTTCATTGGCCCACATTCCGCCTAAAAAGTTACCGATGGTCAATAATATTACACCAAGTGTTAGCGCCATTTCATTAATAATGGTAATTTCTTTAATCATTAAGCCCACCTTTTCTTTATTTTTCTTGGTGGTTAAAACCATTAAAATTAAGGCCACCAAACCTAAAATCATCCCCAATGCAAACGGGCCGTAACTCGCCACAATAATGGAAACGTGAATCATTAACCAGTATGAATTAAGCACTGGCTGCAGATTTGCAATCTCAGGATCCATCCAGTTCCAGTGTGCCACCATTAAAATAAATGCGGTTAAAAACGCGGTTGCGGCAATTGTCATCGATGATTTTCTTCCGAACAACAATCCAAAAAGCATGGTTGCCCAACCTACATAAATCATAGATTCATAAGCGTTGCTCCAAGGGGCATTTCCACTGGCAATCCAACGCGCGATTAAACCGCCTGTATGAAGCGTAAATAATACTATTACGATGGCAATACAAGCTTTGATTGAAAAATCAAGAATTTTATTTTTCTTAAAAATTTGAAAAATCACCAAAAAGAACATCAATACGCCAATATACATATAGTAACTGTATATTGTTTTGAAAATATCGTATTTGTTGTAGGCGATTTCAACATCAATTTTGTGTTCCGCCGGGTAAACAGCGCTTCCGTATTTTTGTTGAAATTTTATAATTCCTCCCAAAATTTCATCAGATTGCATGTAATTTTTTGATGCTTGCGATGTCGTTAAAGTTTGCAAATACACCGGTAAAATTTGACGCACAAAAACAGAATCCGTACCTTTGAAATTGGCTTGGTCTAAATCGTTATGGGAAATCCAGGTATAGTTAGGATCGCTTGGAATTGGGAAAATTCTTAAAATATCGCCTGTAATGGCAGAGTATAATAAATTCACCCTTCTGTCAACATTAATCACATCTTTTTCAAATTTGCTTTTGATGCTGCTTTTTTGTGCTTCCTGCTGCACTTCACCAAGTTTATAATTTCCTTTATCATCAAAAAAGTTGGCAAGCGACGCGTATTTTTGTTCGTGGGGAATGCCAATCAAATCTCTCAGCTTGGTATTTCCTTTTTCAACATATATCATAGCAACCTGAAACCAAAGTCTTGGATTTTGTTGAATGGATAAAAATACCTGTGTGGCATTCATATCATTGTAAGTGTCAGATTTGCTGACTTTTCTCAACAATTCTGATGCGTACGTATGCACTGGTTTCATTCTTCCGCCTGCATCTTGAATAATTACCCTGCTAAATTTATCTGCGTGTTTTTTATCAATAATATTGGCCGTTACCAATGAATCTATCTGTTTTTGAAGTGGCGCATGATCGTGATCTTGCGAAAATGCAAACGTTGAAATCAACAGCAATAAAATGGTAGTTGCCGCCGCTTTTTTCTTTCTAATTTTATCCAGGCTATTTCTTAGGAAATCGAATCGTGTATTTTTCACAAACATTATCAGCATTAAGCCTGCATACAATAAAAAATAACCGATATAGGTGATTGTTGATCCCCAGAAATCGTGATTAACGGATAAATGTGTTTCTTCGTATTCAGGGGTTATGTTGTAGCTTGACTGGAAAAATTTGTAGCCTTTATAGTTTAATATATTGTTCATAAAAATTCTAAAATCAAAGGTTTCTTCGGGTGAAATAACGGTTACTTCACTGGCAAATGACATAGCGCTGTTAGAGCCCGGATAGGTTTCTAACTGGAAATCGTTTAATTTAATGCTAAACGGCAATTGCATTTGCATAGCGCCATAGCTCATTCTGAAATTTAGGTTTCCAACGGAAAATACTGTTGGTGGCTGAATGGCGAATTGGCCCCCGTATAATTTTATTGTTTTAGATTCGCCACCTGCGGTAACCTCAAATTCCAATTGGTCTAAACTCGATTGTTCTTTGTCTCCCGAAATTGTTTTGTAAGATCCTTTAATCGGCATTTGCGGAATCACAAATTCCATTCCTGCAATGAAATGCACCGCTAACAATGAAAAATCCTGCAAAGAATCTTTAACAATGGTGCCTTCAAATTTATCGGCCATTCTAAAAAATGTACCGTCAACAGTTGTTTTGATTTTTAAACCGCTCTCAGTTGTTATAAAATCAACAGTATTTGGCGAAGGTGAATCAAAACCAACCATAACGCCGTGCACTTCTTCTGAAGCGCCTTTTTTAATATAGTGGTCGTGTCTCCCGCCAGCACCTGATTCCACGAATTTTAAAAAGTCGTCGCCAGTTTCATTGGCTTCAAAAACCTCCTGTGCATTTGGGGTGTATTTTGTCAATTTTATGTCAACGTCTTTTCCTTTAAAATCTGTTTTGTAACGGAAGTTGTTATTGCCTAAAGCCGACAATAAAACTGGCTTATGGTAGGGTATTTTTTGTTCGTTGCCATCATTGATAACAACGCTTATGTAGCTTTTTTCACTATAAAAAACATTGCTTACCGCGCCTTCTTTTATGGGCATAATTCCCTCAAAGCTAATATAGCGCGTTATTCCTGCGCCTACCAAAATTAAGAAAAATGATAAGTGAAAAACCAGCACCACCAATTTTTCTTTTTTGTACAGTTTGTATTTAAAAATATTTCCAAAAAAGTTTATTGCAAAAAAAGCCATAATGGCTTCAAACCACCAAGCGTTATATACCAATGCTTTTGCGGTTTCAGTGCCATAATCATTTTCAATAAAAGTTGCCACTCCCATGGCGACAGCAAAAACTAAAAATAAAACAGCAGTAACACGAGTTGAATAAATTAGTGAAAGAAGTTTGTTCATTTTAATAGATTTATTAGTAATAAAAAACGTTTTGCGAAGATAATGATAATTGTCATAATACTAAATTATTAATTAAATTTTAAGCCAATCTTAATCTTACGAAATTTGAAGCACAAATATAACTGTAACATTTATTGCATTAACTGATTATTGTCATTAAAAAAGATTAAAAAGCATTGAAGAAATTGTTTAAATATTTTTGTAAATTTGGGCCTTAGAAATTAGTGAATGAAAAACGTAAACTGTTTTAAATTGTACTCGGATGTCTTCTTAAATATTAAGCGTCCCGAATCTTTTTGCGCCTAATTTTCCTTATTTGGTGATTTTCAATCACACCTTTCAAAATTTACACAACTTATAAATAAAATATTCTTATGGAATTACCGTACGCAGAACCCTATAAAATTAAAATGGTTGAACACATCAAACGTTCAACGCAAGAGCAACGTTTAAAATGGATACAAGAAGCCGATTATAACTTATTCAACCTTTCTTCGGATAAAGTTTTTATTGATGTATTGACAGACTCCGGAACTGGCGCCATGAGCGATAAACAATGGGCCGAAATGATGATTGGCGATGAAAGTTATGCCGGTTCTTCTTCATTTTTAAAGCTAAAAGATACCGTTAAGAAAATTACCGGTTTTTCCTATTTTTTGCCAACGCACCAAGGACGCGCAGCTGAAAATGTGTTGTTTTCCGCTTTGGTGAAAGAAGGCGATATTGTTCCCGGAAATTCACATTTTGACACCACCAAAGGCCATATTGAATTCAGAAAAGCTAAGGCTGTTGATTGCACCATTGATGAAGCTTTTGACACTTCAAATATGCATCCTTTTAAGGGAAACGTCGATTTAAACAAGCTTGAAAAGGTTTTTAAAAGCTATCCAAAAGAAAAAATTCCTTTTGTAATCTTGACGATAACGTGTAATAGTGCGGGCGGACAGCCACTTTCTGCGCAAAATGCCAAAGAAGTTTCGGCTTTATGTAAAAAATACGGAATTCCATTGTATTTTGACGCTGCACGTTTTGCTGAAAATGCGTATTTTATCAAAAAGAGAGAGCCTGGTTACGAAAATAAATCCATCAAGGAAATCGCCAAAGAAGTTTTTTCTTATGGTGATGGAATGACAATGAGTTCTAAAAAAGACGGATTGGTAAATATGGGCGGATTTATTGCCCTAAACAACGAAGAAGTTTTTAAGCAAGCCACTGTTTTCAATATTATGTTCGAAGGCTTTATCACTTATGGAGGAATGAACGGACGCGATATGGGCGCTTTGGCTGTTGGATTGGATGAAGCGACTGAGTTTGATTATTTGGAAAGCAGGGTGGAGCAAATTGCTTATTTAGGTCAAAAGCTGGTCGATTTTGGTGTTCCGGTGCAACAACCTTTCGGCGGTCACGCCATATTTTTGGATGCCAATAAAAAACCTCGAAAGCACCAATCATAGTACTTTCGA
>JACUUQ010000346.1 GCA_014859175.1 Lutibacter sp. | reverse complement strand
TTTAACGATGTTTTTTTGTCGGTGCTTTCCTTGCGTTGCCCAATAATTAACGCACAAGGCACCTGGTAATCGCCTGCTGGAAATTTTTTGGTGTAACTTCCCGGAATCACCACAGAGCGTGCCGGAACAAATCCCTTAATAATTTTAGGCTCGCTGCCTGTTACGTCAATTATTTTTGTAGAACCCGTAAGCACCACATTGGCGCCTAAAACAGCTTCCTTTTCAACGCGAATTCCTTCGACCACAATACAGCGCGAACCCACGAAAACATTGTCTTCAATAATTACCGGCGCTGCCTGTAAAGGCTCCAAAACGCCACCAATTCCAACGCCGCCGCTCAAATGCACATTTTTGCCTATTTGGGCACAACTTCCTACGGTTGCCCATGTATCAACCATCGTACCTTCATCAATATAAGCGCCTATATTTACATAGCTGGGCATTAAAATGGTCCCTGCAGAAATGTAGGAGCCGTAACGCGCAACAGCATGAGGCACCACGCGAACTCCTTTTTCTTTATAGCCTCTTTTTAAAGGTATTTTATCGTGATATTCAAAAATTCCCACTTCAAAAGTTTCCATTTTTTGAATCGGAAAATACAGCACCACCGCTTTCTTTATCCATTCATTTACCTGCCAGCCGTTTTCTGTTGGCTCCGCAACTCTTAAAATCCCGTTATCCAACAAATCAACAACTTCGCGAATGGCATTTTGGGTAATTTCTTCTTTTAGCAATTCCCTGTTTTCCCAAGCTTGTGCAATAATTTCTTTAAGTGCGTTCATTTTTGTAAATTTCTGTTTGGCACAAATATATTGCTTTAAAAAAAATTTCCCGTTCAAAATACCTAAATTTGCACAACTTTATTAATTATGTTAACATTTTGGCGCGAATTTTAGCTTTAGATTACGGTGAAAAAAGGACAGGAATAGCCATAACGGACGAACTGCAACTAATTGCTTCCGGTTTGACCACTGTGGAAACAAAAAATATTTTTTCATTTTTAACAGCTTATTTAAAAAAGGAAAAAGTTGAGTTGTTTTTGGTTGGCGAACCTAAACAAATGAACAATGCCGAAAGTGAAAGCGAAAAATTTATCAAGATATTTGTCGAAAAATTAAGTCAGACGTTCCCTAAAATCCCCATAAAACGCGTGGATGAACGCTTTACGTCAAAAATGGCTTTTCAATCGATGATTGACAGCGGCCTGAAGAAAAAACAACGCCAAAACAAAGCGCTT
>JACUUQ010000149.1 GCA_014859175.1 Lutibacter sp. | reverse complement strand
TAAGTTCCCCTAAAAAATAAAATGGTGCTGATGGTTTTGATGACGATTTTTAAATCCATCAATAAATTTCGCTCTTTGATGTAATATAGGTCGTACATTAATTTTTTATGCTGGTCATCCACAGTATGCGCGTAAGGATACATCACTTGTGCCCAACCCGTTAGACCCGGTTTTACCACGTGGCGTATGGCATAAAAAGGAAGTTCTTTTTCCAGCATCCGTACAAATTCTGGCCTTTCCGGACGCGGACCGATTAAACTCATTTCGCCTTTTAAGACATTGATAAACTGCGGAATTTCATCCACCCTCGCTTTTCTTAGAATTCTGCCAAAAGCAGTTACGCGGCTGTCATTTTTTTGCGCCCATTCCGCTCCGTTTTCCTCAGCATTCACAACCATGGTCCTGAACTTAATGATCCTGAATTTTTCGCCTCTTTTGCCGATTCTTTTTTGGGTATATAACAATTTCCCTTTATTTGCGAACAAATTTCCAACAAACACAAATGGAATCAGAAACAGGAAAAACAGAATTCCGATAATAGAAAAAAACACGTCCAAAACGCGCCTGAATGCCAGATATAAATTGTTCTGATGGCTTTTGCTGAAGGTAAAGTGATTGTAAAAATCGATGCTTAATTTTGTTTCTGAGATGCGATGGTTTTCATCTTCAATAAAATTATCGGCACTTCTGATTGCCATGCCTTTTTCAAACAACAAAATAAGCTGGTTGTTTAATTCCTGCGTTATAAATTGATGGTTATTTGCGGAAATTACGATTTCATTGATGCCTTCTTCCTTTACAATTTCTTCCAAATTGGCATCAGAAACAGCAATAAAAGCTATTTTGTCATTGCCCGCCATAGCAGCATCGGACACCACCGCCACAATGCGATTCGCGCTCCTATTTTGAATGGCGGTAACCAAACCTTCCAATTGGGAACTATCGGCAACCAACAAAATGTTTTTCAGAAAACGGGGAGAAAATATCAACTGTATGTAAAAGAATCTATTAAGAAGAATCGAAAAAAGCAAAGTCAGCGAAAAATAGGCCAACTGCAACCTGTTCGTTGGCAATATCGGAGAAATTACAGGCGTAAACACATAAAATAAGGTGGCGAAAAATACGGTAATTAAGGTGCTTCTTAAGGTTAAATACTTGTCGCTCGCCACCTTTAGGTCGTACATTTCAAAAATTTCCCCAAAAATTACAAGGTAAATTATTAAGGTTGAAAGCCATAAAGCGCTGCTTGGACTAGAAAAATCAAAATAATCAAAATTAAAATAAGCATTGAGCACATATAAGCCCAATACGGAAAATCCGATATCAAGAAACCGTAAAAAAAGTCTGCGTTCAGATATGTTGAAATAAAAGTTGTCAGCGTGCATTTAAACTTGTTTTTTGGGGTGTTTTACTAAGATTTCAAAGTTATGCTATTTTTTTTACAAATTTCTAACGATTGATTTGCAAAATAATTGCCTGGGCTTTCCTAAATTTTGGGTTTTGAATTTTGGATGATGGATTATTTCCTATCCCCCAACCTCCCGTTCTAATTGCGATAGCTATCGGGACGGGACAGGCTTTTCCCAAGGAAAGGGAGCTTAATTTGGGATAACACATAATGATGCGTAAAAAAACTTTGAGCTTTGAGCTACGGTCATCGGGTTTCTGACTTCGGACTTTCAACTTTCACCCTTGGGCTTTCACCTTTGAGCTTTCAGCTTTCACCTTTTTATCACCCAGTATTTTTTTGCCCCATAATACATCCAAAGGGCAAAATAATAGGACGACAATAAGAAGGATAAATTTTCAACATCACGATAAAAAGCCCACTGATGCTTCAATAAATTTATTTTGTTGTTAGACAAAGATTGCTTTCGAATTCTGTAAATAGCCAAACTTTCTGCAATGCCCTCCACCCTATTTATTTTTTTTAGGTATTTTAGCCACAATCCCATATCCTGCCGGTATTTTATTTCGGGCATGTATTCTTTTCCCAAGCGCGAAATATCGATAAATGCCGTTAGGCAACTGATGGTATTTGTTTTTAAAATAGCGGAATAGGTAGCGTATTCCGGAACAATTAACTCCCCCAATTTTTTGTTTAGGGTTGCATCATACATTTCATAAGAGGCGCATAAAAAACCTTCACTTTTTGCAATTCTGGCAACATTTTCCGCTAAAAAATTAGGAGACCACACATCATCTGCATCAATAAAAGTCATATATTTTCCTTTCGCCAGCGCAATGCCCATATTGCGGGCAATGGCCGCACCCGCGTTTTTTTTAAGCGGCAACAATTTAATTCGGGCATCATTTTGGGCAAATTCGGCGATGATGGAGACAGAGTTGTCATTTGAAAAATCATCGACAATAAACCATTCCCAATTTGTAAAATACTGATTTTGAACAGATAAAATTGTTTCTGCTATAAAATCTGCCGCATTGAAGCAGGGGGTTATGATGGATACCAGTGGATTCATTTATGCAATATTAGAAATAAAACTTTTTAGTTTTTTATTGGGAGCCGTTAAACTTTGTGTATGGTCAATCGTAAATTCCATATCCTCTTTAAAATAAACCAGAATTTCATTTTCCAAAGATATCAATTGCCTGCTGTCCAACGGTTGTTCTATCAAAAAAATTAATTTCCCTTTTTCTTCCTGAACCACCTGATAGGTTAACAATAACCCCTGTTTTGTCGCCAAGTTTTTAAAAATATAATAAAAATAGAGGCTGGGATAGGTATTGTTTTTACCATAAACCGACTCTCCTATGCGCCCCGTAACCTCTTCAATGATTAAATGTTGCATGCCGCATTCGCAGGTTGCGATTTTTGGCGCCAATTTAATATAATCGCCCAATTGATAGCGAATAATTGGAAATGCCAACATCTGCAAATTGGTCACCACAATTTCTTGGTCAATTTCTTCCACAATAACCCCTTCCATATTAAGATGCATCTTCCCTTTTGGACACTCAAAAGCGATAATTCCCGTTTCTGCGGCACCATATTCACTGATCATTCTTTGTCCGAAGGCTTGTTGGATTTCTTCCTGATAAGCCTCAAATATTTTTTCTGAAGTGCCTTTCACCATTTTTAAGTTGGTGGGTTTCTCCAAATTTTGGCTGTTGATTATTTTTGCCGTTTCATAAACCATGGAAGAATAGCCGTGCAGGTATTTGGCATTTTTAAGCTTTTTGATGAAAAAATCGATGGATTCTTTCCTGTAATTGAAAATCCTGAAACGATTTTGCAGACTGTCCAACATCCGTATTTTAAGCACCGCCATTTCTGAAAAATTATAGCCCCAAAAATAACCGTTACGCTCCCAAGGTTTTACGTTGTACCAGGAATAGCCCCTGTAAATGGCCGCGCGGTTAAAGGAATCGGCCGATTCTTCCCTGTTAAATTTTAAGGATTCCCCCGAAGTTCCTGAGGTATTTGCCTGAAAAAGCTTTCTGAATTTAAGGTTGGTGTGAATTTTTTTGTTGTGAACCAATAAGTCTGACTTGGTGATTATGGGCAACTTTTTAAGGTCCTCAAGCGATTGGATGTCGGATGGCTTCAATCCTGATGCATCAAAAATATTTTTATAATAGGGGGAGTTTTCATACGCAACAGCCACCAATTCCTGCAATTTTTTCAATTGATAGGCTTCCAAGGAAGCCAAAGTCCAGGTTTCCGATGCTTTCAGAAAAGGAAGCCAAATTGCAATGGAAGGATTCCGCAAGCGTTCGCCTATTTTATAGATACTTTTAAACATTTTTCAACAATTTAATCCACTGCGTTTTTACCCAAACTTCATCGAATTTTTCCGCTTTTTCACGGGCATTTTTGGACATTTTCCCTGCTTTTTCCGCATTGCTGAGCAATGTTTCAATGGCTTCCGCCATTTTTCTTTCATCTTTTACGGGGATCAGGAGTCCGTCCACCCCATTTTCTATCAAATATGGCAATCCGCCCGCATTGGTGGAAACTATGGGCAAACCCAAGGCCATTGCTTCTATGATACTCACCGGCATATTGTCTATGTTGGTGGTGTTGATAAAAACATCGTAGCTCCCCGACATTTGGTGCCATTGCTCTTTTGGCAACACGCCCGTAAAGGTAACGCTGTTTGCCACCCCCAATTGTTTTGCCAGTTCTTTTGTTTGGTTTAAGGAGCCGTCTTTATCGGGCCCCACCATACACAAACTTGCATTTTTATAGTTTTTTTTCAATAAATACAGGACTTTAATCGCCATAAACGGATTGTAAATTTCATCAAAAGCCCTCACCCACAACAATTTAGGTTCTAAATTAGTGCGCAATTTAAAAGGAATTTCCGCTATGGGAATGCTGTTGGGGATGTACACCGTTTCATAATAGTATTTTTGGAATTCACGGATCAAATACAAAGACGGACTCACATTTATTTCCGCATATTTAAAAATCAATGACGAAAAATGTTCGGAATGCTTCAATCTTTTTGGCAGGTTTCCGCCATGCAGAATGGGGATGTATTTTAATGATAAGAGTCGGGCCAATTGTGAAGTGATGAGCGCATAATAAAAGTTTGACGTGCTAAAGGTATCGATAAGCACCACGTCCGTTGTTTTTCTGTGCTTGATAATCGTATAACACATCGCCAACAAACGAAAAATTTTATTGGTTTTGTCAGATGCACATATAACCGCATACCCTTCGCTTTGCAACAGCTTGGTTAAAGCAGCCATCGCAGAATGATAGTTCGATTTTTCGGAAAGGTTGTTTCCTATGTAGACTATTTTTTTCAAATAAAAAGATTTTAGCCCCCTAACCCCCGAAGGGGGAATTTAAAGGTCAGGATTAAATTTTGTTCTAAAAATCATAATTCATCACTTAAAATTCAACATTTATAATTCATAATTCAACATTCATAATTCAAAAATCGTAAATCAAACATCCTTTTCCTCCTTCAGTTCTTTAAACGTAATCACCGCCACGCTTAATCCGTAAATAAAACCAGGAAAAGCGATGCGCATTGCGGAATGGTTGATGGTTAAAAACCAAAATATTAAAAACGAGGCTAAAAAGGCCCGCGCCAAATAAGGTTGTTTGAACATGTGCCGAATGGGCACCGTTATCAGTAAAAAAAGCGCCACAATGCCTATAAGTCCGTGTTCTGCAATTAAACGGCTCATTTCATTGTGTGAAGCGGCCTGAATTTCCAATTCTTCCATTCTGTAAAATTTTCCGCCGCCCACGCCAATGCCAAAAAAAGGATGGTCTAAAAAAGCGGTCATCTCACTCATAAAAAGCGTCCCCCTTCCCGTGGTAATATCGGATTTTGTGGTACCCGCCGCATTTTTATTGGCATACCTGTTTTCAAGCATTCCGCCAGTTGCGTTAGAAGTATATACAAACAAGGCAAAGCCAAACAGCACCAGCAATCCGGTATATTTCGCCAGATTTAGGATTTTATTTTCCCTGGAAAGAATATAGTAGTAGGTAAACACTGCAATTGCCAAAAAAGCCGTGACCATCCCGCCTCTTGACAGTGTAATCAAACCCCTGTAAATTAGGTAGGTGAACAGGAAGATATCGACACTGAAAAGCGCAAAAATTCGCTGTTTAAAAAAAAGGTGAACCGCTACAATAAACACACCCAAACCCAGAATGGTGGCCACCTGGTTTGGTCCATAACCGCCTGAGGTTTCAAAATTGGCCCCGCCTCCAAATGAAATCTCACTTAGTGACGGCGTTCTGAAATACAGCAATGCCAGCATCGAAATGATGGGCAATGCCATATAAAACAACATATCCATCAGCGTTGAAATTGCCAAGGGCCGTTTGTAAAAATAAATAGCGGAAACCCCCAACAAAATAGGACCGCTTAAATTAAATGCAATCGCTTTTCTGATGGATTGATCAAATGGAATGTCCACAAATGCAATGCCAATCAACAATAACAAAATGTAAATAAGATAGCTTAAGGAAACATGATGCCGTCTTTTTTCGACCACCAATCCCACAAAAAGAAAAATCAAGACCGCATATTTGGGCAATTCATGAAAAACCATCCCGCCCGCCATTCTGAAGAGCACTTCCCCGCCAACCAAATAAGCACTCCAATGAATTGCTTCGTTGTTTTCGTTTTTATTTCTGATGATATACAATACGCCAAAAAATAAAATTAAAAAAGAATAGGCCTTGGCAATCAATCCGGAAAGCAGCAAAACGCCAAGCACAAGATGCCCAACTGCCAAAATTAAACGTATATGTGATGCACTGTTATTCAAGCTGGTATATTGTGATTAATTGGGTAATAAAAGCGTGGGCGCTATAATTTAAACTTATATTGTTAAATAAATTTTCTCCGAATTCTTTCCTTCGATCTTCATTTTCTATCAAAAAATTAAGGGCTTCAAAAAGCTTATCTTCATCCGATGGTGGCACCACCAACCCGCTTTTCCCATTATTGACCACAACGCCACATTCCCCAACATCAGTGACCGCTACGGGCAATTTCGCCAAACCGTATTCGAGCAACGCCACCGGCAATCCTTCCGATTTTGAACTTAAAACCCCTATGGCAGCCTGTTCTAAAATATGTTGCGTGTCGGAACAGCTTCCGTACAAAAATACACAAGGCATTAAATTATGTTGTGCTATAAATGATTTTATTTCATCGGCATAAACATCTTTAAAATCCATTCCCACCAAATGCAAAGTCCAGTCTGCGTGACGATTCCGCACAATCTTAAAAGCTTTCAAAAGGTTTATGTGGTCTTTTTGCGGCCTTAAATTGGCCAGACAAATGATGTGCTTTTCATTTTCGCCTTGCAATTTTGTAATTGCGGGGTTTTCCGAACCGAATGCAGCGAAATTCGGTAAATATTGAAAATATTTTGCTTTTAAATACTGTTTTGACCATTGGAGCAAATTATTATTTACAGAAATTACTGATTTAAAAGTTTTTGAAACCAATGTTAAAGGAAATTTATTCCGTTCCTTTAAATTTTCGCTGTTTCCATAATGATCGTGCCAGACAATCGTTATTTTTGGAAGCCATAATTTAACCAAGAAAGCCGTAAAATAAGAAGTTGAATGCGCAT
>JACUUQ010000148.1 GCA_014859175.1 Lutibacter sp. | reverse complement strand
TACACACAGCAATGATTAATGGCGAACAGCATCTGTACCAATAAAAAATAAAATTTAAACAGATGAAACAAATTTTTAACTTTATAATTGTATTGATTACCATAAGCTTAACAGGACAAAACAGTGATATCACTTCAAAATTATATGAAACCTACGAAAATTTTAAAGAGCCAAGCCTTGATAGGCGAAGAATAAAATACAACGACATACAGCCATTAATTGAACGGCTTAAAAACGATTCAAAATATACGGTGCAAAAAGTAGGTAAATCTATTGAAGGCAGAGACTTGTCCTTAATTAGCATCGGCACAGGTAAAGCCAATGTGTTTTTATGGTCACAAATGCATGGAGATGAACCAACGGCAACGCAAGCAATTTTTGATATTTTTAATTTTTTGGACAGCCCTGAATTTTCCGCTGAAAAAGAAGCGATATTAAGCAATTTAACCCTTCATTTTTTGCCCATGTTAAATCCGGACGGTGCAGAGCAATTTACACGGCGCACCGCTTTGGGCATTGATATGAATCGTGATGCTTTGCGGTTGCAGTCTCCGGAAGGTAAGGTTTTAAAAAGAATCAGGGACAGCCTTCAAGCAGATTTTGGGTTTAATTTACACGACCAAAGCATTTATTACAATGCGGAACGCACCGATAAAATGACTACAATTTCTTATTTGGCGCCAGCCTATAATTATGAAAAGGATATTAATGAAGTGCGGGCAAACGCCATGAAAGTGATTGTTTTTATGAATAGCGTTATCCAAAAATATGCGCCCGGACAAGTTGGGAGATACAATGATGATTTTGAACCTCGCGCATTTGGCGACAACATTCAAAAATGGGGAACAAGCTTAATTTTAATTGAATCGGGCGGTTATAAAAATGACATAGAAAAGCAAGAAATCAGGAAATTGAACTATGTGTCAATTCTTTCGGCAATTTACACAATCGCTAACGGAGACTATAAAAATATTTCTGTTGAGGGTTATGAAAAAATTCCTGAAAATGACCGCAAATTATTCGATTTAAAACTTTTTGGGGCAACCTATAATTTGTTGGGGAACGATTATGTCATTGATTTGGGAATCAATCGTTTGGAGATTGACAATGCCAATCATACCAATTTTTACAACATCGGCAGAATTATTGACCAAGGAGATTTATCAACTTATTATGGCTATGAAACTTTTGATGCCACCGGTTACGCCATTGTTGAAGGAAAAGTTTATCCAAAAACTTTAAAATCGATTAAAGATTTGACAAGTTCGGATGTTTACAAATTTTTACAAAATGGTTATACTTATGTAAGAATGGAACAATTGCCAATTGATAAAAAAGAAGTTTTTGTGCCTATTAACGTAATTGGCGCAAATTATAAAGTGGGAAAACTTGCTTTGGGCGAAGGTGCCAATGCTACTTTTTTATTACAAAAGAACGGCAAAATTGACTATGCGGTAATCAACGGTTTTCTTATTGATTTAAACACGAAAAAAAGCAACTTTAAAAACGCGCTGATTTTTAAGAGATAATATTAATATTTGGGAATGTAAATTCTAAGAATTTTGTGACTTATTATTTTATTTGTCACTAATCATTTTTGAGTTGTCATTTTTTTAATAATTAAGCCGTCTGTGTTAGGGATTACTTCACCTTATTTTATTTTGTTTTAGCGTTCAGTGAACCTTGTTTGTAGTGGAAATACTTTTGCTTTTTATGTAAAAAGCAAAAGATTGCAACGGAAAGCCCGACCGCCTTTTCGGCGGTAACACCCAAAATGTTAGTTAAAATAGGCTGATGCAATTAAAATTGGCCCTTAATAATTATCTCGCAACAATTCAAAAACATTTTGCATATTTTTTTTAATTTCACCAGTGGGTTTCATAAAATGATTGTTCATAAAACTGAAAATGAGTGTTTTGCCTGAATTTGTGATTAAGTAGCCGCTTAAGGAATAATTATTGCCGAGCGTGCCTGTTTTAGCATAAATATATGGTTTTGAATTGCCGGCATACCAATTTTTTAGCGTTCCAAATTCCCCGCCGGCGGGAAATAAGTTAAACAATCGGTTTCTTGGTATGTCAGCATATAATTTTGTGAGAACCTGCACAAATGAAGTGGGTGTAAATAAATTATATCGGCTTAAGCCTGAGCCATCAACCCAGCGCGGTTTTTGCTTTAAATCTTTCAGTTGGTTTTCAAGCATATAATTTCTTATTTTATTGGAGCTCAAAGTGTCGGAAAGTGAGGAAGATGATAGTATAAGCAGTTGTTCTGCCAAAAAATTATCGCTTTCGTGCATTATTCTTTTGTACACAGAATCTGCTTGAACGCTAAAAGCAATTTGCGCCAATTTTTTTGAAGTGTTTTTGGCAATAAATACTTTTCCGGGAAGCAGGTTGTTCCATAGTTCTGCAATCAGCGTTGAATCGATTACCATTGGAATTTCTTCGGTTTTGTTGTTTTTTGGATTGTAATAAAAATTATTTTCATGATAATCCCTGCTGTATTTACTGTCGGAATATTGTATGTTTTTTTTCAATGCTTCGGGAATGCTGTGCAAGTTGTTTTGGTTGCTGGCGGTTAACACGTTTCCGTACATAGGAAAGCTACTTCTCTCCGGACTAAAAGAAGTGTCGTAATCTTCCCAAGCCCAGCCGGGACCGTACTTTTCGTCGGATAAATTATTGATTATTAAATTAATTTTTTTAAAATTTTGGGCTATTTTTAATGCCGTGCTGTCATGGAAATAGGGATGTAAAAATGTGGGGTCACCGATTCCTTGAATGGTGATGGTGTCCTTGTCTATATGGTATTTAAAAGCGGGGATTTTTTCTGGTAAAACTTGTAATGCGGCATATAAAGTAAATATTTTTGCGTTGCTGGCCGGCGTAAAGTATTTATGGGCATTGTAGTTATAAATAGTGTCATTTGAAGCAGGGTCAACAACCAGCAAACCCGTAAATTGATTTTCGTAAAAACCTATGTTAAAGTGCTTGGTTATTTTTTTTGTGACTTGAGCTGATTTGCAGCCAAAAAGGAGCAATGTTAAACTTATAACGATAAAAGGGAACTTGAATTTTGCCATAATCAGGTTTTTAAATTTAAAACATAAGCAGTTTCAGCTAAGTATAATTTGCGAAATTCCAGAAATTTATATAAATAGTCGTACATTGATATTGGAATATTAAGTTGACATAATGCCAATGATTAAATACATAAGCGTTGTGATGAGTCCGCCAATTAAAGCATAGGGCAATTGTGTTTTAACATGGTCAATATGGTCTGTTGCCGAAGCCATTGAGGATATGATGGTGGTGTCGGATATTGGGGAACAATGATCCCCAAAAACACCTCCTCCCAAAGTTGCCGCAATAACAAGTGTTACATTTATTCCATGAATGTTGGCCATAGGAATAGCAATTGCCAACATAATGGCAAAAGTACCCCAAGAAGTTCCTGTTGAAAATGCGATGAATGAGCTTATTAAAAATATAATTGCAGGCAAATATTGAGGCGAAAGCCACTCTTTGGACCAATTTGCAACAAATTGCCCGGTGCCCAATTGGTTACAGGCATCACTAATGGCAAATGCCAGCAACATTAAAAGTGCCAAAGGCATTAATTCGCTAATTCCCTTTAAAATCAAGTCAACCATTTCTCTTGTTTTCATAATTCCTTGTGCCCGGTATAAAACCATGGCGACAAATATGGAGGTAATTACGGCGTATAATACAGAAGAAGAGCCAGATCCTTGCCCTATTGCCTGTGATAAATGATTTGAAAATGAACTGTAAGTTTCAACGTTGTTCCATCCTGTGTAGGCCAAGTTTAGCGGCATCATAAGCACCATTGTAAATAAGGGAATTACCATGTTATATGCTTTTGCCTTAATGCCTTCCTTAGGTTTGAAAGAGGTTATTGTTTCAGAAATCATTGGTTTGGCATTGTCATTTAACAGTTTTCCTGTTTCTTTTGTCCTTTTTTCGGCTTTGGTCATTGGCCCTATATCTTTTTTGGCAATAATTACAATAAATACGATGATTATAGCAATAAAAGGATAAAAGTTATATTTAATGGAGGATACTAATACTGAAAACGGATTTTCAATGCCTTGGGTAATTAACAATCCCATAATAAAAGCTCCCCAAGCATTAAAAGGGATTATTATTGAAGTTGGAGAGGAACTTGAGTCGGCGATATAAGCTAATTTTTCCCTAGAAATTTTTAGCTTATCGAAAATGGGCCGGTAAAGCGTACCAACAGTTAATGCGCTTATGCTTGTTTCCACAAAAAGAAAAATCCCCGTAACCAATGCTAAAATTTGCACAATTACACGACTGTAACCGCTTTGTTTTTTTTCAAAATAATCAATAAGGATATTAATTTTATTTACAAATCCTTCTACGCCTCTCGAATATTGGATAAACAATAAAAGTGCTCCAACCAGAGCGCTGAACATGATAGTCCTGGTATTTCCTTCCGATTTAAAAACATTGACCATCGCCTCAATGGTTGCCAAACTGCCTGTAAGAAAATTCCAGTCGTTCAAAATAAGCCAAGAAAACCAAATGCCTAAAAGGAGCGCGATATATACTTGTTTTGTTCTTAAGGCAAGAATAATTGCAATTATTGGCGGTAAAATTGATAAAAATCCATAATTATCCATAGGTGTTATATTTAGAAATGGTCAGTCTGTTTTTTTATTGAATGGGGTGAATATACTAATGGGGTGAATATACTAAAACTTAATAAATTTTTTATTTTTTTAGCGTATTATCTATATTTTGCGGTTTTAATAAAATTTCAATGCAATATAATCGCAATTATATAAATAAAAACGCATAAATTTGCGTTTTTATAAGTGTTTTTATTTAGATTTGTAATATTCAATTAATAAAAGAAGATAATGAAAGCAAAACCAATTACTTGTCCAAAAACCATCAAATACGATGAGGCCGGGAAATTTGAAGAAACCAGATTTGAGAAAATACATAATGTCATTTTTTCATCAGCTAATGATGGATCGGTTAAAGTGGCTGAAGAAATAGCCGATTTGATAAAAGAGAAACAGTCAAATAGTGAAATGTGTGTTCTTGGTTTAGCCACGGGATCTTCGCCAATAAAAGTTTATGAAGAGTTGGTAAGAATGCATAAGGAAGAAGGTCTTAGTTTTTCAAATGTTATTACTTTTAATTTGGATGAATATTACCCAATGTCAAAAGATAACATTCAAAGCTATCATTACTTTATGCATGAACACTTGTTTAATCATATTGACATTTTGCCAGAAAATGTTCATGTTCCAAATGGTGTGGTTACAAGTGATGAGTTGCGCCAATATTGCATAGATTACGAGGAAATGATTAAAAATAGTGGAGGAATAGATTTGCAGCTATTGGGTATAGGAAGAACGGGTCATATAGGATTTAATGAACCGGGATCCCACTTTAATTCTGAAACAAGAAGTATTACTTTGGATTATATTACAAGAGTTGATGCCGCTTCCTCATTTTCAGGTATTGATAATGTGCCCAAAAGAGCCATTACGATGGGAATAAGAACCGTAAGAAAGGCCAAAAGGATAATTTTATTGGCTTGGGGACAAAACAAAGCCTCAATTATTAAAAAGACAATTGAAGGAGATGTTTCATCTAAAGTTCCGGCTACATATTTACAACATCACAATAATTCAACATTTATATTGGATATTGAAGCCGCATCTGAATTGACAAGAATTAATACGCCTTGGCTGGTTGAATCTTGTTTGTGGAATGAAAAATTGAGCAGTAAGGCCATTATTTGGCTATGTCAAATAACAGGAAAATCAATTTTAAAATTGATTGATGAGGACTATAATGACAATGGAATGTCAAGTTTATTGGCCCAGGAAGGCTCATCATACGATTTAAATATTAAAATGTTCAATAAAGTGCAGCACACCATTACCGGTTGGCCAGGGGGAAAACCAAATGCCGATGATGCTTCAAGACCTGAAAGAGCAAACCCAACAAAAAAAAGAATACTTATTTTTAGTCCCCATCCAGATGATGATGTAATTTCAATGGGAGGAACTTTAGACCGGCTGGTTGAACAAGGGCATGAGGTTCACGTTGCTTACCAAACATCAGGAAATATTGCAGTTGCGGATCACGAGGCGCTTAAATTTGTGGAAGTAGTGAAAGAAATTAATGGGATTAAAGACTCAAGTTTTATAACGTCTATTATTGAGCAAATTACTTCAAAAAAGGACAATGCCATAGATACTGCCGATGTCAGGAATTTAAAAACTCTCATTCGAAAAAGTGAATCTTTGGCAGCAACTAGATATTTAGGGGTTTCTGATGAAAATGTGCATTTTTTAAATTTGCCGTTTTATGAAACGGGCAGTATTAAGAAAAATCCGTTAGGCGATGCGGATATTGCCATAATGTGCGATATTATTGAGCAAATTAAACCGCATCAAATTTATGCAGCTGGTGATTTAGCCGACCCACACGGCACCCACAGAGTTAGCTTAAATGCTCTATTTGAATCTTTAAAAAAATTAAAGCCAAAATCTTTTATGAAGGACTGTTGGGTTTGGTTATATAAGGGTGCTTGGCATGAATGGGAAATTCATGAAATTGATATGGCAGTGCCAATGAGCCCGGATCAGGTTTTAAAAAAAAGAAAAGCGATTTTCTTTCACCAATCCCAAAAAGATGATGTTATGTTTCAGGGAAATGATTTAAGGGAATTTTGGATGCGTGCCGAGGATAGAAATACCAAAACAGCCCAAAAATATAATGAATTAGGTTTGGCTGATTATGCTGCAATTGAAGCATTTGTGAGATGGTATTTTTAGTATTTTTATAAGAATGTGTAGGTTTAGGGGTAAAATCCTATTTACTTTCACTTTTTATTGGTTAGAGTCCATTTAAAATAAAATACAATAAATTTAAAATCTTATTCAAAAAAACTTATATTATGTCGAATACGATAAGTGCAACCACTAATTCCAAAAACAATTCATTTGTTCCAATACTTATAATAGCAGGGTTATTTTTTGTTTTCGGATTTGTAACCTGGATTAATGGCGCTTTAA
>JACUUQ010000007.1 GCA_014859175.1 Lutibacter sp. | reverse complement strand
TGTTCGCCATTAATCATTTCTGTGTGTATCAAAATTTGTTATGGCTCGTTTCATCAGGAATAGTGATTTCATTTTTCATAGCGCAATATTTTTGTTGTAAATCTAAGGTTTAAAAATGAAAATATAATTTTGGTGTTTAAAGATATTGATGAAACGCAGCTCTAAAAAACGCAATTTGTTATATCAAACTGTCAGTTCCCCCTTCGGGGGTTAGGGGGCTTAAAACCCTACCGCTTTATCATCGCCTCTATAATCTGCACCGCCTTCCAGTTTACCGTTTGGCAATCGCAAAATAGCATCAACTTTGCCTAAAATTACGGAATTTTCCTGTTTAATTTGATAGCCTTTTTCCTGTAATTGATTTAATAACAAACCGTCAAAACCATTCGGTTCAAATGTAACAACATCCGGCAGCCATTGGTGGTGAAATCTAGGTGCGTTTACGGCATCCTGCATGCCCATTTTAAATTCATACACATTTAATATTGTTTGCAGCACTGATGTGATGATGGTTGAACCGCCAGGTGAGCCAACGGACATATAAAACCGATTGTTTTTTTCAACAATGGTGGGTGTCATAGAACTTAGCATGCGTTTTCCGGGAGCAATGGCATTTGCTTCAGCACCAATCAATCCAAACATATTGGGAGTTCCCGGTTTCGAACTGAAATCGTCCATTTCATTGTTTAAAAAGAAACCGCCTTCAGAAACAAACACTTTCGAGCCGTAAGCGCCATTTAAGGTGGTTGTTGCAGAGATTGAATTTCCATATTTGTCAACAATGGAATAATGCGTGGTTTCATCACTTTCATAACCCGTAATTTTCCCGTGCTGCAAAGTTGAAGAAGGCGTGGCTTTGTCCCATGAAAAACTGGCCATTCTTTTTTGAACGTATTTTGATGAGATTAATGTGTCAATCGGAATTTTCACAAAATCAGGATCGCCTAAATAATAGGAACGGTCTGCATAGGCTCTTCTTTCGGCTTCTGTAAGCAATTGAATGGATTTCAAGGAATTGTGTCCGTAAGAAGCTATATCAAAAGGTTCAATCGCCTTAAAAATTTGTGCGTTGCAAATTCCGCCGCTTGATGGTGGCGACATGGAAATAATTTTCAAATCTTTGTAATTAAACGCAATCGGAGTTCTCCATGTTGCTTCGTAGTTTTCCAAATCCGCTTTGGTGATGATTCCGCCTAATTTCTGAACACAATTCACCAGCATATCGGCAGTTTCGCCTTTATAAAATCCGTCTCTTCCCAAATCCCTGATTCTTTCCAACGTTTTTGCCAACATCACATATTTAATGGTGTCTCCTTCTTTCCAATCATTGTCCAATATAATTTTGGTGCCATTTACTTCAGAAAAAAAATGTCGTTGTTTGGCAATTCTTTCTGCCTGTTTTTTGGTGACCACAACACCTTTATTGGCCAAATCAATGGAAGGCTGAATCAATTCTGAAAATGGCAAACTTCCAAATTTTTGGTGGACTTTAAACAATCCGTCCACCGTTCCCGGAACGCCAACGGCCATTGCGCCCAAGGTGCTTTTTCCTTGAATAATATCGCCGTTTTCATCCAAATACATATTTTTTGAAGCTGCCTGCGGCGCTTTTTCCCTGTAATCCAAGGCACCGGTTTTGCCTTCGTGGGTTCTGTAAACCATAAATCCGCCGCCGCCAATATTTCCGGCAAACGGATAAGCAACCGCCAAAGAAAGCTCTGTTGCAATCATCGCGTCAAAAGCATTTCCGCCTTTTTGCATTATAGCAACCCCAATTTTTGAGGCTTCTTCCCGGGCGCTCACCACCATGGCACTATCGGCAATAAATCCGGTTAGTTTGTTATTTTCAACATTTTCTATGGTTTTTATTTTACATTGCGTAAAAAGAAAAACGAATGCAATAATTGGGATAATTTTTTTCATTTTAATAATTCTTTAGTTTTCTCATCAGTAAATGCTATCAATTCTTTAAAAAATACTGTAAAATCCGATTCAAAATCTTCGTAATTTTTCACCAAATCTTGTGTTGCTAAATCCATTTTTGAATTTCCTTTGGTGCGCTTGTTCATGCCAATTAACGTATTTTCTATGCCGGGAATAAAAGCATAACTTGCCAACCAGTTTTGTTCTACCATATAAGGAAGCATTTTCTGAATCTCAGTTGGGAAGGTTTCAACCTGGTCCTGAAAAATAGTATAAACGCGGCTTGCGTAAACCGGCAATGTTAACATGGAATAATTAATCCAATTTTTTGCCAAAAAATGATCATACAAAATATCAATGATAATTCCGCGGTAATGGCCATATTTTGGGTGCAAACGCCGTTTGCTTTGTTTTACAATTGGGTGCGTATCAGTAAAATAATCTATTTGCCTGTGCAATAAAATGCCTGCCTGAATTTCTTTCGGATAATTTTCGTGTTTTTTTCCTTTCACCGCATCAGCAATAAAATTGCCGATTAAAATGTTTTTGTTGTTTTTTGAAAGGTATAAATGGGCTAAAAAATTCATAAAATGGTTTTAAACAATAGTACAAAAAAATCCGCGGAAAGCGGATTTTATCGTTGAAATTTTTAGCAATGCTTAGTTATTCAACATCACCGGCATTACCAACATGGTAATAAATTCGCCTTCTTCAATTCCGTCAGCTGGCGTTAAAATTCCTGCCCTGTTTGGCATTGACATTTCAATCAAAACGTCGTTTGAGTTTAAATTGCTCAACATTTCGGTTAAAAAACGGGAATTAAAGCCAATTTGCATATCATCTCCTTGGTAATCACAGGCCAAACGCTCTTCTGCTTTGTTTGAGTAATCAATGTCTTCCGCAGAAATATTTAATTCTGTTCCGGCCATTTTCAAACGAATTTGGTGCGTTGTTTTGCTCGAGAAAATTGATACACGTTTCACCGAGTTTAAAAAAGTGCCTCGGTCAACGGTTAGTTTATTCGGATTTTCTTTTGGAATAACGGCTTCATAATTTGGGTATTTTCCGTCTATCAATCTACAAACCAACACCACATTGTCAAAAATGAACTTTGCGTTCGAATTGTTATATTCTACGGTCACATCACTGTTTGAACCCGCTAAAATTCCCTTCAATAAATTAAGCGGTTTTTTTGGCATAATGAATTCCGCAGGTTCATTTGCGGTAACATCGGTTCTCGAATATTTAACCAATTTGTGTGCGTCTGTGGCCACAAAAGTTAAGTTATCAGCGTTAAACTGAAAAAACACGCCGCTCATCACAGGCCTTAAATCATCGTTTCCTGCGGCAAAAATGGTTTTAGAAATCGCCGTGGCCAAAACGTCGCCCGGAATCGTGGTGCTGCTTGGCGACTCAAGCGTTACCGCTTTTGGAAATTCATTGCCGTCAAAATACGCCATATCATATTTCCCGTGGCTCGAGCTTATTTCAATGGTGCTGTTTTCTTCAGTTTTAAAAGTCAATGGCTGGTTTGGGAATGTTTTTAAAGTATCCAGTAATAATCGCGCTGAAATTGCCACAGATCCCTCCGATTCTGATTCCACTTCAATAATTGTGCTCATGATTGTTTCTAAATCCGAAGCCGATATTTTTAGTTCGTTTTCTTTTAATTCGAACAAAAAATTATCTAAAATTGGCAATGTATTGTTGCTGTTGATAACGCCTCCCAATACCTGAAGTTGTTTTAATAATTGTCCGCTTGATACTATAAATTTCATTTATGGTTATTTTAATGGAATGAGTTACAAATATATTCTAAATATGTTGTTTTAAAAAGATTTTTTATCAACACGTTATCAATATAAAATATGCGGCAATTTTTGTCTTATTTTAAGCAATGAAACAATCATTTTGGGCGTTCCCCGCCGAAAAGGCGGGTCGGGCTTTTCGTTACAAACTTTTTACCGGTGAAAAACCGCTAAAAAGGTTTTCCGCTTCAATCCCTAACGCGAATAGATTTACGATTTACGGTTTTGAAAATGGCATAATTAAATATTAACCAAAATAAAATTTCGCCCTTTGCTTTTAAAATTGAAATTAACTAAAGTTGATTTATAGTGATTTAAAACTTTGTGAATCTTTGTGTTTTTTCTTTGTGAATCTCTGTGTAACAATTTAATTACACGATTTTCTCTCAGAATCACTATAAACTCACAGAAATAATTAACTTTTTAGCGAACCTTGCGTAAAACCTTGCATTCCTTGCGGTTAAATATAAATTTCATTTAAATTGATTTTTTATAATTTTTTTACTTGGATTTTAACATAGAATACGGAGTTTGAATTACTAACAAATAATATATAACTTTTCATCTGTTTAAATTTTATTTTTTATTGGTACAGATGCTGTTCGCCATTAATCATTCTACTGTGTATCAAAATTTGTTATGGCTCGTTTCATCTGTTTAAATTTTATTTTTTATTGGTACAGATGCTGTTCGCCATTAATCATTCTACTGTGTATCAAAATTTGTTATGGCTCGTTTCATCTTTTGTAAAAATGTTAATACCTTCATAAAAAAAAGTGAAGTCTAAAATTTAATTTTATATTTGATTTCTGCTAAAAAATCAAATATAAATGAAGAAAATAGTTTCCTTTTTATTCCTTTCAATCTTTTGCACCACCATAACTTTTGCGCAAGCACCCAAAAAACCAACTTCCGGAGAAATCTACGAATCCATTCAAAAACTTAATTTTTTAGGAACGGTTTTGTATATCGCTGCACATCCCGATGACGAAAATACCCGACTTATTTCCTATTTTGCCAACGATGTTAAAGCGCGTACCGCTTATTTAAGCTTCACAAGAGGCGATGGCGGACAAAATTTAATCGGACCGGAACTCAGCGAATTGTTGGGTGTAATCAGAACGCAGGAATTACTGGCGGCAAGGCGCATAGACGGCGGAGAACAATTTTTTACGCGCGCCAACGATTTTGGCTACTCAAAACATCCCGATGAAACGCTCATTATGTGGAATAAGGAAGCCGTTTTAAATGATGTGGTGGCAACCATCAGAAAATTAAAACCCGATGTGATCATCAACAGATTTAACCACAAAACTCCGGGAACCACGCACGGACATCATACTTCTTCTGCAATGTTAGGCGTTGAGGCATTTGATTTGGCTTCAGACAAAACCTATAAAACACATTTGCAAAACGATGCCGTTTGGCAGCCAAAACGTTTGTTTTTTAACACTTCCTGGTGGTTTTATGGAAGCGAAGAAAATTTTAACAAGGCCGATAAAACCAATTTATTGTCGCTTGAAATCGGAACTTATTACGCAAGCAAAGGATTGTCCAACAGTGAAATAGCTTCGTTAAGCAGGAGCCGTCACGAATCCCAGGGTTTTGGAAGCACAGGTTCACGAGGTACGGAAAAGGAATATCTGGAGTTTTTGAAAGGTGATTTTCCGGCAAATAAAAATGTTTTTGACGGCATAGACACTTCTTGGAATCGCGTGGAAGGCGGAAAGGAAATCGGGAAAATTTTACAAAAAGTTGAAGCCGATTACAATTTTAGAAATCCGGCCGCGAGCATTCCCAGTTTAATTGAAGCCTATAAATTAATTCAGCAATTGAAAGATGACCATTGGAAACTACTGAAATCCAATGAAATTAAGGATATTATTGCCGCTTGCGCCGGATTGTATTTGGAAGTTGTGGCCAATAATGCATCAACAACGGCAAATTCAAAAAATACCTTGAAAATTGAAGCTGTGAACAGGAGCAACGAAACTATTTCGCTGGAATCGGTGGAAATTTTACCTTTAAATGCAAAAATGGATTCTGTTATTGTCTTAAAACAAAATAGGGCGAATTCACTTTCTTTATCCGTTGAAATTCCTTCAGAAATTCAGCAAACTTCACCTTATTGGTTGCGCGAAAAAGGCAGTATTGGAATGTACCGGGTTTCAGACCAAAATTTAATTGGCTTGCCCGAAACACCAAGAGTTATCGTGGCCAATTTTAAGGTAAATTTTAACGGATTCACAATTCCTTTTGCCAAAAATGTGGTTTACAAATACAACGATCCGGTAAAAGGAGAAGTGTACAAACCTTTTGAAATACTGCCCGAAGTTTCTGCTTCATTTGGTGAAAAAGCCTATATTTTTGCCGATGAAAAAGCCCAAAAAATTAATGTTAAGGTAAAAGCCATCAAAGAAAATTTAAGCGGAAATTTGTCCTTAAACATTCCCGAATTTTGGACTGTTTCCCCAAAAAGTTTTTCATTCAACCTAAAAGAAAAAGGCGAAGAGCAAAATTTCGAATTTGAAGTGAAGCCGCCTTCCAAAGCTGCGGAAGCAGTTATCAATCCGGTGGTGCAAATCGGTAATAAAAAATACACCGATGAATTGGTTGAAATTAATTACAATCACATTCCATTTCAGTCAGTTGTAATGCCTTCAGAAACAAAATTGGTTCGGTTAACCATTGAAAAAAAAGGGCAGGTAATTGGCTATATTCACGGTGCCGGTGATGCCGTTCCAACCGCTTTACGTCAAATGGGCTATACCGTTGTTGAATTAAATGAGGATGATATCACACCAGAAAAATTGGTAAATTTTGACGCCATTGTGCTTGGAATCAGGGCTTATAATACCAATGATCGCGCGAAATTTTATCAAAAAATCTTGCACAGTTACACCGAAAACGGCGGGACTTTAATTGTGCAGTACAACACAAGCCGCGGATTAAAAGTTAATGAAGTGGCGCCTTATCATTTAAAATTATCAAACGACAGGGTTACGGAAGAAGATGCCGAAGTTCGAATGGTGAATCCTGCCCACGAACTGCTGAATTTCCCAAATAAAATTACGGATAAGGATTTTGAAGGCTGGGTTCAGGAGCGTGGTTTGTATTTTCCAAGTGAATGGGATCCTAAATTTGAAGCTATTTTAAGCATGAACGATAAAAACGACCCCGAAAGCAAAGGAAGTTTGTTGGTTGCGAAATACGGCAAAGGGAATTTTATTTATACCGGATTGAGTTTTTTCAGGGAATTGCCTGCCGGCGTTTCAGGAGCCTATAAATTGTTCGCGAATATGCTGTCGATAGGAAAAAACAAAACAGAAAAAACTTTAAAAAACTAAGATGGATAAACAAAAATACGTCTGGAAAAAGGAATATACCGTTGTTTTAATTGCAAACGCGGTTTATATTGTGCTGTTTTATGCAATTATGAAAAATTTCTCCTGATATGCAGTGGCTGGACTGGTTGGTGCTTATCGGCACATTGGGATTTATCGTTTTGTATGGCGCATGGAAAACCAAGGGAAGCAAAAACGTAACCGACTATATTAAAGGCGGGAGCGAAGCAAAATGGTGGACTATTGGTCTCTCCGTTATGGCAACGCAAGCCAGCGCCATTACCTTTTTATCAACGCCCGGCCAAGCATTTCACAGCGGTATGGGTTTTGTGCAATTTTATTTCGGATTGCCAATAGCGATGGTGGTTATTTGCTTGGTCTTTATACCCATTTACCACCGTTTAAATGTTTTTACTGCCTATGAATATTTAGAAACCCGTTTCGATTTAAAAACCAGAACCATAGCCGCCATTTTGTTTTTGATCCAGCGCGGTTTGGCAGCCGGAATCACCATTTTTGCGCCCGCCATTATTTTGTCCGCTGTTTTGGGCTGGGATTTGAATACTTTAAACATTATTATTGGCGTGTTGGTGATTATTTACACCGTAACAGGCGGAACAAAAGCGGTAAGCGTCACCCAAAAACAACAAATGGCCGTCATTTTTTTCGGAATGTTTGTGGCCTTTTATTTAATCGTCAGCTATTTACCGGCGGATATTACTTTTTCAAATGCCCTGAAAATTGCGGGCGCAAGCGGTAAAATGGAAGTGCTTGATTTCTCTTTTAATTTTGAAAATCGCTATACTTTTTGGAGTGGCATTATTGGCGGAAGCTTTTTGGCGCTTTCCTATTTTGGAACCGACCAAAGTCAGGTGCAACGCTATTTATCGGGGAAATCGATGAAAGAAATGCAACTCGGACTTATTTTTAACGGATTGTTAAAAGTGCCGATGCAATTTTTTATATTATTGGTGGGCGTGATGGTTTTTGTATTTTATCAATTCAACGCTTCACCCTTAAATTTTAATCCGGCTGCCGGTACAGCCGTTAAAAATTCGATATATTCCGAAGAATATAAAGAATTGGAAAATAAGCATTTAGATATTGAAAAAAGCAAATCTGTTGCGAATTTAAACTACGGAATTTCTCTTGAAAGCGAAAACAATACACTTCAACAGGAAAAATCAGTAAAAGAAATTCAGGCCCTAAATTTGCTGGAATTGGAAAATAGGGAACAAGCCAAAGAAATTATCAAAAAAGCCAATAATTTGGTTGAAACCAACGATAAAGATTATGTTTTTATACATTTTATCCTGAACAATCTTCCACGTGGATTGATAGGGTTATTATTGGCGGTAATTCTTTCAGCGGCCATGTCAAGTACAGCTTCCGAACTCAACGCTTTGGCAAGCACAACGGTGATCGATTTGTACAAAAGAAACGAAAAGACCGTAAAAGACGACCGGCATTATGTGAAAGTTTCTAAATGGTTTACGCTGTTGTGGGGAATTCTCGCCATAACATTTGCCTGTTTTGCCAATTTGTTCGACAATTTAATTCAGCTGGTCAATATCATAGGCTCTATTTTTTACGGAAATATTTTGGGCATATTTTTATTGGCATTTTTTGTGAAATACGTCAAAAGCAACGCGGTTTTTGTGGCGGCATTAATCACGCAAGTTATAGTTATTGTTGGCTATATTTACGATTGGATGCCTTATTTATGGTTGAATTTATTTGGCTGTATGTTGGTGATGGGCATCGCGATACTGCTTCAGGGATTTTCAACCTCTGAAGCAAAAGAGTAAATTTTTTAAATTTCTTTTAAGTTAAAATTATGGTATCTTTAAAAAAAATTGAAAATTATGACAAAAGAAACCGCATTAAAACTGTTTGAACAAAAGCAAGTCCGTTCCTATTGGGACGAAAACGAGCAACAATGGTATTTTTCAATTATTGATGTTGTAGCAATTCTTACTGAGAGTAAGGATGCTCTTGCCTATTGGCGAAAACTAAAGCAGAGACTTAAAGCAGAAGGTAATGAAACCGTGACGAATTGTCACGGTTTGAAAATGATTGCCGCCGATGGTAAAATGCGAATGACTGATGTGGCTGATACAACTAATTTATTTCGATTAATCCAATCAATTCCATCACCTAAGGCAGAACCTTTTAAACTTTGGTTGGCCCAAGTTGGAAGCGAACGGCTTGATGAAATGCAGGATCCGGAATTATCGATTGACAGGGCTTTGGAAAATTATTTACAATTGGGCTATTCTGAAAACTGGATTAATCAACGTTTAAAAAGTATCGAAATTCGTAAAGAACTTACTGATGAATGGAAAAACAAAGGATTGAAAGAAGGTGCTCAATTTGCCATATTAACAGATATCATCACAAAAGCCTGGTCTGAAAAAACAACCAAAGAATACAAAATTTTAAAAGGGTTGAAAAAAGAAAATCTTCGGGACAATATGACAAATACAGAATTAATTTTGAATATGTTGGCTGAAGCTTCCACCAAAGATATCTCGCAAGCTATAAATCCAAAGAATTTTACAGAAAGTAAAAAAGTAGCACAACAAGGAGGTAATGTTGCAAAAGTTGCCTTGAAAGAATTGGAAGATAAAACCGGTAAAAAAGTAGTTACTGCTATTTCTGCGAAAACACTTTTGGAAAATAAAAAAAGGCATGAATAATGAAATCATTACTTACAAAGTCATAAAAAATAAAAGTAGCGCAACTGCATTTAGGAAATAAAACGTAAAAGCTGTCTGAAAATTGAATTTTCAGACAGCCTTTTTAAAATTTAAAGTTAAGGTTTTTTATTGAACCGGAATTACAATTTTAACGTTTGCCCATTTAATGATGATTTCCTTTTCACCTATGGCATAATCTAATGCTTCTTGGTTTTTATCAGTATTAATTGGTTTCACGTTCATTCTTAAAACATCAAGTTCCTGGTTGTATCCATTGGAACCCCAAGCGTCGTTTTTGCTGCTCAAAATTATTGTCCAGTCTTGTTTTTCATTAGGAATAATGAAGAAACCATATTTTCCTGCTTTAATGGAGTTTTTTCCAATTTTAACATCTTTGTCAAATGAAATAGTGGTGTTTGCATTTGCTCCTGCTCTCCAAACTTTTCCGTAAGGAACAAGCTCTCCCCAAATTGTTCGTCCTTTAACGCTGGGAGAACCATAATCAACTGTTGCAGTTGCTGTCCCAATTTTTCCGGTTGCTTGTTTTCTCGGACTTTCTTGCGCAAATGTTATCGTGGTTACCAGCAATAACATCAATAAAAGTTTAAATTTTTTCATCTGTTTATATTTTATTTTTTATTGGTACAGCTGCTGTTCGCCATTAATCATTCTACTGTGTATCAAAATTTGTTATGCTCGATTCATTATTTTTTTGTCCATTCTGTAATTGATTCTTTGTTCATTTTTACATAATCGGCATTTCCTGCTTTTTCAGCGGCTGCCAATGAGCGTTTGGCGGTAGCAATGGCTCCGGCTTTGTCACCTAAATCAGCCTGAATCAAACTCATTCTGCGTAAATACCAGAATGCTGGATCATCGCCGGCTGTGGCTTTTTTCATCCATTCCAACGCTTGTTTTAAATCTTTTCCGGAAGTGTGATAATAAGTGGCTGCCTGAAAATAATCATTTTTTGTTGGTCCAGCCAAAACTGTTTCTATATTTTTCATCGTTGCTTTATCCGTAGGAACTTCAAATTTAACGCTTACATAAGTGTTTTCCCAAAGGATGCCCAATTCTGCCGAATCATTTTTTAAGTCATTCAACATCAGGGTAAATGACTCAACTTTCATTGGTAATTGTTGCACTGTTGCAGTGGTTTTTAAAGCAACTTTGCTTTCATCCCATTTTGCCGGATTTCCCCAATTGGTGGCATCGCTGTAAAAAATAACTTCCCAAGAAGTTGCATTTGGAATGGTGTAAATGGCGTAAGTTCCTTTTTTTAATTCCTTGCCGTCAATGGTTACGTCGTTGCTGAAAGTAATTTTTGTGTTGGCATTTGCCCCTGTTCTCCAAACTTCCCCAAAAGACACCAAATTTCCAAAAATAGTTCTTCCGCTCATTGACGGACGGGAATATTCTATCGTAACATCAGTCAAGCCAACAACCTGTTCCATTTTTGCGGCGGGACTTGGTTGTGGTGTTTTAATTTGTGCGTTTATTGCTGAAGTGACTCCAACAATGGCAAATAAGATAAATAATTTTTTAAGCATCATAGTAATAGTTTAAGTTATGTATCAAATATAGCATTTTACATCGCCCTAAAAACGTGAATTTTTTAATTTTAACAATTTTTTAAGAAGTATAAAGCTGGTATTTATTGGTATTTTTTCTTTCTGAAATATTTGAAAACAAATCCAAATAGCGCAAGTATCATCAAGGGGAAAAGGATGTTTGCCAATTGCCATTTAGTGGCTTCCGCATAGGCTTTTTCTTTATTCAAAAAATCGATTTTAACCGTTTTTGAACGGATGTTAATCAAGCCTGAATCGTCCAGCAAATAATTTACGGTATTTAATAAAAATTCTTTGTTTCCATAACGCTGGTTGGTCCATTTGTTAAGTCCCAATTCCAGCGGTTTTCCCTTAGAAAGCTCGTTGGCAATAATATCGCCGTCAGCAATTATTACCATTTTATTATCAACACCAAGTTCTTTTGGATTGTTGACAGTAAAAGGTTTAATCCTTTCAAAATAAGCCGATTTAAATTTTCCTTCCAACAACACCGAAATTGGTTTGTTTCCTTTATTGTATTCAGCCTCATTTGGTTTTTGGGTGATGGTTCTCAAGGAAATGATGGCTGGGGTACCAACGGATTTTGATAATGGCGAACTTTGCAGCAAAACTGTTTTTTTAATGTTGTTTTTTAAGGTATCAACACTGTTGGCAAATTTTAGGTTTACCGCTTCTATATTGTTGTTGATTGGATGGTTGTTTTGTGAATTCACCAAAGGAAAATATTCCCATAAAAATTGGTTGAATTGTGTTTGGTTTCCAATATTTCCGGTAGCCAAAGGAATTTCTGAGCTAAACAAATCCGCCACCAAATCGGGATTGATTCTGATGCCGTAATTAAAAAACAAATCGGTCAGCCCTAAATCTCTCGGATAAGCCAATGTTTCACCGGTTTGCATTAAACTGTCCAATTCCGCTTGCACATTGTCAATTAACCACAATGTTTTGCCGCCATTCATTACGAATTGATCCAACGTAAATTTTTCGGCTTCGGTAAATTTTTCAGTTGGTTTGGCGATGATAGCCAAATCAAATGTTGAAATTTGTTCCAATGTTTTTTGCGGATAAACAGTAACGCTATCAAGCGTAAATGGTGCCAAAAAGTAATATTCGCCTAGTTTCCGCAAAAAATCGAACATATAAATATCATCAAGTTCGCCGTTTCCTCTTAAAACAGCAATTTTTTTTGATTTTTCTGATGTGACTTTATGAATGGCATTGGCAAAGGCAAATTCTAAATTTTGAATGGAACTTTCCAATTGCTGATCCTGCGAATTTGAAAATACGTCTTTCAAAAGCGATACATTTTCAGTCTTGTTTTTGTGCGAAACCACCGCCCAGGGAAACATGATTATTTCTGATAGTTTTCCGTTTTCCTGAATTTGTAACCTGCTTGGTTCTAGTCCGCTTTCAATCAAATTTTCGGCAATTTCAGCAGGATCCACAAACCTGAACTGAATATTTTTATTGAGCGCTTTCAGCTCTTCCAAATGCAGCTTGGTTTCCGTTTGAAGCCGCTTAAATTCCGCAGGAAAATCGCCTTTTAAATAAACGGTAACAACCGTAATATCTTTAACATTCTCAACAATTTTTTCGGTTGCTTCGGAAAGAGTGTAGCGGTTGTCTTGTGTTAAATCGAAGCGTTTGTAAATTTTTGAACCAATAATGTTTAGCAAAAAAACGCCTATCAGCAACACGATTATTTTAGAATACTTATTTTTCATATTGAATTCTAAAATGGGTGAATATTAAAAAGATGAAAGTGATGGACAAAAAATAAATCAAATCTCGGGTGTCAATAACACCTTTGCTGATGCTGTTAAAATGTTCGCTCATGCCAAAATTTTGAATGGCATAATCTAAATTTCCAAACAAATTTAAATTTGCCAAAGCTTCAAATCCGTAAAATAAAAAGAAAGAAATAATAACCGCAATAATGAACGAAACTATTTGATTTTTAGAAATTGTTGATGAAAAAACACCAATGGCAGTATATGCGCTTGCTAAAAAAAGCAATCCGACAAAAGAGCCAAAAGTGGTTCCGAATTCAATATTTCCAACCGGATTTCCCAATTGAAAAATGCTGTAAACGTAAATTAATGTAGGAATTATGGCCAAAATCACTAAAATCAACGCGCCTAAATATTTCCCTAAAATAATTTCCCAGTTTGTGATGGGTTTGGTTTTTATAATTTCTATGGTTCCCGTATTTATTTCTTCAGAAAAACTGCGCATCGTAATGGCCGGAATTAAAAAAATGAAAATCCAGGGCGCCAGGAAAAAGTAACTGTTTAAGTCGGCGAAACCAGCGTGTAAAATATTAAATTCGCCTTTAAAAACCCACAAAAACAATCCGTTAATCACCAAATAAACCGCGATAACCAAATAACCGATGGGCGAGGAGAAAAAGGAATTCAGTTCTTTTATTAAAATGGATTTCATTTATTTATATAACTGTTTAATCGTTTATACGTTTCCCTTCGACTCCGCTCAGGGTGACAAACTGTTTAATTTAAAATTTAACATTCAAAATTCAACATTGTCTAATTTTTTAATCTTTCAATAATTATGTTAATGACTGAACTTTATCAACGCTCCAAGCTTCCGGTTTGTTGTTGAACAGTGCTTTTGCTTTTCCCCAAACCGCTTTAAAAAGCTCAGAATTTCTGTAGGCTTCCAAATCAGCTTCCGTTTCCCAGTAACTGTAAGTAAAAAATGTGTTGGGATCGTTTTTGTCCCGGTATAATTCCAACAAATTACAGCCTTTCGACTGTCTTATTTTTTCTTTGTTTTCATTAAAATTTTCAAGAAACAAATCGATGTTTGATGCCTTAAAATTCATTTTAACAATTCGTATAAACATATATTTTTTCTGTTTTTAGCTAAATTTTATGGTTATTACCGCCCTGTAATTCAATCCTAAAAGTGAAACGGCACCGCCAACCGTGCTTAAATTGCTGCGATACATGGCAATTTCCAGAAAGTGGGCAGAATTGAACAATGCCAATCTGGTTCCATCCTTTTGACGCTGCTCTTTTGGCAAGGTAAAGTCTATGATGTCACTGTATTTTTTATGAATTTTAGGGAAGGCATATCTGTTTGCAATCACTTGAAAATCACGTCCTTTACCAACTTGGTTAAACAATTTTTCACTGATGTTGCTGATGGAATTTCCATAATTGTCAACATAAATAATATTCCCTGAAATAGTATTATTGTCGGATGAAATTGTGGGTTGCAACTCACTGATTTTTTTAAATTCAGGAATAATTTTTCCGATTACTTCCAATTTTCCGCCACGTGCAATATGGCAGGCGACTTTCACAAAAATATCCAACACAGGAAAACTGCTTTCAATATACTCATGAATATTTATTTCAACAATTTTTTCAGGCTTAATTTCTGAAGCCAACAGCGAAATAACGCCATTGTCCGGACAAATAAAATAATGGTTGTCGAGTTCTAGGGCGATGTGTTTGTTTTCTTCATTTAACTCAGAATCCACACCAATAATATGAATGCTGCCATCGGGAAATTTTTTATAGGCATTTCTTAAGATATAAGCTGTTTCTGTAATGTTAAACGGTGAAATTTGATGTGTAATATCAACAATCCGCGCATCCGGCAATTCACTGTAAATAGTGCCTTTCACTGCCCCAACAAAGTGGTCTTTGATTCCAAAATCGGTAGTTAAAGTAATTATTGACATATAAAATACAAGCGAATTTTTTGATGAAAATTAAAGCAAATTTTTAATAAAATGTTTAAAACTTATTTACGGGAATTCAATTTTTGTAATTTGATTTTTCCTACATTTACCATGCAAATCTAATCAATTATTTGTTGATTGAAAGACTATTTTTTTAATAAGACTTAACACATTCATCATTTGAACGAACGCATTATTGTATTAACCGACATTCATCCAAACGACTTATTTGGCAATAAAAATTCCAATATAGAATTATTACAAAAATATTTTCCGAAGCTTAAAATTGTAGCCAGAGGCACAGAACTTAAAGTTTATGGCGAACCAGAAATTTTAGATGAATTTGAGAAACGCCTGGAAATGATTATTTCTTATTTTGGGCGCTATAATAAATTAGACGAAAATAGCATAGAGCGGCTTTTAACAACCAACGGAAGCGCATATCAAAGTACAGTTATTGCCGATGGCATTCTTGTTCATGGCGTGAGTGGAAGGCTCATAAAAGCCCAAACCGCCAACCAACGCGTTATGGTTGAAAAAATGGGTAAAAATGATATGCTTTTTGCTGTTGGCCCAGCCGGAACCGGAAAAACATATACGGCAGTTGCTTTGGCTGTTAAAGCATTGAAGGAAAAGGAAGTAAGAAGAATTATTTTAACGAGGCCGGCAGTTGAATCGGGTGAAAATTTAGGGTTTCTGCCTGGCGATTTAAAAGAAAAATTAGATCCGTATATGCAGCCTTTATATGATGCTTTGCGCGATATGATTCCTTATGAAAGATTGGATTCTTATTTGGAGAAAGAAATTATTCAAATTGCGCCGTTGGCATTTATGCGCGGACGCACATTGGACAATGCTTTTGTGATTTTGGACGAAGCGCAAAACACCACCCACAACCAAATGAAAATGTTTTTGACGCGGATGGGGAAAAATGCAAAGTTTATTATCAATGGCGATCCCGGACAAGTGGATTTGCCGAAACGCCAGATATCGGGTTTAAAAGAAGCCATGAATACGCTTAAGGATATTGAAGGCATTGCTTTTGTGCATTTTGACGATAAAGATATTATCAGGCACCGACTGGTGAAAGACATTATTTTGGCCTATAAAAATTTGGAAGAAAGAGAAGAATAAAAAGCCCTTAACCCCTGCCTTGCCGGCAGGCAGGCCTGAAGGGGAAAAGCTAAAAGTAGGGACAGGTCGCGACCTGTCTGTTCTTGAAGTAAAAGTTCAATGATAATCCCACAATTAACGAATACACATTTAAACGATTAAACGATTAAACAAATAAACAATGAGCAATACAATTAACAACACCGAATTTAATTTCCCAAACCAACAATCGTTTTACAGAGGGAAAGTTAGAGAAGTTTACAATATTAATGATGAAATTTTGGTGATGGTTGCCTCCGACAGGCTTTCTGCTTTTGATGTGGTGATGCCAAAACAAATTCCGTTTAAAGGGCAAATTTTGAATCAGATTGCGGCCAAAATGATGGAAGCCACCAAAGATATTGTGCCAAATTGGATTATTGCCATTCCTGATCCCAATGTGGCGGTGGGTCATTTGTGTGATCCTTTTAAGGTTGAAATGGTGATTCGCGGTTATTTATCGGGTCACGCGGCACGTGAATATAAATTGGGAAAACGTGTTTTATGCGGCGTTGAAATGCCTGAGGGAATGAAGGAAAATGATAAGTTTCCTGAACCAATGATCACGCCATCAACAAAAGCTGAAGGTGGACAACATGATGAAGATATTTCAAGAGAGAATATATTAAGTAAGGGAATTGTTTCAAAAGAAGATTATGAAGTGTTGGAAAAATACACCAGAGCTTTGTTTCAACGCGGAACAGAAATTGCTGCAAAACGCGGTTTGATATTGGTGGACACCAAATACGAATTCGGTAAAACCAAAGACGGTAAAATTGTGTTGATTGATGAAATTCACACACCCGATTCTTCCCGTTATTTTTATGCTGATGGCTATGAAGAAAGACAAAATAAAGGCGAAGACCAAAAACAACTGTCTAAAGAATTTGTGCGCCAGTGGTTAATAGCAAACGGATTTCAGGGGTTAAAAGGCCAAGAAATTCCGGAAATGACCGAAGAAAAAATAAATGAAATATCAGACAGATATATTGAATTGTATGAAAAAATTATCGGTGAAAAATTTGTAAAATCGGATGTGAGCAATATTATACACCGAATTGAAAAAAATGTATTGTCTTTTTTGATTAATAGGCGTTAAATTCTAAAAATTCAGAAAAGCTGTTAATTTAAGCAGAAATTGATTTTTTGTTGTGATTTGCGTTAGGGGGTGAAACGGAAATCCCGGCGTTGCGCGTTGTTAGTCAATATGTTTTTAATAGATTGCCGCGTTGCGCAAAAGACGGATTGCAGTGAAAAACCCGACCGCCTTTTCGGGGGGAACGCCCAAATGATTTTTTGAATTATAGATAGATTGTTTTTATTTTTAGCGGTTAGCCAAAAGATTATTTTAGGCATGCATTAAATCAGCCAAAATAGCAAGAATCTCGCTTTTGTTGAGATTGCTGTTAAGCCATTCCAAGGCGCTTTCATTTGTTGAAAATATTTCAACCGACTGAGATTTGTTTTGTTGCATCATTTTAAACATCGTGGTAGAAACCACTTGATTGGGCGTGTTCGTAATAAGCGCAACACGCCTGTTTCCAAAAACCTTTGAATTTGCTTCCAAAAAACTGGTATATTTTGCAATATCCTCCAAATTTGTGCTGAAAGTCACATTTTTTAAATGCACAAAATAATGCAGACTCGGCAAAAACAACGGATCTATAGTGATGCTTTTCTTAAATGCTATAAATGAATCGGCGTCTAAAATACCCGAATGGCACTCTACAATAAGGTTTTGTTCCTTTAATATTTTATAATTACTTACCAGTCCCGACATGGATCAAATTTTATAGATGTTGCTTTTATTTTAAGGAATACTCCTTTAGGCTGCTATAAACACTAAAAATTTCATTTTTGTCAAGGCTGCTGTTTAGCCACTCTAATGCACTTTCTTTCGTTGAAAAAATTTCAATTTCTTTTAACTTTTGGGTGTTGCCAGTTTTAAATAAGGTTGTGAAAACCATTTGGTTTGGGGAGTTGGTTACCAATGCAACCTTTCTTTTTATTTGGGATGTAAAATTTTCATCAGAAAAAGTATTGTATTTTGTAATGTCATCAATTGAAGCTGTAAAAACAATATTGCTTAAATCGATAAGATAATTCATGTTTTTAGAAAATAAGGGGTCAAGTGTTGTTCTTTTTACAAAATTAATATAGGATTTTAAATCTAAACTGCCCGAATGGCATTCGATTAACAGATTAAAATCCTTTAAAATGATGTAATTACTTTTTAGTAAAGACATTTGGGGGTTGGGGTTAATTTTTATTAATTTTTTTCAATGATAAATAAAAGTCCCCAAATAAACAAACTTTCCTTGGGGCTTTTATTTAAAATTTTTTACTTATTATCTCTTTTTCTTTTGTTGCGCTTGTTGTTCTTGCGCTTGGGCCATTGCTTGATTTAAACGTTGGCGAAACTTGCCTTCTTTTTTAGGTTTCTTTTTATTTTCCTGAATTTTTGCGTGAATTTTCTCTTCATCAATTATAAAATGCTTAATAACCAGCATAATAACGATGGTTAATAAGTTGGAAACAAAATAGTACAAACTTAAACTGCTCGCATACATATTAAAGAAAACCAACATCATCACCGGTGAAAGATACATCATCATTTTCATCATTTTTTGCATATCTGGCATTCCTTCTTGCTGCGGTTGTTGCATGCCCATTTGCTGACTTTGGCTCATTTTCATATAGAAGAAAATAGCAAACGAAGCTAAAATTGGAAATAAACTTATGTGAGATCCATACATCGGAATCCTGAACGGCAGCTCAAATACAGAGTCGTATGCCGATAGGTCATCAGCCCATAAAAACCCTTTTTGGCGCAAATCTATATTCGATGGGAAAAAGCGGAATAAGGCAAAGAAAACAGGCATTTGCAACAATGCAGGAATACAACCGGCAAGCGGACTTACACCAGCTTTGCTTTGCAGCGCCATGGTTTCTTGTTGACGTTTCATGGCATTTTCTTTTCCGGGCAAACGTTTGTTGATGTCTTCCATTTCCGGTTTTAAAACCTTCATTTTAGCGCTGGAAACATACGATTTGTAAACCAAAGGAGACATAATTATTCTGACTACAATAGTCAGCAGAATAATAATTAATCCATAATTTCCAATGAATAGTTGTAAAAAGTTAAATACCGGAATGAAAATCCATCGGTTTAAATAGCCGAAAATTCCCCAGCCAAGATTTACGATTTCTTTAATGTTGCGGTCGTATTTTTTTAGAATTTGGTAATCATTTGGTCCAATATACCAATTCATATTGTAATTAAATTCGCCTCCCTGCAATGCAAGCGGCGCTTTTAAATAAAACCCTTTTGTGAATGTGGTATCTACATCTTCATCAATAAATAAAGTTTTGGATGCTAATTTGGCTGTTGAGAAAGCCTGCTCAGAAATTAAAATAGATGAGAAGAAATGCTGTTTGTAAGCAACCCAATTCACATCTTTTTCTTCCGCATCATCTTCACCGCCTATTGATAAGTAATCAATTTTTTCATCACCTTTTTCATAATACATTTCGGTTTGCTGATTTTCATAGGTGATGCTTTTCTCTTTTCTGAAAGCTTCCAAACTATAATCCAACGTAACTGGTTTGTTTGTGTCTAATGAAGCGCTTAAACCTTGGGAACGCACCGTGAAATCGACCATGTATTCAGTTGGTTTCATCACATAGCGGTATTCCAAAAAGTTGCCTTCAGAAACTTTTAATTTCATTGAAAGCACTTGATTCCCTCCAGATTTGGTAAGCGTAGGCTCAAAAAATAAGTCTTTTGTGTTTAAAGTTCTGTTATCGGAAGTTCCAAAATTGATGTTAAAAGTGGCGTTGTTGTCTTTTACCATATATAAAGGCAAAGAATCATAAGTCACATATTTTTTTAATAAAGCTTCCTTAATTTGTCCGCCCTTATTTGAAATAACCAATTTAAGCAAATCGTTTTCCAAAACAGTTTCTCCATCTTCTTTTGCTGAAGGAAGCGTTGCGGAATAAGCAAAAACACCCAACTGACCTTGTGCTTTAACCAAGGAAAGCGAATCGGTTGCTTGGGTTATTATTTCAGGTTTTTTTGTGGAATCCGTTAAGGTTGAAGTAACTGTGGTTTTTTCTACGTTTTCAATCTTGTTTTTCTCTGCTTCCAGTTTTTCTTCAAGGGTTGGCTGATTGCTGTACATCCACCATAAGATAATTGCTCCCAATAAAACAAAACCTATCAGTGAATTAATGTCAAATTTCTTTTCTTCCATGGGTATTATTAAATGTCAATTTGTGCATTACTTTTTCTAGAATTTAAAAAGTCCGACAAATGTACTAAATGTAAATTAAATTTGGTTTCTTATTAATGATTAGTTAGCTTGCTTAAAGCGTGATTTAGTGCTGCTTTTACAAAATCCACAAACAAAGGATGCGGATTTAGCACCGTACTTTTATATTCAGGATGGTATTGAACGCCAATAAACCAAGGGTGATTTGGAATTTCAATCACTTCAACCAAATTTGTTTTAGGGTTTTTTCCGGTGGCGATCATTCCGGCTTTTTCAATTTGTTCTAAAAAATCGTTGTTAAATTCATAACGATGCCTGTGTCGTTCGCTGATATGTTCTTTATGATAAATATTCCTCACTTTACTGCCGTCTTTTAAAATACAATCCCAAGCGCCTAAACGCATAGTGCCACCATAATTGGTGATGTTTTTTTGCTCTTCCATTAAATCGATAACGGGATACAAGGTATTGCTGTTCATTTCTGTTGAATTGGCGTCTTTCAAGCCTAAAACATTTCTGGAATATTCAATAACAGCCATTTGCATTCCAAGGCAAATTCCGAAAAAAGGAATGTTGTTTTCACGCGCAAATTTCACGGCTTCAATTTTTCCTTCAATACCGCGTTCCCCAAAACCTGGCGCAACTAAAATTCCGTTTAAATTTTTTAACAATTTGGGAACATTTTCTACCGCCAATTCTTCGGAATGAATCCAATTGATATTCACTTTTACTTCATTTTGCGCACCGGCGTGAATAAAAGCTTCCGAAATGGATTTGTAAGCATCGTGCAGTTCCACATATTTTCCGATCAATCCTATTTCAACCGTATTTTTTGGATTTTTAAAGCGTTTTAAGAAATTATTCCACAATTTCAATTCCGGTTGTTTGTCGTTTGGCAGTTGCAGTTTTTTCAGCACAACGGTATCCAATCCTTCCTCGAGCATAAAATTTGGAACATCATAAATAGTTTCCGCATCAATAGATTGGATAACATCTTCTTTTTTAACGTTGCAAAAAAGCGCCAACTTATTCTTTATAGAGTCTGATATTTCGTGTTCTGTGCGGCAAACCAAAATATCCGGACTTACCCCGCTTTGCATCAGCATTTTAACAGAGTGTTGGGTGGGTTTTGTTTTTAATTCACCGGCAGCCGCCAAATACGGCACCAAAGTTAAATGAACAACGATGGCATTTTCATGGCCCATTTCCCAAAGCAACTGACGAACAGATTCTACATAAGGCAACGATTCAATATCGCCAACTGTGCCGCCAATTTCTGTAATTACAATATCAAATTCACCGGTATTTCCCAAAATTTGGATGCGTTGCTTAATTTCGTCGGTAATGTGCGGAATAACTTGTACCGTTTTGCCTAAAAATTCGCCCCGGCGTTCTTTTTCGATCACAGATTGGTAAATTCTTCCTGTAGTTACATTGTTTGCCTGTGAAGTTGGAATATTTAGAAAACGCTCGTAATGCCCCAAATCCAAATCGGTTTCTGCACCATCTTCCGTTACATAACATTCACCATGCTCGTATGGATTTAAAGTGCCAGGATCTATATTTATGTAAGGATCAAGTTTTTGTATGGTAACAGAGTAGCCTCTTTCTTGTAATAATTTTGCTAAAGAAGCTGCGATAATTCCTTTTCCAAGTGAAGAAGTAACGCCTCCGGTCACAAAAACATATTTGGTGTTTTTCATTATTCGTAGGTTTTGGCAAAATTACATTTAATGTTTTAGTCTGCAAAAACAAACCTTCAATTTTTGGAAAAAATTGAAGGTTTGTTTTTTAGTTGAATTTAAAGAATAATTACTTTTTTTTGCTTCGGATCATAGCTTCCAGCATATCCCACATTTCTTTGGGAATATCTTCCAACATATTAAATTCTCCGGCGCCTTTTAACCATTCTCCTCCATCAATGGTAATTACTTCTCCATTAATATATGCCGAAAAATCGCTCATTAAATAAGCGGCCAAATTCGCCAATTCCTGATGTTCGCCAACGCGACCAACCGGAACTTTCTTTTTCATGTCAAATTTATCTTTCAAATTTCCCGGAAGCAATCGGTCCCAGGCGCCTTCAGTAGGAAACGGGCCGGGAGCGATGGCGTTTGAACGAATTCCGTATTTTGCCCATTCAACGGCCAAAGAGCGCGTCATTGCCAACACTCCGGCTTTTGCGGTAGCGGACGGCACAACATAAGCAGAACCTGTCCAAGCGTACGTGGTCACAATATTTAAAATGGTCGATTTCGGCTGTTTAATGTCGATCCAATGTTTTCCAAAGGCTAAAGTGCAATTTTTGCTTCCTTTTAAAACAATGTCAATTACGGTATCAAAAGCGTTGGCCGACAAGCGTTCGGTTGGACTGATAAAATTTCCTGCGGCATTGTTCAAAAGTCCGTCAACTTTCCCGAATTTATCCAACGTTGCTTGCAAAACAGCTTCAACTTCTGTATAATTTCTGACATCGCATTGCACTGCCAAAACGGTTCCTCCGGTTTTTTCTTCTAATTCTATTTTGGCTTTTTCGAGTTTCTCCATATTTCTGGAAGTAATAACAACGTGGGCGCCAAGTTCTAAAAAATAAGTGGTCATGGCTTTACCCAAACCGCTGCCGCCACCGGTGACAACAATAACTTGATCTTTTAAACTTCCTTCTTTAAGCATTGGTTTGGTGTACATATTTTTTGTAATTTTAGTTTTTATAAAAGTAAGTTTTTTTTCAATTTATGACTAAAAAATAAAAATATTATTTTTTTTAGATTCTATTTGTTAAAAACAAAAGTAATTGTATATTTGCCAACGCTTTTGAGGAGAGGAATTCTAAAGAAAGCAACAACAGAAGAACCACTATTTTAAAGATATTTGTAATGAGTAAAAGAACATATCAGCCATCAAAAAGAAAAAGAAGAAATAAGCACGGTTTTAGAGAACGTATGGCTAGTGCAACAGGAAGAAAAGTGTTGGCAAGAAGAAGGGCTAAAGGAAGAAAAAGAATCAGTGTATCTTCTGATCCGAGACCAAAAAAATAATGAGACAGTAGTTTTATATATGGGGTGTTACTTTTTAGTAACACCTTTTTTTTGAACTATTAATAAGTTTTGAAAACTATTTCAGCCATTAAAACGAATTTTATAGATATTTACACCTTACTATTTTATATTTAAAAAATGCCAAAAAACAACAACATTAAATCGATTTTAATCATTGGATCAGGGCCAATTATTATTGGCCAGGCTTGCGAATTTGATTATGCAGGCTCACAAGCAATAAGATCTTTAAAAGAAGAAGGAATTGAAGTGACGCTTATCAATTCCAATCCGGCAACCATTATGACGGATCCGTCTTTGGCCGATAACGTGTATTTGTTGCCGTTAACCACAAAATCAATCATTCAAATTTTACATAATCATCCAAATATTGATGCGGTTTTGCCTACGATGGGCGGACAAACAGCGTTGAATTTGTGTATTGAAGCAGATGACAAAGGAATTTGGAAAGATTTTAATATTGATATTATTGGGGTTGACATTGCTGCCATTCATATTACCGAGGATCGTGAGCAATTTAGAATGTTGATGAATAAAATTGGTATTGGACAAGCGCCGTCAACCATCGCAAATTCATTTTTAAAAGGGAAAGAAATTGCGCAGGAATACGGATTTCCGCTGGTTATTCGTCCTTCTTTTACCTTAGGTGGCTTTGGTGCTTCAATAGTTTACAAAAAAGAAGAGTTTGATGAATTGTTAAGTCGAGGTTTGGAAGCTTCGCCAATTCACGAAGTGATTATTGACAAAGCATTACTGGGATGGAAAGAATATGAATTGGAGCTGTTGCGCGACAGAAATGACAATGTGGTGATTATTTGCACCATTGAAAATATGGATCCGATGGGAATTCATACGGGAGATTCAATCACCGTTGCGCCTGCCATGACATTGAGCGATACCACTTATCAAAAAATGCGTGATATGGCTATTTTGATGATGCGTTCCATCGGCGATTTTGCCGGCGGCTGTAATGTGCAGTTTGCTGTAAGTCCGGATGAAAAAGAAGATATTATCGCCATTGAAATCAATCCGCGGGTCTCGCGTTCATCTGCCTTGGCTTCAAAAGCAACCGGTTATCCTATTGCAAAAATTGCCGCAAAACTGGCCATTGGTTATCATTTAGATGAATTAAATAACCAAATTACCAAAACAACTTCGGCATTATTTGAGCCAACGTTGGATTATGTCATCGTAAAAATACCGCGATGGAATTTCGATAAATTTGAAGGCGCAGACAGAACGTTGGGTTTGCAAATGAAATCGGTTGGAGAAGTGATGGGGATTGGGCGTTCGTTTCAGGAAGCGTTGCATAAGGCAACGCAATCTTTAGAAATAAAACGCAACGGTTTGGGTGCCGACGGAAAAGGAGAGAAAGATTATGATACAATTATTGAGAAATTAACCTACCCAAGCTGGGATCGGGTTTTTATCATTTATGATGCACTTCAAATTGGCATTCCGTTGAGCAGAATCCATGAGATAACCAAAATTGATGTTTGGTTTTTAAAGCAATACGAGCAATTATTGGCCTTGGAAAATGAAATTTCCACCCATAAACTGAGTACATTAACCTATGATTTGCTGTTGGAAGCAAAACAAAAAGGCTTTGCCGACCGACAAATTGCGCATATGTTAGGCTGTTGGGAAAGTGAAGTTTATGCCAAAAGACAGGAATTAAATATCAATAGGGTTTATAAATTGGTGGATACCTGCGCGGCTGAATTTAATGCGCAAACACCATATTATTATTCCACTTTCGAAAATAAAATGATTACCGAAAACGGAAGTTATGCCGACAATGAAAGTGTGGTCACCAACAAGAAAAAAATTGTGGTGCTGGGTTCTGGTCCAAACAGAATAGGGCAGGGAATTGAGTTTGATTATTGCTGTGTGCACGGCGTTTTGGCCGCGAAAGAATTGGGTTATGAAACCATTATGATTAACTGTAACCCGGAAACAGTTTCGACCGATTTTGACACGGCCGACAAATTGTATTTTGAACCGGTATTTTGGGAACATATTTATGACATTATTCAGCTTGAAAAACCAGAAGGGGTTATCGTTCAGTTGGGCGGGCAAACAGCTTTGAAGTTGGCTGAAAAATTAAGTAAATGGGGCGTTAAAATTATTGGAACCAGTTTTGACGCGCTTGATTTAGCAGAAGACAGAAAACGTTTTTCTGAGTTGCTGATGGATTTAGATATCCCATTTCCACAATATGGAACTGCGACTACGGCTGATGAAGCTGCCGCAATTGCCGATAATTTAGATTTCCCAATTTTGGTGCGTCCTTCTTACGTTTTGGGCGGACAAGGAATGAAAATTGTGATTAATAAAGAAGAACTGGAAAAACATGTTGTTGATTTATTGCGTAAAATTCCGAACAATATGTTGCTGTTGGATCATTATTTGGACGGTGCCATTGAAGCGGAAGCTGATGCAATTTGTGATGGGGAAGACGTTTATATTATTGGCATTATGGAACATATTGAGCCTTGTGGCGTGCATTCCGGAGATTCAAACGCCACTTTGCCGCCGTTTAATTTGGGCGAATTTGTGATGCAGCAAATTAAAGACCATACAAAAAAAATCGCCTTGGCTTTACGAACCGTTGGGTTGATAAATATTCAGTTTGCCATTAAAGATGATATTGTTTACATCATTGAAGCCAATCCAAGAGCTTCCCGTACGGTGCCATTTATTTCAAAAGCGTATCAAGAACCTTATGTAAATTACGCCACAAAAGTAATGTTGGGTGCAAATAAAGTGAAGGATTTTAAATTTAATCCGAAATTGGATGGCTACGCCATTAAACAACCGGTATTTTCTTTCAATAAATTCTCGAATGTGGATAAAAAATTAGGTCCGGAAATGAAATCCACCGGGGAAAGCATTTTGTTTATCGACAGTTTAAAAGATGACCAGTTTTATGAATTGTACTCACGCAGAAAGATGTATTTGAACAAATAAACTACAGTATCTTTTAGCAATTGAGAATGAAATACTGACTTATTAAGTCTGCGTTACCGCTTATTCCTTGTTTAACTTGATGATTATTTTCTCAAAAAAATTATCAGGACTTATGAGTTCCGTTTTTGCATTGGGATAACTGTTGGTAAAGGCTTTGGTAATTTTGCCTTTGTGGCCCCATTTCATCTCAAAAGCAGTTATTTGTTGCTCATCTTGAACTATAAAGTCAACTTCTTGTTGCTGCAAAGTTCTCCAAAAATAATAATTGTAATCATTTTGCGCATATTCGTTGGCTTTTATAATTTCCATAACCACAAAATTTTCCCACAACGCACCTACGTCGTTACGCAATTCTACAGGTGAAAAATTATTGATGATTGCATTGCGAATTCCTAAATCGTAAAAATAAATTTTACGCATTTTGGTAACTTCTTTTCTTTCATTGGTGGCATAACTTTTTAATCGGAACAACACAAACGATTTTTCTAATAAATCAATGTAATTATCCACAGTTTCCGACTTTACTTTTAATTGTGTTGCCAGTTCGTTTAAGGATACTTCACAGCCAATTTGATGCGCCAAAAGTTGCAATAATTTATTCAGCAAATCGGGTTTTCTAATGTCTTTCCAGGCCAAAACATCTTTATAAAGATATTGGTTGGCAATGCTTTTTAAGTATTTTTTGGCGTGAATTTTATTGTTTAAAACATCGGGGTACATTCCGTAAACAAGATGCCAATTCATATTTTCGGTGAATTTCAGGAAACCGTTTTTGGTGTAAATTTCTTCAATACTCAACGGATATAAATGAAATAGAAAATGTCTTCCTGTCAATGGTTCAAATATTTCGTCGGCAATTTCTAAAGCTGAAGAGCCACTGGCAATAAATTGAACATCTTTAAAATTATCAAATAGCATTTTTAAACACAATCCGATGTTTTTTATTTGTTGGGCTTCGTCTATAAGCACAATTTTGTGGTCGCCAACAATTTGTCTCAATTTTTCGACTGTGGGTTCTTCCAATAATTTTTTTATGTGCGATTCTTCTCCATTTAAACTCAAATATGAATATGGCAATTGTTGCAGCATCTCTTTCAGTAAGGTTGATTTCCCTACTTGTCGCGCGCCAATAAGCACAAGAACTTTGTCCTTAAAAAGCCATTTTGTGAGCGTTTGTATTTGCAGTCTTTCATACATAATGAAGCAAAGATATAAATATTTATTAAATATCGGAAAAAATAGTAGCTATTTTTATTATAAACTGGAAATATTATTATTAAATTTACCATCATACTGGAAAATTTAATAGTTTTTTAAGATGTATTTGTTTGATTGGTCTAAGAATTGTATTCTCAATAAAAAATATATTTGAACAAATAAATAGGTTTAAAATTCAAAAAGAGCGCTTTGCGCTCTTTTTTTATGCAAAAATTGTTGAATACTAATTTATTACATATATTTGTTCAACTAAACTTAATTAACTTTGAACAATATTAAAACAGAGTTCACTATAAAGGATCTCGAAAATTTTTCAGGCATCAAAGCGCACACCATTCGGATTTGGGAAAAAAGGTATAATTTGTTTGAACCCAAAAGAACCGATTCTAACATCAGATATTATGATATGGACAGCATGCTGAAGCTGCTAAACGTATCATTACTTTACAATAATGGATTAAAAATATCCAAAATCGCCTCTTTGTCTGATGATAAAATGGAATTAAGCGTAAAGGAACTTGTGTTTAAAGAAGGTTTCGAAAGTAAGGCGCTAAACTCCTTCAAATTGGCCATGCTAAATTTTGATGAAGGCCTGTTTAACCAAACTTACAACGGTCTTATTTCACAAACGTCTTTCAGGAATATTTTTACTGAAGTTTTTATTCCATTTCTTTCTGAAATTGGTGTTTTGTGGCAAGTTCATTCCATTACGCCGGCTCATGAACACTTCATAACCAACTTAATAAAACAAAAGATTTTAATCAATACGGAGAAACTCCAATTCCTTCAGCCAAATAAAACCGACAGAAAGTTTGTGCTGTATTTGCCAATGAATGAAATACATGAGCTTGGTTTGCTTTATATGCATTTTGAATTGTTGTTTCACGGATACCATTCCGTTTATTTGGGGCAAAGCGTTCCTGTTGAGAATTTAAATGACTTGCAAAAAGTTTTTGAAGATGTTTGTTTTTTAACCTATTTAACCGTTGAACCTTCCAAAGAAACTGTAGAAGAATATTTTCAGCAAGTTTATGACGAGGTGTTGAAAGACACCAATGATAGTTTATGGGTTTTAGGTTCAAAATTGGCCCAGTTTAATTCGGATTCTTTCAAAAATGATCAAATAAAAATATTTAAATCGCCGTTCGAGTTGTTAAATATTTTATAATTTCGAAAATAATTTGTTTTTGTTTAACCTATTTGTATATTTGTCAAACAATATGAAGAAAAAAATTATAATCATAGGCTCAGGATTTTCATCATTATCGTCTTCTTGCTACTTGGCAAAGGCGGGTTATGATGTTACAATTCTTGAGAAAAACAGCAGTGTGGGTGGCAGAGCCCGTTTGCTGACGAAAGACGGATTTAAATTTGACATTGGTCCAACTTGGTATTGGATGCCCGATGTTTTTGAAAAATTCTTTACCGATTTCGACAAAAAACCATCCGATTTTTATGGTTTAGAGAAACTGGCTCCGGCTTATCAGGTTTATTTTGACCGACTTGATTCGTTGCTTATTTCAGACAAAATCGAAGAAATCTATCAGGTTTTCGAAAATGAAGAAAAAGGAAGTTCCGTTTATCTGAAGAAATTTTTAAAAGCCGCAAAATTCAATTATGAAGTTGCGGTAAATAATTTGGTTTACAAACCTGGAAATTCCATCACCGAATTGGTGACTTTTGATACCATTGCCAATGTCAACCAGTTTTTTAAAAGTATCAGTACGGAAGTCCGCAGACATATTAAAAGTGAAAAATTAATTCAAATTTTAGAATTTCCTGTGATATTTTTGGGTGCGAAACCCTCAAATACACCAAGTTTTTACAGTTTTATGAATTATGCCGATTTTGGTTTGGGCACTTGGCACCCAAAAGGCGGAATGTATGAAGTGGTTAAAGGATTTGTGACTTTGGCTGAGGAATTGGGCGTAAAAATTAAAACAAACCAAAACGTTGAAAAAATTGTTGTTGAAAATGGCATTGTAAAAGGTGTTCAGGTAAATCAGCAGTTTATGGAAGCAGATTTTGTGGTGAGTGGTGCAGATTATCACCATTCTGAAACTTTATTGGAGGAAAAATACAGAATGTATTCTGCAAAATATTGGAATAAAAGAACATTTGCGCCTTCGGCACTATTATTTTACGTTGGCTTTAGCAAAAAACTAAAAAACGTTTCGCATCATACCTTATTTTTTGATTCAAATTTCGACACCCATGCAGTTGATATTTACGATACGCCGCAATGGCCAAAAGATCCCCTTTTTTATGGAAGTTTCCCAAGCATAACAGATGATAGTTTTGCCCCAAATGGTTACGAAGCTGCTACTTTTTTAATTCCGATTGCGCCTGGAATATCAGATACCACAGAAATTCGCGAATCATATTTTTTAAAAATAATGGAAAGATTGGAAAAATTAACTGATCAAAATATCAAGGATTTTATTATTTTTAAAGAATCGTATTGTGTAAACGATTTTGTGAAAGATTATAATTCGTTTAAAGGAAATGCTTACGGATTGGCAAATACACTTATGCAAACCGCTTTTTTACGACCAAAAATTCAAAGTAAAAAGGTGAAGAATTTGTTTTTTACAGGACAGTTAACGGTTCCAGGCCCTGGAGTTCCGCCAGCAATTATATCAGGAAAAATTGTGTCAGAATTATTAATGAAAAATAGCCTTTAATATGAAACAGATATTTGATGAAACTTCATTTTTGTGCAGTAAAATAGTCACAAAAAAGTATAGCACATCTTTTTCGTTGGCGGTTAAAATGCTTTCCCCAAAAATCAGGGAAGCCATTTTTGGCATTTATGCATTTGTGCGGTTTGCTGATGAAATTGTGGATTCATTTCACGATTTTGAAAAAAATGAGTTGATAAATGAATTTGAACGTGATTATTATAAAGCCTATAATTCAGGGATAAGTTTAAATCCGATTTTAAATTGTTTTCAGTTAACGGTTAAAAAATACAATATCGATGATGAATTGATTCAGGCATTTTTAAAAAGCATGAAACTAGACTTAAATAAAGAAGAATACCATACGGTTGAAGAATACAACGAGTACATTTATGGCTCGGCAGATGTTGTTGGTTTGATGTGTTTAAAAGTTTTTGTTGATGGCGATAATGAAAAATATGAAAACCTAAAAGGTTATGCGATGCGCTTGGGTTCTGCATTTCAAAAGGTAAATTTTTTGCGCGATTTAAAAGATGATATGGAAGTTTTGAACCGTTCTTATTTTCCGGGGATAAATTTGCATCGTTTAGATTTAAATTCAAAAAACCAAATCATTGAAGAAATAGAAAACGATTTTGAAGAAGCGTATAAAGGCATAAAACTATTGCCAATGGAAGCAAAGTTTGGCGTGTACACAGCTTATATTTATTACAAAGGTTTGTTAAAAAAATTGAAAAGCACTCCTTCAGAAAAAATAATGAATACGCGAATCAGAATTTCAAATCCGGTTAAAATTAGTTTGCTTGCGCGGTCTTTTGTCGTATTTAAATTAAATTTGATGTAATTTTATAAAATGAAGCTATTACTTTTCTTTTTAATGATAAATTCGTTGCAGGCATCAGTTTTAAGCGACGTGAGAAATCAGTTTCCTGAAATTAATTCAATTGAGGAAGCGGAGTTTCATATGAAATTGCTGGAAAAAGAAAAAAGTCCGGAAGCAAAAGGATATTATGCGGCGATGCTTTTTATGAAAGCCAAGTATGTGAAATTTCCATTGTCAAAGTACAATAATTTCAAAAAGGGAAAATTGGCATTAGACCAAGTAATTCTTGAAAATAAATCGAATGTTGAATTGCGTTATTTGAGGTTTGTGTTTCAGAAAGAAGTGCCGGCTTTTTTGAACTATGATTCCAATATTGAAGAAGATTTTTCCGCCATCTCAAACGGAATAGAAAAAAGCAGTTTAACAAAGGTTTTTAAGCATAAAATGCTCGAAAACATGTTGTTGGTAAATAATATTACATCTGATCAAACGGCCCAACTTAAATTATTATTAAACAAAATATGATTTTTTTACTCATAACAATCGGAACTTTTTTGTTGATGGAATGTGTGACTTGGTTAACGCATAAATTTGTGATGCACGGTTTTTTGTGGTATTTTCACGAAGACCATCATCAGCCCAGATATCAAAATTGGTTTGAACGGAATGACGTGTTTTTTGTCATTTTTGCAATTCCAAGCATTGTGCTTTTTTACCTGGGTTTAGAAGGTGGCTTAAATTATAGATTTTTTATTGGTTTGGGAATTATGTTATACGGAATGGCCTATTTTTTGGTGCACGATGTGCTAATTCACAAGCGTTTTAAATGGTTTAACAAAACAAATAACAAGTATTTGGTTGGTTTACGAAAAGCGCATAAAGTACACCACAAGCATTTAGGGAAAGAAGAAGGCGAGTGTTTTGGAATGTTATTTGTGCCTTTCAAATACTTCAACATATAATGAGCCTTTATTTAATTTTAAATATCGCTTCCTTTATTGTTCCGTTTGCATATAGTTTTGAAAAAACAAGAATGCATTACATAAAGTGGTGGAAAGCTGTTTTTCTGTCTATTTTCATTGTAGGCATCTTTTTTATTTTTTGGGATATTATATTTACGCAGCAAGGCATTTGGGGCTTCAATCCTGATTATCATTTGGGTTTAAATTTATGGGGGTTGCCCATAGAGGAAATATTATTTTTTATCTGCATACCTTATGCAAGTATTTTTACCCACTATGCTTTTCTTTATTTCTTTGAAAACACAAAATTGTCTGATAAATTGACAAAATATATCAGTATTGGTTTAATGTTGATTGCAATTTTGGTTTTGCTTTATGCGTTTCCAAAAAAATACACGACGGTTACTTTCAGCGTTTTTATTTTATTGATGGCATTTTCATTGTGGAAAAAGTCACCGGTTTTGCCGCAATTTTTCATCACTTTTTCAATCATACTCATTCCGTTTTTTTTAGTAAACGGCATTTTAACCGGAAGTTTTATTGAAAATGAAGTTGTTTGGTATAATAATGATGAAAATTTGAACATCAGGTTGTTCACAATTCCTGTTGAAGATGCTGTTTATGCTTTTAATATGTTGTATCCTGCCATACTTTTGATAGAATTTTTCAAAAAGAAATTCAATATAAAAACTGTTGCATTAGGATGATGAAGGAACAAATTTCAGTTTTTTGGTTTCGACGCGATTTAAGGCTGGAAGATAACTGCGCCTTGTTTCACGCGTTAAATGCAAAACTTCCCGTACTTCCAATTTTCATTTTTGATGAAGCTATTTTAAATGAATTGCCAAAAGATGATCCGAGGGTGAATTTTATTTATGATACTTTAAAAGAACTCAATAATGAATTGGCAAAATTTAATGCATCATTATATATCAAAAAAGGAAATTCGGATGAAATTTGGGCCGCTATTTTTGAAGAATTTAACGTAAAAAATGTATTTTTCAATAAAGATTATGAGCCTTACGCAAAACAGCGGGACGAGAAAATAAAGCTGCTTTGCAAACAAAAAAACAGCAATTGCTTTACCTATAAAGATCAGGTTATATTTGAAGAAGCGGAAATTGTGAAAGCAGACGGATTGCCTTATAGCGTTTATACGCCCTATAAAAACAAATGGCTGGAAAAATACAATGCCGATACGCCAATTGAATACAAATCAGAAACTCTAAAAGACAATTTCTTTAAATCGAGTTTTCCTTTTCCTTCTTTAAGCGCTATTGGTTTTGTGGAAAGTACGATTAAAGTATTGCCGTCCAATTCCAAATGCATCAAAAAATATCAGGATATAAGAGACATTCCTTCCGTTGAAACTTCTAACGCTTCGGTTTTTTTGCGTTTTGGGACAATCAGTGTTCGTAAATTGGTTGATTATGCGAATAAAACCAATCAAATTTACTTGAGTGAATTGATTTGGCGCGAATTTTTTATGCAGATTCTTTTTCATTACCCGAAAGTGGTGAATGAAAATTTTAAATCGAAATATAATTTTATTCCCTGGAGAAATAATGAAGCCGAATTTAAATTGTGGTGCGAAGGCAAAACCGGCTATCCCATTGTTGATGCCGGAATGCGCCAATTAAACAAAACCGGTTATATGCACAATCGCGTTCGGATGATTACTGCAAGTTTTTTGTGCAAACATTTATTGATTGACTGGCGTTGGGGCGAAGCATATTTTGCTGAGAAACTGCTCGATTTTGAATTGTCTTCAAACAACGGCAATTGGCAATGGGTTGCCGGAACAGGTTGTGATTCGGCTCCTTATTTTAGGGTTTTTAATCCGACGACGCAACAAGAAAAATTTGATCCAGAGTTGAAATATATCAAAAAGTGGATCCCAAATTTCACCAATGCTTATATTCCTGAAATCGTGGAACATAAATTTGCCCGCGATCGCTATTTAAACGCGGTTAAAACTAGCTTCTTTCAATAATATTCTCCACTTATTTTCCTTTCTGTAAATACTTTTTAGGCGTCTTTTTCGAGCCAAAAAATTTATATTATGCATTAAAAATCAACACTTTTTACGTAATAATAGATTTATTATTGCATTTTTTTTTCATTTCCTTATAAAACAGCGTAAAAATAGTTAATTCTATAAATTTTTCAATTTAGAAGCTTATTTTAGAAGAAAATTTTTCATTTTAAAATGATACAAATGTGGCGTACTTCAATTTTTAATAATAAAAATTATTTGTAACACTATAAAAATGAATTATTTGCAACAGGAATTTATATCAATTCTAAATAATTTTATAGCCAAATTAGCTGATATATGTCATTATAAATACTACTTTATTGGTATATTTTTACAAAATAAATTTGAACAGTTAATTATATTATTTATAAAATAAAGGAATTGAAGAAAACTTTATTTTGTAAATTTTTTCAGTGTAAATATAAAGTAAAATGAAACAAGAAAGTGTAAAATTAATTTGTGACGCCAATGAAGCGGTAGCTATTGTTGCTCACAAAACGAACGAGGTTTGTGCAATTTACCCAATTACGCCATCATCGCCTATGGGTGAACATGCGGAAGTGTACAGTTCAAAAGGCCGAACAAATATTTGGGGCAACATTCCAAGAATTGTTGAAATGCAAAGCGAAGGTGGTGCTGCAGGCGCAGTTCACGGTTCACTACAAGGAGGCGCTTTAACAACAACATTTACCGCATCACAAGGTTTGTTGCTAATGATACCTAATATGTATAAAATTGCCGGTGAATTATTGCCAACCGTAATTCATGTGGCTGCAAGAACACTTGCAACACACGCGTTATCAATTTTTGGGGATCATTCAGATGTTATGGCAACTCGCACAACCGGCTTTGCCATGTTGTTTGCAGGTTCGGTTCAGGAAGCGCACGATTTTGCATTAATATCACAGGCTTCTGCTTTAAAAAGCAGGGTTCCTTTTTTAAATATTTTTGATGGATTTAGAACTTCTCACGAAATTTCTAAGATAAACGGAATTCCAGATGATGTGATTAAAGCAATGATGCCGGAAGAGGAAGTGATGAAACACAGAAAAAATTCCTTAGATCCAGACAATCCGGTAATCAGAGGAACGGCGCAAAATCCTGATGTTTTCTTTCAGGCTCGTGAAGCTGCCAATACTTATTACCAAAACGTTCCTGGAATCGTTCAAAAAACAATGGATGAATTCTATAAACATACTGGCAGAAAATACAGTTTGTTTTACTATATAGGTCATCCGGAAGCAGAAAAAGTAATTGTTGTGATGGGTTCAGGTGACGGACCAATTAGAGAAACCATAGACACTTTGGTTGAACAAGGTGAAAAAGTTGGCGCTTTAATTGTTCGTTTATACCGTCCGTTCTCCGTTTATGATTTTATTGAAAAAATGCCTAAATCAGTTAAGAAAATTGCGGTTTTAGACAGAACAAAAGAACCTGGAAGTATTGGTGAACCTTTATATTTAGATGTTGTTACCGCATTTGTTGAAATGGGTGAATCTATGCCTACAATTGTTGGTGGCCGTTACGGACTTTCTTCAAAAGAGTTTACGCCTGCAATGGTTAAAGGAATTTATGATGAATTGGATGAAAATTCTCCAAAAAATCATTTCACTATTGGTATCAATGATGACGTTACCAATACCAGCTTAACATATGATCCAAGTTTCAAAACTAAAAAAGATACGTTTGATTGTATGTTTTATGGATTGGGATCTGATGGTACAGTTGGCGCAAATAAAAACTCCATTAAAATTATTGGAGAAACTACCGATAATTATGTGCAAGGATATTTTGTGTATGACTCCAAAAAAGCTGGTGCACAA